>JANQNV010000190.1 GCA_028279425.1 Longimicrobiales bacterium | reverse complement strand
GCGCTTCGGGAGCCTCCCGCTCGACCGCCTCCTCGAGCCCGCCATCCAGTATGCCCGCGACGGCTTCCCGGTGTCGACCCGGCTCGCGTCCGACTTCACCGCGCAGGGGCGCGACCTCAACGAGGCTGGACGGGCGCTCTTCCTTCCGGGTGGCGCTCCGCCGAGCGTCGGCTCCCGGCTGACCAATCCTCCGCTCGCGGAGACCCTGGAGCGCATCGCAACCGAGGGCAAGGACGGCTTCTACTCGGGCCCGGTGGCGGCCGAACTCGCTCGGTTGATCGGAGAGGAGGGCGGCTACCTACGAATCGAGGACTTCGCCGAGCACCAAAGCGAATGGGTGTCCCCACTCTCGCTCGAGTACCTCGGCCACACCTTCCTGGTGTTGCCCCCCAACACGCAGGGCGTCACGCAGCTCCAGCAGATGGAGATGGCCAAGGCATTCGCACTCGGCGATATGCAGCACAACGAGGCCGACTACCTGCACACCCTCATCGAGCTCAAGAAGCTCGCCTTCGCCGATCGCGATCGGTGGATCGGCGACCCGGCCCTGGCCGAGATTCCCGTGGACCGGCTCCTCGACCCGGGCTACCTGCGGGAGCGGGCCGCCGAGGTGGACGCCGGGGCCGCCGCCGAGGCAGTGGCGTCGGGTGTGGGTGAGCCGCTGGCCTCCACGATCGACCTGGAGGGGAGAGACCTCGGTGACACGGTGTACCTCACGGTCGTCGACCCCGACGGCAACGCCGTGAGTTGGATCCAATCGCTCTACTCGGGCTTCGGCTCGGGTCTACTCGAACCGAACACGGGGGTCGTGCTCCACAACCGCGGCGCCCTGTTCACCCTCGAAGAAGGCCATCCCAACCTCGTGGCGCCCGGCAAACGTCCCTTCCACACCCTCACGCCCATGATGGCGCTGCGTGCCGGCAATCTGGCGTTCACCATCGGCACCCCCGGCGGAGACGCCCAGACCCAGTCGCTCCTGCAGATCGTACACAACCTGCTCCTCTTCGGCATGACCCCCCAGGCCGCCGTCGAGGCGCCGCGCTTCCGCAGCTACGGGGGCCTGCAGGTCTCCGTGGAGGACCGGGTCTCGCCGTCGGTGCGCGGAGCTCTCGGCGAGCTCGGACACGAGCTCTCGGTCGTTCGGGGATGGACCGCGACCTTCGGGGGCGCACAGATGATCTACGTCGAGCCCTCGTCGGGCACGCTCACAGCGGCCGCCGACCCGCGCCGTGAAGCGTACGCCATAGCCTACTGACATCATGGATCGCACCTTCGTCCTGGCCGCAGCCGTCTTCGGGTTCCTCGGAGTGGCCGCGGGCGCCTTCGGGGCGCACGCGCTGCGCGGCTCGCTCGAGCCGCGGGATCTGGAGATCTTCGAGACCGCCGTGCGCTACCAGCTGATTCACGCGGTGGCGCTGCTGGGCGTCGCGAGCGCGGCCGCCCGCTGGCCCGACCTGTCGACCGCGCTCGCCGTCGCGGGCTGGGCGATGGTCGTCGGCGTGGTGGTCTTTTCCGGTTCTCTGTATGCGCTCGTTGCGAGCGGGGTCCGCGGACTCGGGGCGATCACGCCGCTCGGTGGCGTGGCCCTCCTGGTCGGTTGGTTGAGCCTGGCGTGGGCGGCCTTCAGGGCACCGGGACACACGGGGTAGTCCGCGCCGTGCACCACGACGACTTCACCCCGCTCCGCGGCCCCGCGGGACGCCTCACCCGCGCGCGGACGCTTCTCGAAGAGGCCGATCGCGTGCTCATCCTCACGGGCGCAGGAGTGAGCGCCGAGTCGGGGGTCCCGACCTTTCGGGATGCCCTGGAGGGTGAGTGGCGCCGTCACCGTCCGCAGGATCTCGCGACGCCGGAGGCGTTCGCCTACGATCCGCTCCGCGTCTGGTCCTGGTACGACTACCGGCGGCGGCGCATCAACGATTGCTCGCCGAACGCCGCGCACCGATCGCTCGCGCGCTGGATCCTGAAGCGCCCCGACGCACGTCGCCTGTACACCCAGAACGTGGACGGCCTGCACGACCGGGCGCTCGACGACGAACTCGGGGGCGGGCTCGCGGGCGAACGGGACGAAGCCGCCGAGGCACGACCTCGCCCGCTGCACGGAGATCTGTTCGGAATTCGGTGCCCGCAGTGTTCGTGGAGCACCCGGCATCGAGATCCGATCGACACCGACGGTGTCGACGTACTCCCGCACTGCCCCCAGTGCGGCGCGCTGGCCCGGCCAGCCGTGGTCTGGTTCGGCGAAGCCCTCGACTCGGCGCTTCTCGACCACGCCATGCGCGACGCGCAGCGCGCGAGCGTGTGCCTCTCGATCGGCACGAGCGCGGTCGTGCATCCGGCAGCCTCCCTGCCCCGCATCGTCGTGGGGGCCGGGGGAACGCTCATCGAGGTGAACCCCGAACCCACCCCGCTTTCGGGCCTCGCGACCATTCGGATCGCGAGCGCCGCGGGGGTCGTGATTCCCGAGTTGCTCGACTGAGACGGCGGGGCGGCCGATGCTGACGGGGGTGGTCGAACGGCCACCCCTCGTTCCGTCCGGCCCAAGGAACCCGCCTCGTGCGCCGCGGGTTCAAGACGCACCCCTACGCTGGTTCACCACCCGGAGACCCTACCGCATGATTCGGCTGCGTTCGGCATTCGTCCTCTTCCTGGCATCGGCCGTCGTGGCCTGCTCGGACGGCAATGGAACCGACCCGGCTCCGACCGTGGATCGCATCGTCATTTCGCCGGACGGTAGCTCCGTGACGACGATCGGTGCGTCGATCGCGTTCGCGGCCGACGCCTTCACGAGCGCGGGGGTCCCGGTCACCGGTGTCGACTTCGACTGGTCGTCGTCGGATCCCTCGGTGGCGACCGTCGACGCCGACGGCAATGTGGTCGCCGTGGCGTTCGGAGAGTCCACGATCACTGCGAGCTTCGAGGCCGTCACCGCGTCGGTCACCTTCCTCGTGCGCGACTGCAACCTCAGCGTCGATCTCGATCCCGGTGAGTGGGTCGCGCAGGCGGTTCCGGCCGAGGGAGACTGCGGCGTGATCCTGCCCGCGGGCTCCGCGGGTGATCAGTACCGGGTCGCCGTGGTGAGCACCTTCAGCGAGCCGCAGAACTTCAGTGTGGAAGATGTGAGCCTCGAGGTGCGACCGCTGGATGGGGCGATCGTGGAGAACCCCGCTGCGGCAGCACCTCTCGAAACCGTGCCCGCCACCGGTGCGCGGGCTGCGCTGGCTCGGCGCCTCGTCGACGTACCCGGGCTCGCGGAGTCGGCTCGCATGGCCGAGCGTACGGCCCAGTACCACATGGACCTCCGACGTCAGGAGGCCGAGCTTCTGCGTCGGATCGGACCCGAAGGCGTCATCCGGCCGTCCCCGCTCGCCGTACAGGGGCCCTCCCCCGTCGACCTGCCCTCGACCATCCAGATCGATCCGACGACGCCTTCGAACTGCACGCCGGCTGGGACCGAGGTGACGGCCGTGAAGGTCTGGGAAAACGACCGACTCGCCTTCTTCCAGGACGAAGAGCAAGCGCAGAGCGACCTCGCCGTGACGCCTACGCAGGTGCAGCGGATGGCGGAGTTCTACGAGGCCCATGGACGGCCCATCATCGACGCGTATTTCGACGGCGTCCCCGATATCGACAGCAACGGCAAGGTGATCGTCTTCATCTCGCCCGTGGTCGCATCGGGAACGGCGGCGTTCGTGTGGAGTGGTGACTTCTTCACCGCCTCCTCGTGCCCCGCCTCCAACGAGGGGGAGTACATCTACTTCAGCGCGACGCTGATCCAGGCTCAGGACGATGCGGACGGGGCGAACTGGCAGTCGCTCGAGACCCTCGTGCACGAGATGAAGCACGTCAGTTCGCTCTACAACGGCGTGAACCGACCGCAGAGCGTCGTGAACCCCTACAACCCGACGTGGAAGGAAGAGGGGCAGGCCGAGATCGCGGGTAACATGGCGAGTCGCGTGGCCTGGGCCTCGGTCGGTGGCCCGTCGGCCAACGCCATGGTGGAGGCCGATGCCATGGTCGAAACGGGATTCGAGGCGAACAACGGTCCCATCAAGCCGGAATTCTACGGCATCGCATTGCGCATGTTTCGCGCCCAGGGGTTCCTCGCCTCCCAGCCCAACGGAGTCGTCGTCTCGCCCCTCGGCGCCGACCCCGATCACTCCGTGTACGGCTCCGGTTGGACGTTCCTGCGCTGGCTCGGTGACGCCTACGGCAACGCAGGCACGGCCCCCCTTGCCGACGCCGATCTGTTCTCCACCTTGAATGCGGTCGAGACACTACCCGGCGTGGCGGGGCTCGAAGCTGTGACCGGTACGACCTTCCCGCGGCTGTTGGAGGAGTTCGCGGCCGCGGCGATGTTCAACGGCACGACGGCACCCGACGGTCCGCGTCGAATCACCAGCTACGACTTCGTCTCGGCGATCGAGCTCTTCTGCTTCGCAGCCGACAACCCTCCGTGCCCCAGCACGCCCGCGGGACCCACCGGCGCCTGGCCGTGGCCCGTCACGGTCAACAGTGACGGCACGCCCTCGGCGACGCTCCAGCAAGCCAACACCTTCTCGGGGCGCACCGGCCCGGGGGGAGTGCGGATCCACGACTTCGTCTCGAACGGCACCGGCGTCGGCGCCGAGCTGATCATCACGGCCGAGGAGCCGAGTCGGATCGTTATCGCCCGGATCCGCTGACCACGTCGCGAAGCACCGGGAGGGCCACGTTGCCTCCCGATATGACGACGACGAGGGTGCCGCGACTCGGGCCGTTCAGGAGCCCCTCGAGGGCTGCGGCCAGTGCGACCGCGCCCCCGCCCTCGACGACGAGGCCGAGTTCGTCGTAGGCGAAGCGCATGGCGCGACCGATGGCCGCCTCGTCGACGGTGTGGTGTCGTCGCACGAGTGTGCGCACGAGGTCGAAGGTGACCCGGTTGTCGAGACCGATCCCACCCGCCAGCGCCCCCGCGAGGGTCTCCTCCTCTTCGAGTTCGATGGGCCGACCCACCCGGAGACTCTCCCACATCACGCGGGCGTTCCAGGCCGTGACGGCCGTGACCTCGACGTGCGGAGCAGCCGCGGCGAGCATCGCCGCAATTCCCCCCACGAGCCCGCCTCCCGACAGGGGCGCGGCCACCTCGGTCACCTCGGGACACGCCTCGAGGACCTCGAGCGCGAGGGTCCCCTGCCCCGCCACCACATCGGGATGATCGAACGGCGGGATGAAGGTGAGACGGCGATCAGCGGCGAGATCCAGTGCGACCCGCTCGGCCTCGTCGTAGCTGTCGCCCGCCAAGATCGCCTCGGCGCCGTGCGCTCGAATGGCGGCGAGCTTCACGGGATCGACCCAGCTCGGGACACAGATCGTGGCCGGTACGCCGAGTCGTTCCGATACGAAGGCGACGGCGCGCCCGTGGTTGCCCGACGAACAGGTGACGACTCCTCGCTGCCGGTCTTCGGGAGGCAAGGCGAGGATGAACGCCGAGGCACCACGCACCTTGAAGGACCCGGTCTCGAGCAGGCACTCGAGCTTCAGGGCGACAGGTCGACCGAGTCGCTCCGATAGAGCGGGAGCCCCCACCAGAGGCGACGGTCGGACGACCTGTCGTACCCGGGCGAGGGCTCCGCGGTAAGGCTCCTGCGAGGTCACAGAAGGCTCAATCGTCATCCTCGTCGACGACGAACGCGATCCGGGTGTTCACCCGGAACTTCTTCACCTTCCCGTCACGCACGATCGCCTGCGTATCGGCGACGTAGGCGCTGCGGATGTTCCGCACGGTGCGTCCGGCCTCGGCGACCGCGGCCTCGACGGCCTCCTCGATGGAATCGCCCTCGGCGAGAATCTCGATGACCTTGGCAATCGACATGACACGTCCTGGTTGGGGGTCTCGTTTCTGACGCCTCCAACCTAAGTCAACGGGGGGGCCGTGACACCCCGGTCAGCAGCCGATTCGCTGCGTGGAGACCACGAAGTTGTCGATGTAGCGCTCCTGCGAGGCCGGGGCGCCGCCGTTCCAGTAGTTCTCGACGAAGACCGCGTTCAGTCCGTACGCCGAAAAGGCCCCCACGAAGTTCAAGCCGGTGCGCTGGGCCTCGGCCTGGCCATCGACCCACAGCTCGAACACGCCATTGGAGGCCCCGGCGTCGTTGAGCCGCACCCGGGTCTCGATGCATTGCCACACGCCAACGTGCGACGCATCGAAGATGGGGGTCGTGGAGGTCTGAGAGCCCAGCCAGGTGAAGTTCGCGAAGTCGTTGTATCCGGTGGTAAGCAGATTGCCGGCCTCGTCGGTTCCCCGCACCGGATCGATGGCCAGATGGTTGTCTCCAGGCCCGCCCGCCCAAACGTGCGCGATCATCGCCTGCGACCAGTTCGACGCCGCAAACACGAAGGCGCGGCTCAGCTTGTAGCCGCCGCCCCCGACCCAACCGGGCGCGAGTCGCACGTACATCCTCCAGTACAGCTCGCGGTAGTCGGCAGTGCCTGCATCCGCGGGCCGGATGTAGCTCGACGGTGTGCGGCCGAGCGCCAGATGGAGCTGCCCCGCTCCGACCTGCCCGGGAGAGAACTGAGCCCGCATCGCACTCGACCCCTCGGCGCCAACGCCGGCCGTGCGCGTGAAGCTCCCCCCACCGTCACTCATTTCGAAGTACGACGACAGCCGATCCTGGTCGAAGTCGTCGCACCACACCCACCCCGGTCCGGGCGACTGGCACTCGTTCGCGAGCGACCCGCCACTCGGCGCGGAGACGGTCACGACGGCATCGGCCGTCGCCGACCCGGCGGTCGCGCGAATCGTCGCGGTTCCCGCGGCCACGCCAGTCACGGTCCCGCTGCCGTCGACCGTCGCGATCGCGCCATCGAGGGTCGACCACACAACCGGGAAACCGCCGACCACCTGTCCGGCCGTGTCGCGCACCGTCGCCGTGAGTGCGGCGGTGCCGCCCACCTGAACCGCCACGCTCGTCGCCGAGAGGCTCACCAAGCCGACCACGGTGACCGTGTCGAGCACGTTGACGAAGCCGACCCCGGTTACGCCTCCGGCCACGGCCAGCACACCGGTCGACCCGACGCCGCGCGTGGTCACGGTACCGTTTCCATCGACCGTCAAGACGGCGGCATCGCCCGTGCTCCACGCCACGGGAACTGGCAGCACAGAGCCGTCGGGAGCCCGCACGGTGGCCGTCAGGTCGAGGGTCGCCCCCAGCTCCACCTCGCTGCTGTCGGGAGCAACCTCGACGGATCCAACGACGGTCGCCGAATCGATCACGACGATCGTCGACCGGCCCAAGACGCCGCCGGCGGTCGCACGGATCTCGGTCGAGCCGACCGCCTCTGTGGTGACCGTGCCGCCGGCGTCGACGGTCGCGACCGTGGCATCGGCCGACGTCCAGGCGACGGGCACCCCGGGGAGCGCCGAGCCGCCCGGGGCTCGCACGGTCGCCGTCAAGCCGAGGGTCGCCCCGAGCTCCACCTCGCTGCTGTCGGGCGCGACGTCGATCGAACCCACGATCGTGGCCGTATCGGTGACCACGATCGCCGCGTGCCCGACGACGCCGCCGGTCGAGGCTCGGATCTCGGTCGAGCCGACGCCCCGTGTGGTGACCGTCCCGGCGCCGTCGACCGTCGCGACGCTGGCGTCCAACGTGGCCCAGGCGACCGATACGGTCGGGAGCGCTGTGCCATCGGGAGCTCGCACGGTCGCCGTCAGGGCGACGGTCGTGCCCAGACCGACCGAGCTGCTGTCCGGAGTCACCTCCACCGACCCGACCACCGGGGTCGTGTCGTTGACCACGATCGACGCTCGGCCCACCACACCCTCCGCCGTGGCCCGAATGGTCGTCGAGCCGGGCCCGATGCCCACCACGGCCCCCGAGGCTCCGACGGCCGCGACGTTTGGATCGTCGATGCTCCAGGTGACCGGCCGACCCGACAACGTCGATCCGGTGGCGGAATAGAGCCGAGCCAGGAGGGTCGCGCCCGCTCCGACATCGAGTTCGAGTGAATCGGGCTCCACGACGACGGTCGTGACGGGCACGGGCGCCTGCGTCTCGATGGTGACGGCGGCCGAACCCGACGCCCCGCCCGACGACGCGGTAATCTGAACCTGTCCGGCGCCCCGGGCCGTGACCCGGCCGCTCGGGTCGACCGTGGCGAGCACCGGATTCGACGACTGCCACACGACGGTGGCCGACGGAAGCGGCACACCGGCTGCGGAACGCACATCGGCTGCGAAGTCCATCACCTGGCCCACTACAAGTGTAGCGGCCGACGGTACGACCGCGACCGACGCCACCGGGGTGACGCTGTCCACGACGACGACCGTGGCGACCGCGCCGACGCCCTCGACCGAGGCGACCACCTGGGTGGTGCCCACGGCCTCGGCGCGTACCGTACCCGTCGAGTCGACACCGGCCACGGCGAGAGCACTCGAGATCCAGTCCACGTGGCGTCCACTCAGGGGCTGCCCGGCCTCGCCGAGCGCCGAGGCCACGAAGGTCTGCTCTGCGCCGACGGGCAGCTCGACCCAGGCCGGTACGAGCGAGACGGAGGCCGTCGCCGCTCGTGCGACTTCGACCGACATGGTGTCGGCCAGGCCTCGCGAGGGGATCCGGGCCTCGACCCCCGCGACTCCGGGCGCGTGGGCCGTGACCACGCCGTCCGGATCAACCGTGAGAATCTCCGGGCGGAGCGATTGCCAATCCACCTGCACCCCGTCCAGGAGGGCGCCTGCGGCGTTGGCGACCCGCACGACCAGGCGCAACACGGCACCCTCGGCGACCACTGGGGCGCTGTTGTCGGGCGGAGCGATAACGACGTCGGCTGGTTCGCTCGGATCGAGCAACCGCACGCTCACCCGACTCGTATCGGCGCGGCCCGTGCCCATTTCGTCGCGGGCCACGATGAGGACCTGGCCGGAGTCGAGCGGGGCCGTGAAGCGGCCTTGTCCGTCGATCTCCCCCTGTGAGGAGCTCCACCGAACGCCCGCCGGCGTCGAGTCACCCGACGCGTCGAGCCACCACGCCGAAAAGTCCAGCTGCGATCCTCCCCATATCTCCGCCGTAGCGGGACGACTGGCCAAACGCGGCTCCGCGTCGTCCATCTCCTGGGGAGCCGGCTGGTCGGCGCATCCGGCGGCGAGCACGAGGGCCGCGCCGGCGAGCAGGGCCGGCCGGAGCCTTGGCGAGGGGGGGCGTGAGGCGAGGTGCACGATGTGGGGCGGGGGTCGATGAGCTCAGCGGTGACGCCCCCAAACGTGCAAGTTCCGGGCCGATTCAGGCCTTTGGCCCTGCTCGGGCTAGTTCGCGGCCTCGTCGTTGCGCATCCGGGCAACGTCGGCCTCGGCCGAGACATACCCGAAGGCCGGCCACTGATTGCGGTTCTGGAGAACCTCCTCGAACAGCCCGAAAGCGGTGTCGCGACGGCCGTTCACCAGGTGCCAAACGGCTACGCCGTACGCGGTAGTCGTCGAGGCGAGGGTCGCCTCGCCATCGGAGGGTCCGACGAGCTCTTCGGCCGTCTTCTCTCCCTTGTGGAGAAGGAGTACGTCGAGATACGAAGTGCTCTCGATGATCTCCATATCGGCAGAGATGTTCGCCAACACCTCATCTGCTTCCGACTCCAGACCCAGCCGTCGAAGGGTGTTGTTCAGCCAGTAGCTCGTGGCCACGACACTGTCGGGATGGCGGGCCACCGCGAGGCAATCGTTCCACGCCAGAAGGGCCCGCTCCAGGTCGCCCTGCAGATAGTGGGCAAGGCCAAGGTGGTACCAGATGTTGAAGTGGAGCGTGCTGGTGGGAATCCCCTGGGCGTTCGGAAGGCCGTCGGGCTCCACCTCGTCGTCCTGACCCCGGATCAAGTCGACGGCAGTCAGGAAGTCCTCGACCGCGCGGTCGAACTCCCGAACGGTGACGAAGCGGTGGCCCCGATGACGGTAGAGACGCGCGTCGTCCGGGTGGAGCGCGATCCCGCGCGTGAACACAGCGATGGCCTCGCGATAGCGCCCCAGATAGGCGAGTCGTCGACCGTACCAGATGATCGCCTCGACGTCTTCCGGGTCGGCTTCGGCGTCGGCCTCCGCCGAGGCGAGATTGGCCTCGTGCGAGGCCCGCACCTCTGCCGAGAGCTCGGGCGGGCGGAGCGGCTCGCCGAGCAGGGACCAGGCCTGCGCACCGTCGGGCAACGGACGCGATGCGACGTCACCCGCAGGCGCGACCTCGGTCGCGGCTTCGTCGGGCGCGTCCGACGGGCCGCAGCCGAAGGCGAGCACGACGAAGGGTACGACCAGGCGTCGGGAGATCGGGCGCATGCGGGGCTCCGGAGGGGTGGTTCCGAACGATGGGTGGCGCCAACATACGACATGGACGCACCTCTGTCTTCCGACCCGTTCCTTCACCATGAGTTCGTGTCTGCTCCGGGGGGCGAGCCCACCCGGTGGATGCTCGTGCTTCACGGCATCTTCGGCGCCGGCCGAAACTGGGGCTCGGTGGCCCGTCGCTTCGTCGGGGTACGGCCCGACTGGGGCGCCGTCCTCATCGACCTGCGCCAGCACGGCAACTCGCAGGGTTTCGCTCCCCCGCACTCGGTCGAGGCGTGCGCACGCGACCTCGCCCGCCTGGTGCTCGAGCAGGGAATCGAGGCCACGGGGATCCTCGGTCACTCGTTCGGCGGAAAGGTCGCCCTGCAATACGCGGCGCTTCAGGCTCCAGCGCCGCGAGCGCCACACCTCGAATGCGCCTGGGTGATCGACTCCACACCCGCGGCCCGGCCGCCGGGCGGGAGCGCCTGGGCGATGCTGGAGGTTCTACGCCGCTACCCGGGGCCCTTCGAGGATCGTGCCCAGGGAATCGCGGCCGTCGAATCGATGGGGTACGATCACGGCGTGGCCCAGTGGATGTCGACCAACTTGATCCGTGCGGACCGAGGCGGACTCGAATGGCGCCTCGATCCCACCGACATGCGGGCGCTCCTGGAGAGCTTCTTCCACCTCGACCTCTGGCCGGTGGTCGAGCACCCCCCCGCCGGCCTCGCCATCCATCTGGTTCGCGCCGAAGAGTCGTCGATCATCGACGCCGACGCCCGGGCCCGCTTCGAGGCGGCCGGGCTCGCCACCGATGCGGCACACCTCCACACGCTCGCCGGCGGTCACTGGCTCAACGCCGACAACCCCGATGGTCTGGTCGAACTGCTCCGCCGCGAGGTACCCCGCGGCTGAATCCCGCCGGGCGACCGCTCTCGCACCGCTCCATCCCGCGGGGCGATCGCGTTCTCACAGCTCCATCCCGCCGGGCGACCGCTCTCGCTCAGCTCCATCCCGCCGGGCGACCGCGTTCTCACATGGCAGGTCGTCTCATCCGGCAGGGGTATGCGCCCGTCGTCCGAATCCGCCTCGCTCTTCGCCGTCGGCGCCCGTGCGTCTCCGGGCTTCCTGACAAAGCCGTAAGGCCGAGTAGTCATACTTCGCGTGTCACGTGTAGCTCAGTCGACCATCACCACCCTCCCCCCCGGAGATTTGAAGTCATGAGACTGTTTCGCACTCTTGCATTCACCGGACTGCTAGCGATGGCGGGCACGGCGTGTGCGGATCTCGAGGTGACGAACCTCAACAATCCGGACCGTGACCGCGCCATTTCGACGCCTGGTGACGTGGAGAACCTGATCG
>JANQNV010000162.1 GCA_028279425.1 Longimicrobiales bacterium | reverse complement strand
AAGTGCGTCGCGAACTCATCCGCGCCGCCAAGACCCGCGGCCTCGAGCGCCTCGACCGGCTCTGCGATGAACTCCACTACCACGCCATCTCGGCGCGGGTCATGCGCGACGCCGCGGAACTCTGGGCCCGTGCCCGGCGGGACGGCCACCCCGCCGCCCATGCCCGCGATCTGGCGGCGACGGCGCCGGCCGGGTCGGTGATCGTCGCGACGACCAACGTGGCCCACCTCGAGCGCTACGTGGACGCGGCCGTCTGGACCGACATCTGAACGTCGGCTCGGCCCCCCCCACATGGGTGGCCGTGTACATCATCTGCGCTGCGGTAATCCGCAGCGCGAGATCGACCCGGGCAGGCCGTGCACATCCTCTGCGCTGCGGTGATCCGCAGCGCGAGATCGACCCGGGCAGGCCGTGTACATCATCTGCGCTGCGGCAGTCCGCAGCGCGAGACGTCACAGGTTCCGAGTCCTGCGTACTTCCTCAATAGGGTGGAGGCATGGCTGACTTCGAGTTCACGGACCTTCTTCCCCTCACCGGCGAGGACGACACGTCCTACCGCCTCGTCACCACCGATCACGTCGAGGTGGTCGGCGCCGGCGACATGGAGTTCCTGCGCGTCGACGACGAAGGCATCCGCCTGCTCACCGCCGAGGCCATGGTGGACATCGCCCACCTGCTGCGGCCCTCGCACCTCGCCCAGCTGAAGACCATCCTCGACGACGGCGACGCCTCCCCCAACGACCACTTCGTCGCCCTCGAGCTCCTCAAGAACGCCAACATCGCGGCCGGCGGCATCCTCCCCGGCTGCCAGGACACCGGCACCGCCATCGTGAAGGGCAAGAAGGGCCAGTACGTCCTCACGTCGGGCAACGACAAGGAACCGATCGCCCGCGGCGTCTTCGACACCTACCAGACGTCCAACCTCCGCTACTCCCAGATGGCGCCGCTGGACATGTTCTCCGAGAAGAACACCGGCACGAACCTCCCGGCGGAGATCAAGATCGAGGCGGTGCCCGGCTCGGAGTACCGCTTCATGTTCATGGCCAAGGGCGGCGGCTCGGCCAACAAGAGCTTCCTGTTCCAACAGACCAAGGCCCTGCTGGACCCCGAGTCGCTCACCGACTTCCTCGACGAGAAGCTCCGGTCGCTCGGCACCGCCGCCTGCCCGCCTTACCACCTGGCCGTCGTCATCGGCGGCACGTCGGCCGAGTTCGCGGTGGAGACCGCCAAGATGGCCTCCACCCGCTACCTGGACCGGATGCCCACCTCCGGATCCGAGACCGGCCACGGCTTCCGGGACCTCGAGTGGGAGAAGCGGATCCTCGAACAGACCCGGGAGTTCGGGATCGGCGCCCAGTTCGGCGGGAAGTACTTCTGCCACGACGTGCGGGTCATCCGCCTGCCCCGCCACGGCGCGTCCTGCCCGGTGGGCATCGCCGTGTCGTGCTCTGCTGACCGCCAGGCGCTCGCCAAGATCACCCGCGACGGCATCTTCCTCGAGGAACTCGAACGTGACCCGGCGAAGTACCTCCCCGAGGCCACCACCGAGGACCTCTCCGACGAGGTCATCCGCATCGACCTGAACCGGCCGATGGACGAGATCCGCGCCGAGTTGACCAGGTACCCGGTCAAGACCCGCCTGTCGCTGACCGGCACGCTCGTCGTCGCCCGTGACATCGCCCACGCGAAGATCCGCGAACGGCTGCGGGCGGGCGAGGCGATGCCGGACTACCTCCGCAACCACCCCGTCTACTACGCCGGCCCCGCCAAGACCCCCGAGGGCTACGCGTCGGGATCGTTCGGGCCCACCACCGCCGGCCGGATGGACGCGTACGTGGAGGAGTTCCAGGCGGTCGGCGGGAGCCTGGTCATGTTGGCGAAGGGCAACCGCTCAAAGCAGGTCACCGACGCCTGCGCCGCGCACGGCGGCTTCTACCTCGGCTCCATCGGCGGCCCCGCCGCACGCCTCGCGAAGGACTCCATCCGCAAGGTGGAGGTCCTCGAATACCCGGAGCTGGGCATGGAGGCCGTGTGGCGGATCGAGGTGGAGGACTTCCCCGCGTTCGTCGTCATCGACGACAAGGGTGAGGACTTCTTCGCCGACGTCTCCACCCCCGTGAAGCTCCGCACCTGAGCGATCCGGGCACCGCGCCGCCGCTCGCGGTGCCTCCCCAGAATTGACGAGTCCGCGACGCGGGTCCGGCGACCCTGTCTCATCAATCGTGGGGAGAAAACCGGTCGAATCGGGCTTCTCCGGGCCGATCCGGCCACGCGGATCCGCCGCGAATCATCAACTTTGATGTCCAGACCACACACCACCTCTCCGATCTCTGGGATGTACCACGGCACATCCAACCGAGAGGCAGGGATCACGATGGAAGCTTCCAAGAGGCTCCCAGGACACAGCATCTTCCACTGCCCCGTCTGCGGGGCGGACAGGGTCGGCGAGATCTTCGAGGCGCCGCCGATCCTCGACAGTTCGAGCGACCTGACCGGTCGCCGACCCAAGCGGGGCGGACCCCGGGTGCAGTGCACGGGCTGCCGCACCATCCACGACGCCCACGGCTTCGACCCCACGCCCCGTCACCCCGAATTCGAGGCTCGTTTCACGGAGTGCGCCCGGTACCTGCTGGTCACCGTGGCCGCCTCGGGCGACCCGACCAACGCCGATGTGCGCCGAACGGCGATCGAGCACATCCGCCAACTCGGTCGGACCAACTACAGCGAGCACGACTTCGATCGTGACGTGGGCGACGGCGACCTCGACAACGGCCTGCGTGGCTCGTTGCTGGTGGTCGCCGAAGATCTGGACGAGACCCACCGGACGACGCTTCTGGGTGCTGCCGTGGCCGTGGCCCAGTCCGGTGGGTCTCCGTCCACACCACAGGTGGACGTGATCGTCGGCGCCGCCCTCGTCCTCGGCGTGCCGCCGCTCAAGGCCCGCCTGCTCGCCACCCGCGGCTCCGAGGCCGCGCTGGCGGGCTGAGTCTCCCCCTGCAATACCCCTTATCCCTGTCAACCCTGCCTGTCGGAGCCCGCCGGAGTGGCGGGCTCCGGCGCGTCCGGGTTCAGGCGCGCTTGGCCACCTCTTCGAGCATGACCTCGGTGGCGCCGCCGCCGATCGGCAGTACCCGCGCGTCGCGGTACATGCGCTCGATGGCGGACTCCCGCATGAAACCCATGCCGCCGTGGAACTGGACGCAGTCGTACATGACCTCCATGACGACCTCGCAGCCCCACGCCTTCACGCCGGACATCTCCTTGACGTTGTCGAGGCCCTCGTCGCCCAGCCACGCCGCGTGGTACATCGAGGCCCGCACGGCGTCCACCTTGGCCTGACACATCGCCAGGCGCTGCCGGATCGCCCCGAGGTCGAAGAGGTTGCCCCCGAACGCGGCACGCTCGCGGCAGTACTCCACGGTCATGTCGATGGCCTTCTGGGCGGCGCCGACACCCATGCCCACCAGCACCATCCGCTCGTTCTGGAAGTTCCTCATCGTCTCGTAGAAACCGCGGTGCGGCGTCCCGAGGAGCTGGCTGTCGGGCACCCAGACGTCGTCGAAGGTCAACTCGGCGGTGTCCGAGCACAGCCACCCGTGCTTGTGGAGCTTGGTGGCCACCTCGAAGCCCTCGATCCCGGCCTCCACGAGGAACATCGAGATCCCGTACTTGTTCTCGGGGTCCGTGCGCGCGGCGACGATGGTCATGTCGCCGTACACGCCGTTTGTGATGAAGATCTTGCGTCCGTTGATGCGCCAGCCGTCACCGTCACGCACCGCCGACGCCGGCTCGG
>JANQNV010000139.1 GCA_028279425.1 Longimicrobiales bacterium | reverse complement strand
ACATCGGCATCATCGCCGCGGATCCGGCGGTCGGGGGTGGCCACACCTGGCGCCTCGAGCTCCTGAGCGGCCCCTTCGTCACCTGCTGAGCTCCGGTGGGACGAGCGCCGCTCAACGCTCCACCCTGATCCATCGATCCGTCGCGAACACGATCTCCCCGAGTGGGGGACCCGCCACGGTGTCGTGCGCCGCGCAGCCCTGGCCCGCCTCCACCGGCCACCCGTCCACCGGGTGAGGCTCGGCCGCCATCATCAGGCTGACCGATACCCGAACGGGCTCGTCGAAGCGGCGCGTGTCGAGGAGGAACTCGGTGTGGCCGGGCCGGCCGGTTTGGACGGTGTGGGCCACCCACCCCTCACGTGCGAGGTAGGCGCTTCTTGCGTCCGGTTCGACCGGGTCGTCGTTCGTTCCGCGCAGTGCCCACTCGAACGACTCCAGCAGCCTCCACATGCCGTCGTCGTGACGGTACCGCGCACGCCCCACGGCCGCGGAGGCGTGTAGCACATGGACTTCGTCCCCCTGTTCTACGCAGAGTGTCGCGACGAAGAGGGGGTTGGTACGGAGCCCGAAGCCCAACCAGTCCGGGCCCCGTACGATCGACAGCTCGATGGCGTCGTTTCCGACGACCTCGGCGCGCTCCCAGGCGCTCTCGGTGAAGCGCCCGTCGGGGATGATGGGCTCGGGCGCCTGACCTGCCAGCCCCTGCGCCCCGACCATCACACCCAACACCCCGATGCAGCAGAACCATCTCCTGGAGTCGATCTCCCACCCCCTCGTCGTCGCCGGTCTCACGTCACACCGTGAGACCCGGGGCTACTGCCCGGGGGTCCCCCCGCCGTCGCGCGAGGCCTGCACCACACGCCGGATCAGACTCGCGGCGATCAGGTCGAACGTCTGGTTCAGCTCGGGGGTGTCGAGCCCGTAGCGCTCCCGGAACTCCTCGAGGTCGACCTGCTCGGTGATCTCGGTCAGCAGAATCGTTCCCGAGCGGAGCGCCTCGTGCGTCTGGCGGATGATCG
>JANQNV010000159.1 GCA_028279425.1 Longimicrobiales bacterium | reverse complement strand
CCTTGCCGTAGCTATCGCTACGCCGCGTCGTTCCGCCTCGCCCCCGCGGCGCCTCCGCACCCTCGGCGGTCACCAGACTTGGGCGACACTACACTAGCGTCCCGTTTGAGAAGTCCGGTGCGTACCCGAGAGGCGGTGTGGGCTTGGGTGGCGAGGCGGAGAGACGCCGAATGGACCGTGCAACCCCCTCCGCCCTTCGGTTGGCCCACGACTCGGACAGGCTCTGGAGGCGGTCAGTCGACCCCGTTGAAGATCCGGTCCCAACGCACCTCGCGAATGAAGGCGAAGGGACGGTAAGACCGCCGGTTGTACGAGAAGTAGATCAGCGACACCGTGCCCTCGACACGCCAGTCCTCGAGCAATCCCCAGTACCGGGAATCGAGACTCTGCTCGCGGTTGTCGCCGAGCATGAAGTAGTTCCCCTCGGGGATCACGAGCGGTCCCCAGTTGTCTCTCGTCGGACGGTAGTTCGCCCGGTCCACATCCGGCGCCAGGTGCGCGACCTGCCACGACATCATCGGGTTGGCATCGTCTGCCTGTGGCCCGTGGCGCACATAGGGCTCGTCGAGCGCCTCGCCGTTGAGGTAGACCAAGCGGTCGCGCATCTCGATGCGGTCACCCGGCACGCCGATGAGCCGCTTCACGAGTCGGAACTCGTCGGTATGCGGCGGATCGAAGACGAGGACGTCGCCTCGCTGAGGATCCCGGTAGCCGGGTACGTGGGCATTGGTGAACGGAATCCGCCCCCCCACTCCCGCGCGATTCACCACGAGGAAGTCGCCGACCAGCAGGCTGTCTTCCATCGAGCCCGAGGTGATGAAGAACGTCTGGAGTACGAAGGTACGGAGGATCAAGAAGAAGACGACGGCGATCCCGAGCGAGATGGCGTTTTCCTTCCAGCCGGCCTTCTCCCGCTCGCCCTTCCCCGCCCGCTCGCCTGCGCCGCCCTTGCCGGCGCTGCGTTTCTCGGCCTTCTCCCTGGCCACCCGCTCGCTACTCGTCGTGCGCCGCTTGGGCCTCTCTTTGCTCATGCGCCTTCGTCGTTGGGTCCCGGGTCGGCGAGCCGCTCGTCGGCTGCCGGGGTCCGCCCCGGACGCTTGAAGAAGCGCCGCAGGTCCCACCAGGGCGGAGGGGCGGCCGCGGCCTCCGGTTCGGGTGGCGGCGTCCACTCCTGCCCGAGTACTACGGTAACGTCGAGATAGAGGTTCGAATCAGGCTCGGCCAAGACCGTACGAATCCCGAGCGCATCGGCCACCTCCCGAGCCATTTCGACCCGCTCCGTGCGCGCGAGCACCACCGACGAGTCGCGGGCGGAGCCGTTGCCGAAGTAGACCACGTCGAAGCCGTCGTCCCGGAGTTCGCCCGTCGCGAGACGGGCCATCCCGGTGCGCTGCCCTCCGTTCAGCACCTCGACGCGTACACGCTCACGATCGACCATGCCGGCCTCCGGCAGCGCAACCGAAGCGATCGGCTCGGCCCACCACTGCGCCAGCGCCGAGCCGGCGAAGGCGCCGACGATCAACACCACGACGACAACGCTCAAACCGCGGAGGCGCGCACCCATGCTTCTCCCTTGGCGAGTGAGTTCCAGAATCCCATCGTTTCCGGACGAACCGGCCGACCGCGCGCGAGGAGGTGCTCGATGCGGGCCCGGACGATCTCGCGCAGTACCGCATCGCGCTCGTCGGGCATGCGCTCCCGGAGCCGGGCGCGCCACTTGTTGCGCAGGTCACGCCCCGGCTCGAGGAAATCGGCGGCATACAGCGCCCGACCCGCATCGTCGAGGTCGGCATGTCCAAGGGTGTGGAAACGAATCGCCCGCAACAGCGATGCGTCGTCGACCCCCTCGCGGCCGAGCAACTCCGCCGCCGCCGGCCCATGGAGGACGGGTCCCGGAAGTTCGGCCATCGGCGGATCCAGGATCGTCCGCAACGCCTCGGCCGAGGCCCCCTTGAGCGTGTCGTGGAGGTGACCCATGGCCACGCGCCGATCGCGCTCGCCGGCGTCGAGGCCCTCTTTGTCGGCCCACTGCTCGAGTAGTCTGGCGACTCTGCGCATGTGGGCTCGACGCTTCTTGTCGACCTCGGCCCACGGGGGAAGCTCACCCCGGCTCGCCGCCTCGATGCGCGGATGAAGTGTGGACACGCGGAAGAGCTTGTGGATGCGAGTGGCGGGAGGGGCTCGACAGCCGGAGGCGGCGCCGTCGATGTTACCCAGAGCCTGATACGCGAGCAAGGACCGAAACGCCTTGCCACCGCCCGCTTCCCGGAGGTCACGCTGCGCTGGGACTCGCCCCTCGTCGCCGCCGTCGCACGCGAGCTGAATCAACGCCTGAGGGGTGCGCGGCTGCGGGCGCTCCTGCCCGAGTTCGAGGCGCACCGCCTCTCGTTGTATTTCCGTGAGCATACGCTGGTCATCCGACTGCACCCGACGCATTCCGGCCTGTTCATGCTCGACCCCGTCGACCCCCCGGCCGACGCCCGCCCGCTCGCGTCGAAGGTGCGCGCGATCGAGGCGCCGGCCGACGAGCGGTTGATGGTCTTCTCGCTGCTCCGCGTGCGGGGGAGCCCGGCCCGGGCCGACCTGATCATCGAGTGGATCGCCAACCGCCACAACGCAATCCTGACCGAGGGGGCCGACCGGACGATCCGCATGGTGTTCCGCACGGGCACCGGTGCGCGCCCGCTGCGGCCGGGGCTCGACTACACCCTCCCAACGCTGGCCCCGCGCCTCGGCGCCGACGCCCCGGACGACGTGACACGCGAGCGGTGGGAAGCTTCGTTGGGGGCGGTGCCGGAGGGACGCGAGCGGCGGCGCGCACTCGTGTCGACCTTCGCCTGGACGTCGCCGATCAACGCCCCGGCCTTGCTCGATCCGGAATCGGGCCACGCCCGCTGGCAGGCCCTCGCCGGGATCGCCACCGGAGCGGTCGCGCCGGTCCCGGTGCTTCTGGAGCTGGATCGTGGGCCTCAACCCTACGTGATGCCCATCGCGGGCGTCGATCACGCTCCTGCGGCAACACTCGTCGACGCCTTCCAACGAGCGGCCGAGCGCTCGGCGCCGAACCTGGTCGTCACCCTGTTGCCGGCGCAGTTGGTCACCCGCTTGGAGCGGTACGTCGAGACCCTCAGAGCCCGGTGCACCCGACTCGAGGAGGAGCGGGACCGCCTCGATGATCCCGCAAGGGTCCAGGCGAAAGGAGACCTGCTCCTCGCGCACTTCCACGAGATCCCGCGGGGCGTGGAGCGAGTGCGACTCGACGACTTCGAGGGTCGGAAGGTCTGGCTCGACCTGGACCCGACAGCGCCACCCGACGCGAACGCACGGCGCTACTACGATGAGGCGGCTCGAATCCGTCGAGCCCTCGAGCGACTGCCCGGACTCATCCGCGACGCCCGCGGGCGCTGGCAGGCGCACGCCGACCTCCTCGACCGAGCGCGCACCGGAGACGCGGCCGCCGCCGAGGTGGAGGCGAGCCTCCCGGCCGAGGGGAGCGGCCCCACCTCCGGGGGGCCTACCCTGCCCTATCGTCGGTATCGCTCGTCGGGCGGTCTGGAGATCCGGGTGGGCCGCGGTGCGCGTCGCAACGACGACCTCACCTTCCGGCACTCCGCCCCGGACGATGTCTGGCTGCACGCCCGCGATACTGCGGGGGCGCACGTGATTCTGCGATGGGGGCGCAACGAGACGCCGCCCGCGCGCGATCTCGAGGAAGCAGCCGTTCTCGCGGCGCTGGGATCCAAGGCTCGCACGTCGGGCAGCGTCCCGGTGGATTGGACCCTCCGGAAGTACGTACGCAAGCCGCGCAAGGCCGCACCGGGCCTCGTGATCCCCGACCGGGTGAAGACGCTGTTCGTCGAGCCGGATCCGGCCCTCGAGGAGCGCCTTCGCATGGATTGAGGGGGCGCGCGCCCTTGACACCTCAGAACCTGAGGACAACATTGCAGCCCGTTGCCCTCAGAACCTGATGACAAGGCCGATTTCCCGGTGGACCTGCTCCGCGGCACCCTCGACATGTTGATCCTCCAGGCACTCGGGGCCGGCCCCGTACACGGCTACGGCATCGCCGACTGGATCCGGCGCGTCACCGACGACACGCTCCACGTTGAAGACGGGGCCCTCTACGGCTCTCTCCACCGGCTGAAAGACCGGGGATTCCTCGCCGCCGAATGGGGCGTTTCCGGCAAGGGGCGGCGGGCGAAATTCTACACCCTGACCACATCCGGACGTACGGAGCTGGCGCGAGGACAGGCCGAGTGGACCCGCTACGCGGCGGCGGTTGCAAAGGTGTTCCAGGCCGGTGGGGCTGCGGCGAGTGAGTGAGCCGTTGCGGAACGGACGAGGGGTCGAAGAGGAGATCGACGCCGAAATCGAGTCGCACATCGAGGGTACGGTCGAGCTCCTGATGTCGCGGGGCATGAGCGAAGAAGGCGCCCGCGCCGAAGCCGTGAAGAGGTTCGGCAACATCGGGCGACACCGGCGGCGACTCGTACGTCAGGATCGCCGGCGGAGGGTGAGAAGGCGAGTGGCGGACACCGTATCGGGGTTTCGGAGTGGCGTGGTCGGGACCCTGCGAGAGCTGCGGCGCGCCCCCGGGTTCGCCGTCACGGTCGTACTCACTCTCGGACTCGGGATCGGGGCCAACGCCACGATCTTCGGCGTACTCGATCGCCTCTTGCTGCGGGCCCCGAGCGGAATCCACGATCCGGCATCGATTCGAGCGGTCTGGTTGGACCGAAAAGAGCGCCCGGACGGTCCATCCCGACCGGGCCGGGTGGTCACATGGCTCGACGTCGACGACCTGAGGCGGATCGAGGCCTTCAGCGAGGTCGCCGCCTGGTCCGGCGGAAACGAGCTGACCCTGGGAGAGCCGCCGAACGCGACGCGGATCCAGGCCACCATCGCCGAGGCCGAGCTGTTCACGCTGCTCGGTGCCCGCGCTCGACTCGGCCGCTTCTTCGCGGCCGAGGAAGATACCCGGGGGGCGCAGCGTACCGCGGTGCTGTCCTGGGAGTTCTGGAGTCGTCGATTCGGTAGTGATCCCGACGTGCTCGGGCGAGTCCTGCACATCGGCGACCAGCGCTACGAAGTGGTCGGGGTGGCCGAGCGGGGCTTCACCGGCCTCGACCTCTCTCCCACCGACGTCTGGCTCCCACTTTGGCCCGCGGGAACGGCCGAAATGGGCGAGCACTGGCCCGACTCCCGCCACTGGTGGTGGCTCCATGCAGCGGTGCGCATGGCGCCCGGAGCCAACGACGAGGCAGCCGCAGCCGAAGCCACCGCCCTCCATCGGTCCGCGCGGGCCGACATCGACGAATTCGACGCCGACCCCCGGGTCATCCTCGCGCCGGCCATCGACGCGCTGGGCCCTCGTCCGAGCGCCGAGGCGCGCGTCTCCCGCTGGCTCGCGGGAGTCGCCTTCCTGGTGCTCGTCGTGGCATGCGCGAACGTCGCGAACCTCTGGCTTGCACGAGTCCTGCGCCGTCGGGGAGAGCTCGCCCTGCGGGCCGCACTCGGAAGCTCACGAGTGCGCACGATGTCGGAGTTCCTGGCCGAAAGTGTCGTCCTCGCGGCCCTGGCAGGCGGCGTGGCCGTCGGGCTCGCCCTCCTGGGCAACCGGGTGCTCTTTCCCACGCTGCTGCCCGACGTGGTTCCGGGTCGGCCGGCAGGAGGGCGGCTCTTCTTCTTCACCGCGGGTGCCGCGGGGCTGGCCGCGCTCCTGGCCGGGGTTCTACCGGCGTTGCGGGCCGGTCGCTCTGATCCCGCGCCCGTCTTGCGAGATGGTAGCCGCGCGGTGTCGGCGAGCCAGTCGCGACTCCGTGAGGCGCTCGTCACGGGCCAGGCCGCTCTCTCGGCCGTCCTCCTCGTCGGCGCGGGGTTGTTCGTGCTCAGTCTGCGCGAGGCCAGCGCCGTCGACGTGGGATTCGACGCCGACCGGGTGATCTTCGCCCGGGTGGAACAGGCGGGAATGACGCTGCCGCTCATCGCCGTCCCGGGAGCCTCCGGGACTACCGACGGCCCGCATCCCGTGGCCGACATCTACGCCCGCATGGAGGAGGCGCTGCCCCGGCTCCCCGAGGTCGAGAGTGCGGCCCGCACCGTATCGATGCCGTTCTGGATGCGGTTCGGAGTCGACGTCATCGTGCCCGGCACGGACTCCACGCCGCGGCACCCCGCCTCCGGACTCCCCGTCGTGAGCGCCGTGGCCCCGGGCTTCTTCCGAACTCTGGGGCAGGAGATCCTGCGAGGTCGCGAGTTCCGGGAGGGTGATCTCGGAAAGGGTGCCGCCCCGGTGGTGGTGGTCAACGAAACCTTCGCCGACTTCGTCTTCGGCGCCGAAGACCCGCTGGACCGATGCCTGCACGTGGGGAGCGCCGACGCCGCCTGCTATCGAATCGTGGGGATCGCCCGGGCCCACGTGCAGGCGGACCTGAAGGAAGCCCCTCTCATGGCCGCATGGGTGCCCCTCGAGTCCGAGGCGATCCGCGGCGTAGCGGGCGTCGCCATCCGGACCTCGGGGCCGGCCACCGAAGCGGCCGCCGCGATCCGGAGCGAAACCACCGCCCTGCACCCGTCGATTCGCTTCGTGTCGCTGACGCCGATGGCCGAAGAGGTCGGCGAAGAAACTCGCGCGTGGCGGATGGGTGCTTCGCTCTTCGGGGTCTTCGGCCTGCTGGCGGTGAGCGTCGCGGGCATCGGCATGCACGGACTCCTGGCGTTCGAGGTGGCCCGTCGGCGCCTGGAACTGGGCATCCGCCGAGCCCTGGGCGCACCGGAGCAGACCCTGGTGCGCGGCGTGCTGACCCAGGCCCTGCGCGCCGTGGTCGTTGGGGCGGGACTCGGCCTCGTGATCGCGGGGGCCGCCAGCCCCCGCCTGGCTCCCCTGCTCTTCGACACGCACCCCCGCGAGCCGCGCGTATTCATCGGCGCTGGGTTGGTGCTCCTGGCCGTCTCGCTCGCAGCTGCGGGCGTGCCCGCGCTACGAGCGTCCCGGGCCGATCCCATGGACGCGCTGCGGGGCGACTGACCGGCGAAGGCGTCTCAGTCGCCATCCATCGCAGCGCGCAGCCCCGCCACGAAGGCCGCCGCCCCCTCGACCCCTTCGGCCTCGAGGCGTTGGATGAGCGCCGAGCCGACGACCACCCCATCGGCCACCCCGGCCACCTCGCGCGCCTGCTCGGGTGAACTGATCCCGAAGCCGACCGCCACGGGAAGGCCGACCTTGTCGCGCAGCGCGTCGACTTCGTCAGCCAGCTCCGCCCGGAGCTCGGCACGGGCCCCGGTCACCCCGGTGCGCGAGATGTAGTAGAGAAAACCGCCGCCCCCACGTGAAACCGTCGACACGCGATCCTCGGCGGTCGTGGGCGCTAGAAGCCGGATCAGATCGAGCCCCGCTTCCTCAAGCGTTCCTTCGAGTTCCGCATCCGAGCCCGTCGGGAGATCCGTCAGGAGAATCCCGTCGGCTCCCGCCGCTGCCGCATCGACGCAGAAGCGCGCGAGCCCATAGTGGAAGACCGGATTCAGATAGGTGAACAACACGATGGGCGTGTCGCGCACGTCTCGGAACTCGCGCACCATCTCGAGCACCGACGCAACCCGCACTCCGTTCTCGAGCGCCCGGAACGACGAGGCCTGAATCGTCGGCCCGTCCGCGAGAGGATCCGAAAAGGGGATCCCCAACTCGATCACGTCGGCGCCGGCGTCGGCGAGTGCGACCAGGAGGGGGCCCGTCGTTTCGATTTCAGGGAAGCCAGCGGTGATGTAGGGCACGAGCGCCGTACGGCCTTCGGCCGCTCGCTCGGCGAAGCGCCGCGCGATACGCGAGGGGGTTTTCATGGGGGGAAACCTTAGATGAGGTAGTCCGACACCTGGATCCCGTACTTCTGCGGGTCGGTGGTCTTCAGAATCGTACGGCCGCGCTCGCCTTCGGGCGGATCGGCGAGGTCGAGCCATCGCGGGGTCTCGAGGGGGACGCCCATTTCGTCGGAGATCACCTTGACCCGCGGCAGGTGGAGGAGGTCGGGGTTGGGGTTCACCTCGGCCACGACGCCCATCTCCATCGTATCGAGGATCACCAACGTGCCGACCGGGAACACCCCCGTGGCCGTGATGAGCGCCTTCACCAGAAGCTGGTCGTAGCCGCGTTTGGGGTTGTCCCGCATCTCCTTGAGCACCGCATCGGGCGGCCATGGCTTGTACTGGTACGAGCGAACGCTCGTCCCGGCGTCGAATCCGTCGGCCACCGCCACGATCCGCGAAAACAGGCCGATCCGTCGCGACCGATGGTTTTCGGGATAGCCCGCCCCGCTCCCCTTCATGTGGTGCTCGTAGGCCATGAGCATCTGCCGATAGGGGACATCGGCGAAGCCGCCCATCTCGAACAGCTGGAGCAGCCCCTCTGTGGGGTGCTCCTTGATCTGGGCCCATTCGTCGTCGGTGAGGTCGGCCGCCTTGTTGATGACCTCACGATCGATTCGCATCTTGCCGATGTCGTGCAGGAGGGCACCGAGTCCCAGCTCGTACAGCTGCAGCTTGGTCAGCCCGAGTCGCTGGCCGATGACGACGCTGAAGATGCACACGTTCACACAGTGGGTGAACGTGTACTCGTCGAAGTCGCGCAGGGTGGTCATCGTCATGATCGACGGCTCGTTCGACAACACCTGGTCGACGATGTTCTGCACCGCGCGCTTCACCCGCCGCACATTCACCGCCCGCCCCAGGCGAAGGTCGCCGAGCGCGTCCTTGGCCGCCTGCACCGACTGCGCGTAGGTACGCTTGGCCGCGTGGATCTCTTCTTCCTTGTCGGCCTCGTGGACTTCCGACTCGGGCCGGGTGTGGATGTGCTGAACGGGCGTCGCGTCGAGCCGGGCGAGGAAGGTCTCGTAGGGGTCCTCCGGATCCGGCTTGCGCAGCAGCATCGACAAGAACGGCGCCCACTCGTCGCGCATCACACCGGGCAGTACCTCGACCGATCCCACCCCGTGATCCCGCAGCGACCGCGCGAAGCTTCCGAAGGTGGCGAAGTTGGTGAGGTCGAGGCGGAGCCGGGTTTCGTTGAGGAAGAAGAACTCCCCGACCACGCGCAGCTCCATCCCCTCTTCGGCCTCGACCATGCGGATGGCCAGCCCATGGAGTTCGTCGAGGGCCTGCTGCACGGTGGCGTTTTCGATCGGGTAGAGCTTGAGAGCTCGAAGTGCGGCGTACAGCGAGCCCAGGAGGCGCTTGCCGTAGGCCTGGAGCCCCGCGCTCACGCCTCGTCTCCTTCGGTCCGAAGGGCGCGCCCGACGGCACTGCGCACCACCGCGTCGGGGTCGTCGACGGCGCGCCGCAGCGACGCGGTCGCCTCGGCCGAACCTACCTTCCCGAGACCCAGCGCAGCGCACGCCCGAACTTCCGGAGCCTCCCGGCGTCCCAGGAAACCCTTGCCATTCAGCATACGGTCGAGGACGACCACCGCCTCCGGGTCGCCGATCTGCCCGTACCCCTCGAAGAAGGCGATCTTCTCGCTGATTTCCGCCTTCTTCACATCCTTGCTGAGGACGATCTCGCGGAAGCGAGCGGCGGCGGGGCGGTAGCGAAGCAGGCCCAACGCTCGCGCCGCGGCCATCCTCACGTCGCGCTCGGGATCGCGCAGCGCCTCCACGAGGGCCCCCGCGGCCGTCGATGCACGCAACTCGGCCGCCGATTCGATGGCCGCCACGCGCACGGATGCCTCCGCATGCGACATGAGCTCGGCCAGGGCTCCGCCGGCGTCACCGGCCTTGAGGCGACCGACGAGGCGGGCGGCCCCCGCGACGACGATCGGATCCTGGGACTCGAGCAGGGTGACCGCCCCCTCGGGATACGCCTGGGCGATCCCCTCGACGGCCTGTCGCAGCACCGGTTGCAGATCCCGGAGTTGGGTGACCTCGGAGGCGCGCAGAAGCGGCGCCAAAGCACCGGCACGCAGCTGCGCGAGGAGGCGCCCGAGTTCGGCCGGTGAGGGGCGCACGGTGCCGTCTTCGAGGAGCTGAACCAACTCGGCGATCGAGTCCGACGACGAGATCTGGTCGAGGATGTCGCCCAGCGCCGCCTGAAGCGGAGCGGACAGGACCTCGGGCCGACCCTCCATGACGCGGAGTTCGCGCAGGATCAGCGCCGCGTGCTGGAGGTGCCCCCGCGACAGCAGCGACGGCAGGAGGGTGCGGAAGATCCGCAAGATATCGCCCTGGCGCTCGGGCCGATCCGGTTCCTCGAGCCGGTCCATGAGGGCCGCGACGACGTCGGTTCGGACGTCTCGCTCCATCTCGCGTTGAATCTCGACCCGGAGCTGGTCCATCTCGCGGGGGTCGAGCGCATACAGCGTCGGGTTGAAGTCGTCCTGGCTGACCGCGCTCGGGGGGGGATCGGCGTCGGCGGCCTGCCCCACCTCCTGTTGGAGCGCCTCCTGAAGCTCTTCGGCCGAAGCGCCCTCGCCGGCGTCGGGCAACTCGTAGCCCTCGGCCGTGAGGTCGATGAACTGGTAGCGGAGGTGCTCCAGGTCGGCTTCCCAGAACAGCGTGATGAGATCGTCGCCGTCGGTGCGCCCGTGGCGGGCACGCAGCAAGACCTTCAGGAACGGCTCCAGTTCATCTTCGATACCGGGGCGCAGTTCCAGAGCCCGGATCCCGTCCTTGTAGAACAGGAACGCGAGAGAATCGCTTCGCGACGAGGACTGGTAGACCTCCATCTCCTCGAAGACCAGGCGGTCTTCTTCGACCAGGAGCGCGAGCGACGGCACCTCGACCCAGAGATCCACGAACGCCTGCCGCAAGGCCGACACGAACCGGTGGTAGACGGGGTTGTTTTCGTCGTAGAGCTGGAAGGCCCGGAGCGCCTTCGAAAAGGTGACGAACAGCTCCCGCACCGGAGCCACCGACAGTGTGGCCTCGGCGTCCCACTCCGCGGAAGAGGGTTCAGTCACGTTCGATCACACCCCGGGAAGGCCCCGGCCTTCGACTCGAGCCACGTGAGCCACGTCTTTGTCGCCCCGCCCGCTCAGACAGAGGAGCACGGGGCCCCGGTCACCTTCCGACGCCCCCATGACCGACAGATATGCGATCGCGTGAGCCGTTTCCAGGGCAGGAATGATCCCCTCCAGTCTCGAGAGCCGGTGGAAACCGGCGAGAGCCTCGTCGTCCGTAACCGACGCGTATGTAGCGCGTCCACTGTCCTTTAGAAAGGAGTGCTCGGGTCCCACACCCGGATAGTCGAGGCCCGCAGACACCGAATGTGCAGGCGCCACCTGCCCATCCGAGTCCTGGAGCAGGTAACTCATCGCACCGTGGAGAACACCCGGTTCACCGGCGGAGAGCGTCGCCGAGTGCCGGCCGGAGTCGAGGCCTTCGCCAGCCGCTTCGACCCCGATCAGACGAACGTCGTCGTCGCCGACGAAGGCGTCGAAGATCCCCATCGCATTCGACCCACCTCCGACGCAGGCGACGACGGCCTCCGGAAGCCGACCCGCGACCTCGAGCATCTGGCTTCGAGCCTCCCGACCGATGATGGCCTGGAAGTCACGCACCATTCGCGGGAACGGATCCGGCCCCACGACGGAGCCGATGATGTAGTGCGTGTGCCCCACATTCGTCACCCAGTCCCGGATCGCCTCGTTGGTGGCGTCCTTGAGCGTCTGCGTGCCCGAGCGCACGGGGCGGACCTCGGCGCCCATGAGCTCCATCCGATAGACGTTGAGCGACTGGCGCTCGACGTCTTCGGCCCCCATGTACACCACGCACTCGAGGTCGAACAAGGCGCACGCAGTCGCCGTCGCCACACCGTGCTGCCCCGCCCCGGTTTCGGCGATGATGCGACGCTTGCCCATACGGCGGGCCAGCAAGACCTGGCCCATCGTATTGTTGATCTTGTGCGCCCCGGTGTGGTTCAGGTCTTCGCGCTTGAGGTAGAGCGGGCCCGTCCCGACCTCGGCTTCGAGCCGGCGGGCGCGGTACAGCGGTGTGGAGCGCCCCACGTAGTCGCTCAGGAGCGCCTCCAACTCGATGCGAAAGGCCGGATCGTTAGATGCGGCGGCGTAGGCCAGCTCGAGTTCGTCGAGCGCCGCCATGAGGGTCTCGGGCACGTACCGGCCGCCGAAGCGACCGAAACGTCCGGGTGCGTGGGTGGTGATGGTCACGACGTGGATTCCTGCGTTGCATTCCGAATGAAGGCCCGAACCCGGGCCGCGTCCTTGATTCCCCGACGGATTTCGACTCCCGAACTCACGTCCACCACATGCGGGCGAAGCCGTCGCACGGCTTCCGCCACATTTTCGGGCTGCAAGCCGCCGGCCGCGATGAAGCGAAGTCCGTCGGGAAAGCTGCGCCGAAGCGGCGCCACGAGATCCCACGGGAAGCGAGCCCCCGAACCCCCACGGAGTTCGGGATGCCAGCCGTCGAGCAGGAGCCCGTCGGCGACACCCGCGAATCGATTCAACGCCGCCTGGACCTCGCTCGCGGTGCGGACCCGCAGAGCCTTCCAGAGTTCCCAGTCGCCGCGGCGGCGAAGGCCCTCCAATACCTGGGGCGCTTCGTCGCCGTGGAGTTGCAGCACCGCGGCACCGGAGCGCTCCGCGATCGTCGCGAGGTCGTCGACCGATTCGTCGACGGTCACCGCCACGAGCGGGCAGCCGGCCTCTCGTCGAAGTCGATCCGCATGCTCCGGCGTCACCGAGCGCCCGAAGCCGGGCGACAGGATCGCCCCGACGAAATCGGTCCCGGCCCGGCCGGCCAGCCCCGCATCTTCGAGCCGCATCAGACCACAGATCTTGGTGCGGACGGGGCGGGCCGCTCCGTCGGAGTCACCCCCGGACATCGGACGCCCGAGCCGCGCCCGCCAGCTCCGCGACCTTTCGTCCAGGCACCGGGGCCTTGAGGATCGACTCGCCCACGAGGACCGCGTCGACTCCGGCTCGCCCCAGCCTCGCGACGTCTTCTCTCGTGCGGATCCCACTCTCCGACACGACGACGGTGTCGGCGGGGAGTCGATCCAGCAGGGCCTCGGTCACCGCGAGATCGGTCCGGAAGGTGCTCAGGTCGCGGTTGTTGATCCCGATGACGCGCGCGCCGATACGGCTCGCCCGCTCCAACTCTGCCGCGTCGTGGACCTCGACCAGCGCGGCCAAGCCGCGATCGAGCGCGTACCCATGAAGATCGGCGAGTTGCTCGTCGGCGAGGATCCGGACGATGAGCAAGACCGCATCCGCTCCGGCGGAGCGCGCCTCGTCGACCTGGACGCGATCGAGCGTGAAGTCCTTGCGGAGAGCGGGGAGCGACACCGCTGCCCGCGCCGCCGCGAGGTCGGTCAGGGCTCCACCGAACCACGGACCGTCGGTCAGCACGCTCAGCGCCGCTGCCCCGTGGGCCGCGTACTCCCGGGCCAGCGCCGCCGGATCGAGGGCGGGCCGGATGTCGCCGGCTCCCGGTGAGCGACGCTTGACCTCCGCGATCACCCGCACGTTGGGGTGCCTCGCGAGCGCCGCCTCGAAGCCCCGGGCGGGGGCCGCATCGTTCGCACGGGCCCGAAGCTCGGCGCCGTGGGGTCGCAACGCTTCGATTTCGGACTGTTTGGACGCGACGATTCGCTGCAGGACGTCGGGCACGTCGGGGGTCGCTTGCGTTTCGGGCAACGTTCGGGTATCCTTGCTTCGGTACCTGTTCGGGTTCTCACGCTGGAGACTATCCATGCCGCTCACTCGGCGCCAGAAGCAGATCCTCGACCACATCGGCGCATACATCGACGAGTGGGGCTACGCCCCGAGCTTCGAAGAGATCGCCGAGCACTTCGGCTACTCTTCGCTCGCGACGGTGCACGAGCATCTGAGCAACCTGGAGCGTAAGGGCTACATCCGGAAGGCCTACAACGAGAGCCGCTCGATCGAATTGGTCGCGCCCGAAACGACGGCGCGTCCGTCGATCGAGCTCCCGCTCCTGGGCACGGTGGCCGCAGGTCTCCCCATCGAAGCCATCGCCGACACCGAGACGCTCGCGGTTCCCCCCGACATGGTGCGACGAAACCGGGAGAACTACGTGCTCCGGGTGGAGGGGAACTCCATGATCGACGAATCCATACGCGACGGCGACTTCATCGTCGTGAGTGCACAGGATACGGCCGACGACGGTCAGATGGTCGTGGCCCTCGTCCGCGGCGACTCGGCAACGGTCAAGAAGCTCTACCGTGAACGCGGGGGGCGCGTGCGCCTCCAGCCCGCCAACCCGACCATGGAGCCGATCATCGAAGACGCACGCGACGTGCAGATCCAGGGCGTCGTCGTGGGCGTCATCCGCAAATACTAGGAAAGGGTACCTCGCATGGACTCGATTCCCTCCCCGCGGCAAACCTTCGCCGTCGGCCGGCTCGACCGGGCCGCCTCCGAGCTTCGCCTCGTCGACTCCGCCTCCGAGGCCCCCTTCCCTGGTCCGTGGACGGTCAAGGCGGTAGTTCGGGCCCCGCGCTCGGCGTCGCGTCCGAAGAGGCCCGGTGACCTACGGCGGGCCGCGCCGGACCTACGTCTCGTGAGGTAGCGCCGGCTGCGACGGGCAACGGAGTCAGGCCCGGGTCGCCTCGACGAGGCGGTTCAGGACGGCGGCCGCGGCGCCTCCGTCGAGGCTCTCCACGGCCAGCTCCACTGCATCTTCGAGCCGCTCGACACGCCCGGACACGTGGATGGCGGCAGCCGCATTCATGACGACGGCGGTGCGCCCCGCCCCGGCCCGCCGCCCGGCGAAGAGATCGCGCACGATCGACGCATTCTCTTCGGGCTCGCCCCCTGCGAGTTCATCTAGCGGACCCGTCGCCAGCCCAAGCGATTCGGGGGTAACCACCCGCTCCGTTACCTCGCCGCCGCGCACCTCGACGACCCGGGTCGACCCCGCGGGGCTGAGTTCGTCCATTCCGGGCTCGCCGTGCACGACGAGGGCGTGCCGGTGCTCGAGCGCATGAAGCGCCCCGACCACCAGATCGATCAGCGCCGGATCGGAGACCCCGACGACCTGTCGCCGGGCCCCGGCCGGGTTCGTGAGCGGACCGAGCAGGTTCATGATGGTGGGAACCCCGAGCTTGCGGCGCACCGGACCCACATGTCGCATCGCCGGGTGAAGAAGCGGCGCGAACATGAAGACGATGCCCACCTCGTCGAGCACCTGGCCCATGCGTTCGGGCGACAGCTGAATGTTCACGCCGAGCGCCTCGAGCACGTCGGCGCTTCCGCTTCGACTCGAGAAGGAGCGGTTGCCGTGCTTGGCGATCCGGACGCCCGCTCCCGCCGCGATCAGAGCCGCCGCCGTCGAGATGTTGAAGGTGGTGACCGATCCACCACCCGTACCCGCCGTGTCGACGAGTACGTCGGGATCCGCCGAGGCAACGGGGAGCATCGCGCCCCGCAGCGCACGGACGCCGCCGGCGACTTCCGGGGCCGTCACCCCTCGCGCCTGGAGGCCCATCAGCACCCCCGCCATCTCGACCGGCGACGCTTCGCCGCGCATGAAGGCCGAGATCACACCCTCGGCCTCGTCCTGGGAGAGGGGACGGCCCGACGATACCGCTCGGAGTACGGGTCGGAGGTCGGTCTGAGGTGCGGCGTCGGACGAGGTCGTCGGGGACGGGTCGGGCATGGGCGGCAAACGGCTGGGGGACGCGGGCGAAGAAGGGCTAACGACCCGCCGGCGAGGGGTCAATCCGAGCGCCTCGGCCGTTGCTTGACACCCCACGCGACCCCTCTACCTTTCGGCGTGAAATCCGGTGACGAAGTTCGGATCCTGCTCGAGCTGCACTACCAGGGAAGTGACTTCCACGGGTGGCAGATTCAACCGAACGTGCGCACCGTCCAGGGCGAGATCGAGGCCGTCATCGAGCGGATCACCGGCTCTCGCCGATCGGTGGTCGGTTCGGGTCGCACGGATTCCGGAGTGCACGCCACCGGGCAGGTCGCCAGCCTCGCAGTGCCTTCGTCGTGGTCGGCCCGTCGCCTGCGCCGATCCCTCAACGCCCTCCTCCCCTCGGATGTGTGGGTGAGCCGGGCGCGCGAGGTGTCGTGGGACTTCCACCCCCGCTTCGATGCGGTCGAGCGCGAGTACCGTTATCTGGTGGGCACCTCGATGGTCTCGCGGTCGCCCTTTCATCGCCCCTATTGCTGGGCACTCGGCGAACCGATCGAGCTGGACCGCTTGTGCGCCTCGGCCGCGCCCCTTCCGGGGCAGCACTCCTTTCGACGCTTCGCGAAGGCCGGACAGGAGCACCGCGGCGAGACGTGCACCGTGTTCGACGCCACCTGGGCACCTTGGAACGACCTGGGGTACTCCTTCTCGATTCGAGCGAACCGGTACCTTCACCACATGGTTCGTTACCTTGTGGGTACCATGGTCGACGTCGCGCGTGACCGACGGGGACTGGACGAGATCGTGGCCCTTCTGGAGGACCCGGACACCGAGGTCGTCACCTCGCCTCCGGCGCCTCCCGAGGGCCTCTACCTCGAACGGGTGGTGTATCCATCCGCCGCGTCCACTCCCTCCGCAACTCGACCCGACCGATGAAGATCTTCCTCGACACCGCCGACCTGAACGAGATCCGCCGTGCCGCCGACGCCGGCCTGATCGACGGTGTGACGACCAACCCGTCGCTGATGGCCAAAGTCGCCGGCGACCGCGACCCGACCGACCTCTTCCTCGACATCTGCAAGGCCGTCGACGGTCCCGTGAGCGCCGAGGTCGTGGCTCTCGACAAGGATACCATGGTCGCCGAGGGTCGGCGGCTGGCAGAGCTTGCCGACAACATCGTCGTCAAGATTCCGCTGACCGAGGACGGCTTGCGCGCCTGTCGCGCCCTCACCGCCGAGGGCATTCGGACCAACGTCACCCTGTGCTTCTCGGCCCCCCAGGCCGTGCTCGCCGCGAAGGCGGGGGCCTCGTACATCTCCCCCTTCGTCGGCCGCATCGACGACATCTCCGGCGAGGGCATGCAGCTCATTTCGCAGATCCGGCAGATGTACGACAACTACGGGTTCGGCACCGAAATCCTCACGGCGTCGATCCGCCATCCGGCCCACGTGGTCGAGGCCATGTTGATCGGCTCGGACTGTGGCACCATGCCGCCGAAAGTGTTGTATCAGCTCCTCAAGCATCCGTTGACCGACAAGGGGCTGGACGCGTTCATGGCCGACTGGAAAACGCTCGGCAAAGATCTCTGACGCACGTCCGGCCGTTCAGGAGCCGAATCGTGACTTCTTTTCGCAACCTTCGTTCCTCCGTGACGGCACTCGCCCTCGTGAGCGGGATCGCCGGGTGCGAAGCGGGTGGCCCGGGAGAGGCTGCCTTCGCCGCCGACTCCCCGCCGACGGTCGCCCTGGCCCAGGAGCGGCCCGAGCAGGCACCGGCTGCGCTGCGCGACGCCGCGACCGGGATCGACGACTCGCGTCGCACCGCCATCGTGCAGGCGTCGGCCCGCGTGGCCCCGGCCGTGGTGACGATCAACACGGTGCGCACCCAGCGCGTCCGCCCGTCGAGTATGTGGGAGAGCTTCTTCCTGCCCCCCAACGCTGCCCGCCGTGTGTCCGGTCTGGGGTCGGGCTTCGTCATCGACGCGGCCGAGGGATTGATCCTCACGAACGACCACGTGGTCGAGGGGGCCGAGCGACTCCTCGCGACCTTCCCGGACGGCCGGGCATTCGAGGCGTCGGTGGTGGGCACCGACCCGGTGACCGATGTGGCCGTGATCCGCGTCGAGTCCGACGAACCCCTCCCCGAGGCGCCGCTCGGCACCTCCGAGGAGCTGTTCATCGGCGAGTGGGTCGTCGCCATCGGCAATCCGTTCGGATACCTGCTCTCCAACTCCGAGCCCTCGGTGACCGCAGGTGTGGTGAGCGCCGTGGGCCGACACATCGTCCCCACGCAGCAGGACGAGGGCTTCTACCTCGGCATGATCCAGACGGACGCCTCGATCAACCCGGGCAATTCCGGGGGCCCGCTGGTCAACGCCCTCGGTCAGGTGATCGGCGTGAACTCGTCGATCTTCTCGCGCTCCGGGGGGAGTGAGGGGCTGGGCTTCGCGATCCCGATCGACCGAGCCCTCCACGTGGCGAGCGATCTCATCGATCACGGTGAAGTACGCCGCGCCTGGCTGGGGCTGGAGGTCGAACCGGCCGAGGCCGACGATTTCGGGCGCACCCGGGGCATCCTGGTGTCGCAGGTGGCTGGAGGATCGCCCGCCGCCGCGGCCGGATTGGTCGCCGGTGGACGGATCATGGCCGCGAACGGGCGCCGCCTCGCTGCGCCGCTCGACTGGGAAGACGTCCTGCTCGACATTCGCCCGGGGAGCGCTCTTTCGGTCGAAATCGACGGGCGATCCGACCCGGTGCGCGTCGTCGCCGGCGATCTGCCCTCGCTCAACGCCGAGCGGGTCGTCGTACTCGACGATCTCGAGATGATCACCCTCGATCCGCAGATCCGCGCTGAGCGCGGGCTGGCGTCGGAAGACGGCGCCCTCGTGATCTCGGCCTCCCCCGCCATCTCGAGCCAGATCGGGCTTCGCGACGGCGACGTCCTGGTGCAGATCAACAACGTGCGGGTGCGTTCGGCCGAAGATGCGGCCCGCTTCTTCGAGCAGCTGCGCCCCGGCCGCGTTCGACTCGGCGTGGAGCGGCGCGGAGGCTACGTCTTTCTCGATTTCGTCTGGCGGCGTGGATGACCGACACCTATCAGCACCCCCTGACCGGGCGGTACGCATCTCGCGAGATGCAGCGGGTGTTTTCACCCGCGAACCGCTATGGGACCTGGCGCCGGCTGTGGCTCGCGCTGGCGGAGTCCGAAGCCGAGGTCGGGTTGGCCATTCCCGACGAAGCGCTCCACCAGATGCGGGCCGCGCTCGACCGTCTCGATCTGGATCGCGCGGCGGAGTACGAACGTCGCTTTCGGCACGACGTCATGGCGCACGTGCACCTCTTCGGCGACGATGCGCCCGCCGCTCGCGGCATCATCCATCTCGGGGCGACGAGCGCCTTCATCGGTGACAACACCGACCTGATCCTGCATCGGCAGGCGCTGGAACTCGTCCGGGACCGACTCGTGCGATGCATCGCCGCGCTGTCGCGCTTCGCGCGCGAGTGGCGCGACCTGCCGACGCTCGCCTACACCCACTTCCAACCGGCCCAGCCGACGACCGTCGGCAAGCGCGCGACGCTCTGGCTGCAGGATCTCGTGCTCGATCTCGAGGAGATCGAGTTCCGCCTGGCGACGCTGCGGTTCCGCGGGGTGCGGGGCACGACCGGGACACAAGCCTCGTTTCTCGAGTTGCTCGAGGGCGACCACGAGCGGGTCGACCGACTCGACGCTCTCGTCAGCGAGAAGATGGGGTTCTCGAGCAGCTACGGGGTCAGTGGCCAGACCTACACGCGCAAGGTCGATCAGGCGCTTCAGGCGACGTTGGCTGGAGTGGCGTCGTCGGTGTCGAAGTACGCCCACGATCTGCGCCTTCTGGCCCATCTGCGCGAGGTGGAGGAGCCGTGGGAATCGGAGCAGATCGGTTCGTCGGCCATGCCCTACAAGCGCAACCCCATGCGGGCGGAGCGGATCTGCGCCCTGACCCGCCATGTGATCACACTGTCGATCGACCCCGCCTTCACCGCCGCGACGCAGTGGATGGAGCGCACGCTCGACGACTCCGCCAACCGCAGGCTTTCGATCCCCGACGCCTATCTGGCCCTGGACGGATGTCTGGTCCTCACTGAAAACGTGTCGAGCGGGCTGATCGTCAACCCGGCGGTGGTGGCGAAGAACCTCGGTGAGCATCTTCCCTTCATGGCCACCGAAACCCTGCTGATGCAGGCGACCGCCGGCGGCGGCGACCGTCAGGAACTGCACGAGCGGATCCGTGTCCACGCCCACGCCGCCGCGCGCGAAATGAAGGAGGGACGGGAGTCCGACCTGATCGAACGTGTAGCCGGCGACGACGCCTTCGGCCTGGACGCCGACCACATCCGCGGGCTGATCGACGCCGCGGCATTCGTGGGACGCGCCCCGGCCCAGGTCGACCGCTTTCTCGAACAACACGTGAACCCCGTCCTGTCCCGTCTCGGTGCGGCGGCCGAGGCCCGCCTCGGGGAGCCCGACGTTCGTGTCTGAAGCACTCCGACTCCCCCTCCTCCACCGCGGGAAGGTACGCGACGTCTACGCGGTGGGTGACGACCGCCTGCTCATGGTGGCCAGCGACCGCGTCAGCGCCTTCGACGTCGTGATGCGCCAGCCCGTGCCCCGGAAGGGCGAGGTGTTGACCCAGATCACCGCCTGGTGGCTCGACCGACTGGCCAGGCGCGAGCAGATCGACCACCACCTCCTCGCCGTCCACCCCGACGAGATCGTACGCCTCGCGCCCGAACTGACCGACTCCCGGGCCGGCTGGTCGGGACGAGGCATGCTGGTTCGTCGCACGACCCCGCTTCTCGTCGAATGTGTGATCCGGGGCTACCTCTCGGGCTCCGCGTGGCGCGAGTACCGCGACCACGGCACCCTCGCAGGTGAGCCCCTCCCGCCCGGACTGCAGGAAAGCGAACAACTCGCGTCGCCTCTGTTTTCGCCCGCCACCAAGGCCCAGGACGGTGCACACGACGAAAACATCACCTTCGATGCCGTGCGCGAGATGGTCGGCGACGCGCAGGCCGAGACGCTCCGCGACCTCTCGCTGCGCATCTACGGGCACGGCCGCGAGACCGCGTCCGGACGCGATATCATCCTGGCCGACACCAAGTTCGAGTTCGGGCTCGACGCCGCAGGTCGCCTCCTGCTGATCGACGAGGTGCTCACCCCGGACTCATCGCGCTTCTGGCCGAAAGAGCACTATGCGGTTGGACGGGGACAGCCGTCTCTCGACAAGCAGCCGGTGCGCGACTGGCTCGACGCCCTGCCCGACTGGAATCACGACCCGCCTCCGCCCGACCTCCCCGAGCACGTGGTCGCGGCCACCACCGAGCGATACCTCGACGTCTTCCAACGGCTGACCGGCGTCCCGCTCGACGAGTGGACCCCTCCGCACTTCGAGCCGGGAGTCCCCTCGTCGTGAGACCCCTGCGCCGGCGCTCCGACGACGTGGTCGACTTCGAATCGTCGAAGCGGCGCCGACCCCGCCCGAACCTGCAACGCGGCATCATCATCCTCCCCTCGGCCTTCACGCTGGGGAACCTCTTCTTCGGGATCTACGCCATCGTCGCCGCGACCCGGGGCGACTTCGAGTGGGCGGGTTGGTTCATCATCTTCGCCGGCGTGCTCGACATGCTCGATGGGCGGGTCGCCCGCTTCACCCGCACCGGCTCCCGATTCGGCGCCGAACTCGACTCGCTCGTCGACGCCATCAGCTTCGGCGTCGCCCCCGCCATCATCGTCTACGAGCTGTTTTTCGCCGACGCGACTTCGTGGAGCTGGACGCTTTCGTACGTCTACGTCGTCGCGGTCGTGGTGCGTCTGGCCCGCTTCAACGTCGAGCAGGGTGGCGCGGCAAAGCGCCATTTCCTCGGACTGCCTTCCCCCTCGGCCGGGATGACGCTGGCATCGTGGTATCCGTTCAGCCAGACGCCCCTGTTCCAGACCTACCTTGCCGACTTGCCGTGGTCCCAGATCATGGCGATGGGCATGGTGCTCCTCGGCGTCCTGATGGTCAGCCACGTGCCGTACGGCAAGGTGCCCCGCATCGGGCTGCGCACCCGCAAAGGCCAGCTCACGACGGCGTGGATCGGCACTCTGTTGGTGCTCGCCTTCACCGTGCCCCGGTACTACTTCTTCGTCTCCCTGGTTCTGTACATGGTCTGGGGCCTCCTCAAGACGGTGCTCCTGGGGCTGCTGGACCGCCTTCCCGAGCGCGACCCCTTGCTCGACGACCCCGAAGACGACGACCACGACGACTACTCGTCGCCCGACGTCCGCTCCCTCGACTACTCCCACCTCGACCCCGACTCCCGGCGATCGCGCCGGGTGCCCCCGGAGAACGACTCTTGAGCCGCTTCCGTATCGAGATCCGCGTCACCCCCCGCAAAGGCATCCTCGATCCGCAGGGGAAGGCCATCCACCACGCGCTGCATGCCCTCGGGTGGGCACAGGTCGACGACGTGCGCGTCGGGAAGGCGATCCACATCGAGCTCGACGCCGACGACGCAGACGGTGCCCGCGCCGAGGCCGAGGCCATGTGCCGGAAGCTTCTCGCGAATCCCGTTACCGAAGACTTCGAGGTCTATCAGGTGGAGGCGGCATGAGGGCGGCCGTCGTCACGTTTCCTGGATCGAATTGCGATCACGACCTCTACAAGGCAGTCCAGCAGGTGGGCGGCGAGGCCGAATTCCTGTGGCACCGCCGACGCGGACTCGATGGCGTCGATGTCGTGATGCTCTCGGGTGGTTTCAGCTATGGCGACTACCTCAGGGCCGGCGCGATCGCCCGCTTCAGCCCCATCATGGACGACATCATCGCCTTCGCTGAAGCTGGTGGTCCGGTCATGGGCATCTGCAACGGCTTCCAGATCCTGTGCGAGGCCGGCCTGCTCCCCGGCGCGCTCATCCGGAACGAGTCGCTCAGATTCCAGAGCGAGAACGTGTTCATTCGCGTGGAACGGACCGACACGGTGTTCACGCGCGACTACGACGCCCGGCAGGTACTCTCGATTCCGAGCGCACATGCCGAGGGCAACTACCGCGCCGACACCGAAACCCTCGAGCGTCTGGAAGGCGACGGACGAGTCCTCTTCCGCTACGTCGACCGCCGGGGCGAAGCAACGGACGCCGGCAACCCGAACGGCTCGGTGGCCAACATCGCCGGAATCGTGAACGAGCGTGGCAACGTGATGGGGATGATGCCCCACCCCGAACGGGCCATGGAGGCCGTGCTCGGGTCGACCGATGGAGTCGGGGTGTTCACCTCCCTTGTGGGCGCTCTCGCCGGGAGCCCTGCATGAGCACCCACGACCAGGGGGGGAGCGTGCACGAAGGCGTAGCCGGCGCGCCGAGTGACATCGGTGCCCCCGAACGCCGCAGCCCCCACCGGACCACACCCGCCGACGTCGCTCCCCGCCCCGGCGACCCGGACATCACCCCGGAGGTCGTCGCAGATCACGGGCTGTCGACCGAGGAGTACGAGCGGGTACTGGGAATCATGGGACGGACACCGACGTGGACCGAGCTCGGTGTCTTCAGCGCCATGTGGTCGGAGCACTGTGGTTACAAGAACTCGAAGCGACTGCTCAAGACCCTCCCGACCGAAGCCCCCTGGGTCATCAAGGGCCCGGGCGAGAACGCCGGGGTGATCGATGTCGGTGACGGCTACGCGCTCGCCTTCAAGATCGAATCCCACAACCATCCGAGCGCCGTCGAGCCGTACCAGGGCGCGGCCACCGGCGTGGGAGGCATCCTGAGGGACATCTTCACGATGGGCGCCCGCCCCATCGCCGTCCTCGACTCTCTCCGTTTCGGCGATCTGAGTTCGCCGCGGGTCCGCTACCTCTTCGGCGGGGTCGTGAAGGGCATCGGCGACTACGGCAACTGTGTCGGCATCCCCAACATCGGTGGTGAGGTACACTTCGACGCGGCCTACGAGGGGAATCCCCTGGTCAACGCGATGTGTCTCGGCCTCATGAAGCACGAAGATCTGATCACCGGGGTCGCCGAAGGGGTCGGGAACCCCATCATGGCCGTGGGAGCACGCACCGGTCGTGACGGCATCCACGGGGCGACCTTCGCCTCGGAAGAGCTCAGCGACGACGACGACGATGCGAGTCGGCCTCGCGTCCAGGTCGGCGACCCCTTCACCGAGAAGCTCCTGCTGGAGGCGTCGCTGGAGTTGATCGCGAGCGGGCACATCACCGGCATTCAGGACATGGGGGCCGCGGGGCTCACCTCATCCGCCACCGAAATGGCGGGACGAGCAGGAAACGGAATCGAGATCGACACCGCGCTGGTGCCGGTACGCGAGGAGGGCATGACCCCCTACGAGATCCTGTTGAGCGAATCGCAGGAACGGATGCTGGTGACCGCTGAGATCGGCAAAGAAGACGAGGTCCGGAAGATCCTGGAGAAGTGGGAACTCGAGGCCGAGGTCGTCGGGCGCGTCACCGACGACGGCATGTTCCGGGTCGTCGAAGAGGGGGTCACCGTAGCCGAGATTCCGAACATCCCGCTCACCGAGGGGTGCCCCACCTACGAGAGGGAGGGCATCGAGGCGCTCGAGGTCGCCGAGCTCCGCGACACGAATCTGCCGGTTCGTGACACCCTTCCGGATCCCTCTCTGGCCCTCCTCGACATGATGCGGTCCCCCAACATCGCCTCCCGACGTTGGATCTACCGGCAGTACGATACGACCGTGCGGACGAGCACCGTGCGGCGTCCCGGAGGCGACGCGGGTGCCGTCCGCATCCGCGGCACTCGCCGTGCGGTGGCCGCAACGACCGACTGCAACGGTCGCTACGTCTATCTCGACCCGCGAAACGGCGCACGGGCCGCGGTCGCGGAGGCCGCGCGGAATCTGGTGTGTGTCGGTGCCCTTCCTACGGCCATTACGAACAATCTAAACTTTGGTAATCCCCTAAAACCACATATCTACTATCAGCTTAGAGAAGCGGTGCGCGGAGTCGGCGAGGCATGCCGGGCGTTCGAGACCCCGGTCACGGGAGGGAACGTTTCGCTGTTCAACGAGACCGATGGGAAGGCCATTCACCCCACACCGGTGATCGGAATGGTCGGAGTGATCGACGATATCGATTACCTGACCGGCCACGCCTTTGTGCAGGAGGGCGATGCGATCCTCCAGTTGGGTGACAATACCGACGAGATCGGGGCGTCGGAATATCTGTACCGGTTCCACAACGGGCTGGTGGCCGGCCACCCGCCGTCGGTCGATCTCCTCGCCGAACGAGCCCTCCAGAATGCGACGCTGGCCATGATCCGCACGGGGCGGATTCACTCGGCCCACGACTGCGCGGAGGGCGGTATCGCGGTGGCCCTCGTCGAGAGCGCGATCGGCGATGGCGTCGAGCCCTTCGGTGTCGATGTCCAACTCCCCGATCACCTGCCCGTGGTCCCGCTCTTCTTCGGCGAGGCCCAGGGCCGCATCATCCTCTCGTGCGCCGAAGCCGATGTCGAGATGATGCTCGATGTGGCGTCGAGCCACGGCGTCCCCGCCCGTCGCATCGGTTCCGTGGCCCCCGAATCCGCGGGAATCCGAATCCGCGGCGCCGGAGCCGAGATCAACGTACGCCCCGGTTCAGCCGCCGACGCGTACTTCGGCGCCCTCCCCTCCCTCATGGATGCGGCCCCCGCATCCGCCCCGGACGACCCATCATGACCCGACGCTTCGACGTCGTCGACGCCCCCCCCGCCTCGCTCGACGACAAGCCGCGTGACGAATGCGGCGTGGTGGCCATCAGCGGGATCGAGAAGGCGGCCGAGCTTGCGTTTCTCGGCCTCTACGCGCTCCAGCATCGCGGCCAGGAGGCCGCCGGTATGGTCGCCGTCGATGGCGACGGCAACGCGAGGGTCCACAAGGGACTCGGGTTGGTCGCCGACGTGTTCGACGCCGACACCATCCGGAAGCTCCGCGGCGACGCGGCTCTCGGTCACGTGCGGTACTCCACGGCCGGCGGCGGTGGGGCTCGGAATGCTCAGCCGATCGTGGTGCGCTACTCCGAAGGGGATCTGGCCGTCGCCCACAACGGCAACCTCACGAATGCCCACGATCTTCGGCAGTGGCTCGTGCGGGAGGGCGCCATCTTTCAGGGCACCAACGACTCGGAGGTGGTGGTCCACCTCGTCGCACGCTCCCGGCACGAGTCGATCGACCTGCAGATCGACGACGCCCTCACGCACCTCGAGGGTGCGTTCAGCATGGTGCTTTCTGTGGGCCAGACGCTGTACGCGGTGCGCGACCGACGGGGCTTTCGACCGCTCGTGCTCGGACGCAAGGAGGGGGGAATCGTGGTCGCGAGTGAAACGTGCGCGCTCGACATCCTCGGCGCGGAATACATCCGCGACATCGAGCCGGGCGAGGTCCTGAAGATCGAGGGATCGAAGATGACGCGGCTTCGGCCGCTCCCCCCCGCGCCCCAGCCCTCCCCTTGCATCTTCGAACTCGTGTACTTCGCTCGTCCGGATTCCCGCCTGTGGGGGGTCAGCGTCGACCGGGCTCGACGGGCCTTCGGGCGTCGGCTGGCCCTCGAGCACCCGGTGCCGGCCGACTGCGTGATCGCCGTGCCCGATTCGGCGAATTCGGCGGCCCTGGGATACGCCGAGGCGGGCGAAATCCCCTACGAGCTCGGGCTGCTCCGCAATCACTACGTGGGACGCACCTTCCTCAAGCCCTCTCAGGCCGATCGCGATTTCGGAGCGCGCATGAAGTACAACCCCGTGCGCGAAGTGCTCGACGGCAAGCGTGTCGTGGTCGTCGACGATTCCCTGGTGCGTGGGACGACGAGCCGATCCCTCGTGAAGTTCATGAAGGAGGCGGGTGCGGCCGAAGTACACCTCCGGATCGCCTCCCCACCCGTGAAGTCACCATGCTTCTACGGCATCGACATGCCGTCCCGCGAAGAGCTCATCGGATCGAGCCTCTCGGTGCCCGAGATCGCCGACCAGCTCGGAGTCGATTCGCTGGGGTACCTGTCGCTCGAGGGGATGGAGGCCGCCGTTGCCGAGGCGGGCCCTTTCTGCAACGCGTGCTTCTCCGGCGAGTACCCGGCCCCGCTGATCGACGTCGAGAAGGGCTTCGCGCCCGGAAACGTCGGGGCGCCGTGCTGAAGCGAGGCCCCGCACCTCATTGCAGACCAACCTCGTGAGCGGGACCGCCACGTGATCGAGGCCGTCACCCGGGAGCGGCTCCGCGCCCTTCCGAAGGCCGAGTTGCACGTGCATCTCGACGGGTCGATCCGCCCTCGAACGATGATCGAACTGGCCGCCGACCACGGGGTGACGCTGCCCGCCGAGGAACCCGACGAACTGGCGCGGATCATGCGCGCCGACGACTCCGCCGATCTGGACGAATACCTGGAGAAGTTCGCGACCACCCTGGCGGTGATGCAGACGGCGCCCCAGCTGGAACGAATCGCCTACGAACTCGCGATCGATCACGCGGCCGAGAATGTGAAGTGGGTGGAGGTTCGCTTCAGCCCCTGGCTGAATACGCAGGGGGGCCTGTCGATGGACGAAGTGCTCGACGCCGTCAGCGCGGGGCTGCGGCGGGCCGAGCAGGAGGTCGACGTTCGGGCCGGCATCATCGTCTGCGCCCTTCGTCATCTCGATCCCGATATCTCGATCGAGTTGGCCGAGTTGGCGGTCGCGCACAAGGATCGGGGCGTCATCGCCGTCGATCTGGCGGCCGGAGAGGCCGGAAACCCCGCGTCGCTTCACGCCGACGCGTTCCACATCGCCGCGAAACACGATCTGTCGCGCACGGTGCATGCCGGTGAAGCGTTCGGGCCGGTGTCGATTCGGCAGGCACTCCTCGACTGTGATGCGCACCGCATCGGTCACGGAACGCGGCTGCTGGAAGATCCCTCGTTGGAGCGCTACATCCGCGACCACCGGGTCCCCCTCGAGATCTGCCTGACCTCCAACGTGCAGACCCGCGTGGCCGCGACCTTCGCCGAGCACCCGGTGCGACGGTACTTCGACGACGGGCTCTGCCTGACCCTCTGTACGGACAACCGGTTGGTGTCGGGCACGACCCTCACCGAGGAGTACTGGCTGGCGCACGAACACCTCGGCTTCACCTGGGACGAACTCGTGCGGGTGGCGAGGATGGGATTCGATGCGGCGTTTTTGCCGTGGCCGGACAAGGTTGAAATGGTGGAGCGGTTGTTTCCGGGGGGGCGGGGATAGGCCCCCGGGGGTGCGGGAGCCGCGCTTCGCTTCCGCGCCTGCGGCGCAGACCGTCTCCCGCACCCC
>JANQNV010000092.1 GCA_028279425.1 Longimicrobiales bacterium | reverse complement strand
CGACTTCCCACGATCTCGTAGGGCGTGACCGAGTCGGGAGACGGCGCTGTGGGCTCCCGCAGCGTGTCGCGACGGGGGAAAAGCACGGCCCGGGGGCGCTCGCCCGTGACGGTCAGCTGTTCCTGGGGGCGCTGCGCCCCGGCTCGCAGGTAGAGCAGATCCTGGCCCGTGATCACGGTACCACGGTTGAGGTCGCGAAGTCGCACGCTACCCTCGGCCTGCAACCGGCCGAGTCGCTCGAAATACTGCGCGTTGTCGGCCCGCAACTCCCGCCCGTCGGTCCGGAAGACCACCCGGCCGAACATGTTGGTGTATTGGCTCACCTGGTAGTAGACGAGGCTGTCGGCCTCCATGTAGCGCCCGTCGGTGCAGCGCAGGCGAGGCGTCTGCATGCGGGTGATCGCGCCGCTCGGAGTGTCAATGTTGCGCACGTTCTGGGTGCCGTCGAGCAACTGGCATCCCGACGGCTGCGCCGCCCCTTCCGCGCTCGAGCCGATGGAGCAGACGAGGACGAGCCCCGCGACCTGGAGGCCGACCCGATGCATCATCCCCCTCCGGGCCGGCTGGGGATGTCGCCAACGGGTCCGCACAGATCGAAGTTCGCGAAGTCGAGGTCAGCCCGGAAACCGCAGGTGGCCCGCGTGCGCGCCCCACCCAACACCTGGATCGTCGACGAGTCGCTGGAGATCTCGGCCCGCACAGGGTCGTAGTGCAGTTCCGGGGTCTCGATACGGCGCCCGTCGGCGGGAATGATGAGCACGACGGTGCCGACGGCGGTCAGCTCGTCGGTGCGCTCGTTCAGCCACCCCCGCTCGGAGGTGAGACGCGCGGTTTCGAGCCCCTGTTCGTTGTACTGCGTCATCTGCACGCCGAAGAGCTGCGCCGTCGAGGAGTCCTCGTACACGTAGCTCGAGTCGGAGATGACCACCCCGTTGCGCACCCCCTCGAGGGTGATGACGGTCTCCATCTGCTCCATCACGATGTGATCGACGTCGGCCATCGCCTCTTGAACCACCGGTGCGGCGCTTTCCTCGGCGCACCCTGCGGCCACCGCCGCGACGGCCACGGCCGCCAGGCACGGCACCAGCGCTCGGGTCGAAGTCTGGACCTGCATCACACCACCCCTGCTCTCATCAAGTCGTGAAGGTGTACCACGCCCACCAACCGCCCGTCGGCATCGACGACCGGCGCCGCCATGATCCCCCGCTCCTCGAGGCGATGCACCACGGCCGCGCCGCGCTCCTCGGGCCGCGCGGTGAGCGGACCCGTGGTCATGACCTCGCTGATCGGCACCTCGAACCAGTCCACCTCGCGGTGCTCCATCAATCGCATGAGGTCACCGGCCGTAACCACCCCGACCAGGCGGTGTTGGGAGTCGACCACCGGTACCGTACCCCGTTGCTCGGCGATTGGGACCAACGCCGCTCGCATGGGGGCCTCGACGGGCACCGACGGATAGTCGTCGGCCACCATGACGTCCGATACCCGGATCGTCAGCTTGCGCCCGAGCGCACCGCCGGGGTGGAAGCGGGCGAAATCCTCCGATCGGAACCCTTTCAACTGGAGCACACTCACCGCCAGGGCGTCTCCCAGCGCCTGGGTCACCGTGGTCGACGAGGTGGGCGCGAGATCCATGGGGCAGGCCTCTTCGGCCACCGAGCAGTCGAGCACCACCTCGGCGTTGCGCGCGAGTGAGGAATCGATGCGACCCGTGAAGGCGACGACGGGCACGCCCACGCGCAGGAGGTAGTCGAGCAGACCGTCGAGCTCGGTCGTCTCGCCGCTCTTGCTGAGCAACAGCACGACATCGTCGGGGCCCACGATCCCCAGGTCGCCGTGGAGTCCCTCCACCGGGTGCAGGAAGGTGGCCGGCGTACCCGTCGACGTCAGAGTCGCCGCGATCTTGCGGGCTACGATCCCGCTCTTGCCGATGCCCGAAACGATGATCCGTCCGGTGGACGCAGCGACCAGCCGGCACGCCTCCACGAAGCGCTCGTCGAGCCGGTCGGCAAGCGCGTCGAGCGCCCGCGCCTCGACGCCCACCACTCGTCGACCCTCGTCGAGCAGCGCCTCGTCGTTCACGGTGCCGACTCCTTCCAGCGACGTCCGGCGGGTCCGTCGCCGATGCCGCCGCGAGCCGCCAGGTAGTCGGCGATCGCGTCGTCGAGTTCGCCGCGCGCCTCGAGCAGAGCCTCACAGAACTGACGCACCGCCCCGCGCCCACCGGGTCGTGTGGCGATCCAGCTCGCCGTGCGCAGGATACGCGGCACACCGTTGGGCACGGCTGCCGGGAGCCCCACCCGAGTGAAGACGGCGGCGTCGGGAAGGTCGTCGGCCAGCATCGCCACCTGAGACCACGCGAGGCCGCGCTCGGTGCGCAGGGCGTCGACGATCGGGAGCTTGTCGGCCCCCGCGTCCTGGTGGCAGGCGATGCCGAGTTCCGCGGCGCGCGCCGTCGTCGCCGGCGATACGCGGCCCGACACCATCACGACGTGCACCCCGCGCGACTGCAGCAGCTTCATACCCAGGCCGTCCTGGAGGTCGAAGCGCTTGCGCTCCCCTTCCCCACCCGATCCGCCGATGTAGGCCCCCGCATCGGTCAGGACACCGTCGACGTCGAAGATCGCGAGGCCGATCTGGCGGGCCACACGGGGGTCGATCGCGCCGTACGGACCGCTCGACGTCGAATCAGCCATCGATCCGCTCGCCGGCCAAAGCGCTCCGAACGGCGATCACGTCTTCGATCAGTTCGGGAAGGTCCGCGAGGGGCAGCATGTTCGTGCGGTCGGACGGGGCGCGGGCGGGCTCGGGATGCGTCTCCAGAAACAGGCCGTCGCATCCGGCGGCCACCGCGGCCCGCACGAGGGCCGGGATGTGCTCCGGATCACCCCCACTGGCTCCGTCGGCCCGCCCCGGTCGCTGGACGGAGTGCGTGCCGTCGAAGATCGCCGGGCACCCGGTCGCAGCGCGTAGCCGCGCGAAGGAACGCATGTCGACGACGAGGTTGCCGTAGCCGAAGAAGGTGCCCCGCTCGGTCACCGCGACGCGGTCGGCGCCGGCGCCGCGCACCTTGTCGACGGCGGCGGCCATCTCTTCCGGCGCCATCCACTGCCCCTTCTTGATGTTCACGGCTCGCCCCGTCGCACCGGCGGCCTCGACCAGGTCGGTCTGCCGACAGAGAAAGGCCGGGATCTGGAGTACGTCGACCACCTCGGCGGCCCGAGCGCACTGGTCGGGCTCGTGTACGTCCGTCAGCACCGGCAGCCCCGAGCGTGAAGCGACCGACGCGAGGAGCTCGAGGCCCTCGTCGAGCCCCGGCCCCCGGGCGGCGCCGGCCTTGGACCGGTTGGCCTTGTCGAACGACGCCTTGAACACCACCGGTATGCGAAGGGCGGCCGCGAGTCGAGCCAGTTCCTGCGCGACCTCCACATTCAGCCCGTCGTCTTCGAGCACGCAGGGTCCGGCGATGAGGGTGAAGGTGTCGAACACGGGCACCCTCAGTCGCCCGCGACCATGCTGGACTCGATCTCGCTCCCGACGTGCGACTGTTTGACCGCGGCCTCGATGAACGACGCGAACAGCGGAGCCGGACGCATCGGGCGGCTCTTGAGCTCCGGATGGAACTGGCAGGTCACGAACCAGGGGTGCGAGGGCAGCTCGACCATCTCGACGAGACCACCGTCGGGCGACACGCCACTGATCACCAAACCTGCCGCTTCCAGGGCGTCCCGGTACTCGTTGTTGACCTCGAAGCGGTGACGGTGGCGCTCGCTGATCGTCTCCATCCCGTAGATCGCGCGTGCCCGACTGCCCTCGGTGAGCCGGGCCGGATACGCCCCGAGCCGCATGGTGCCGCCCTTGGTCGTCACCTCGTGCTGCGAGTCCATCAGGCAGATCACCGAGTGCGGTCCGGCTTCGTCGAATTCGAAGGAGTTCGCCTCGTCGAGTCCGCACACCGAACGCGCGAACTCGATGACGGCGCACTGCAGTCCGAGGCAGATTCCGAAGAAGGGCAGTCCATTCTCTCTCGCCCATCCGATCGCCTGGAGCATTCCCTCGACGCCGCGGGGACCGAAGCCTCCCGGAATCAGGAGCCCGTGGTACTTCCGCAGCCGCTCCACACCGACGCCGTCGTCGAATTGCTCCGACGAAATCCAGTCGATGTCGACCGACACGTCGTTGGCGATTCCCCCGTGGATCAGCGCTTCCTGCACAGACTTGTAGCTGTCGACCAGTTCCGTGTACTTGCCGACGACCGCGATCCGGACCCGACCACTCCCCGGGGTCTTGATGCGGTTCACCATGTCGCGCCAGGGCCCGAGATCAGGGTCGGGCAGCTCCAGCCCCAGCATGCGCACGACGACGTCGTCCAGGCGCTGTCGCCGGAGCTCGATCGGCACCTCGTAGATGGTTTCCACGTCGCGCGCCTCGACCACGCCGTCGAGGGGCACGTTGGTGAACAGGGCGATCTTGCGCCGGATATCGTCGTCGAGGGCGTGTTCGGTCCGGCAGATCACCACATCCGGTTGGATCCCGATCTGCATGAGCTCCCGGACCGAGTGCTGGGTCGGCTTGGTCTTGAGCTCGCCTGCCGCCGCGATGAACGGCACGAGGGTGAGGTGCACGAACAGCGCGCGTTCGCGGCCCACCTCCTGACGGAACTGACGGATGGCCTCGAGGAATGGGAGCGATTCGATGTCACCCACTGTTCCGCCGATCTCGGTGATCACCACGTCGTGCTCACCCGCGAGCCGCCGGATCGCCTCCTTGATGTGATCGGTGATGTGCGGCACCACCTGCACCGTGGACCCGAGGTAGTCGCCCCGGCGCTCCTTGGCGATCACGTCGGAGTAGATCCGGCCGGTCGTGATGTTGTTGGCCTGGGTGAGCGATTCGTCGATGAAGCGCTCGTAGTGCCCCAAGTCGAGATCGGTTTCGGCCCCGTCGTCGGTCACGAACACCTCGCCGTGCTGGAACGGCGACAGCGTGCCCGGATCGACGTTGATGTAGGGGTCGAACTTCTGGAGCGTGACACGAAGGCCGCGTTCCTTCAGCAGTCGCCCGAGAGACGCTCCGGCGATGCCCTTGCCGAGCGACGAGACGACGCCCCCCGTCACGAAGATGTAGCGGGTCTGGTTGGTGCTGTCGGTCATGGTGCTCCAGTGGGTTCCGTGGAGGGCTCGAAGCCGAGCTCCTTCAGTCTGAGTTCCGTCCGAACGGCGTCGGCCGGGGTATCGACCCCGCCTTCGCTCGGGCCGACGATCGCCACGCCGATGCCCGTACCCGCCTCGAGGGGGCGAAGCTGCTCGAGCTTCTCCAGCTCTTCGAGCACCGACGGCGGCCGGGCGACCCAGTCGACCAGGGCGGAGCGTCGATAGGCGTAGATGCCGAGATGCCGCAGGAAGGGAGAGGCCCCGAGGGCCGAGGGAGTCGGCTCTCCGTCGCGCATGTGCGGGATGGGAGCGCGGCTGAAATAGAGGGCCCGCCCGGAGGCCGCCCGGGCCACCTTCACGACCGAGGGATCGACCCGCGCCGCGGCCGACTGCAGGGGCGATGCGCAGGTGCCGATCGGCCACCCGCGACGCACGAGGCCCACCGCCGCCGCCACATGCTCTTCGCGGATCAGCGGCTCGTCTCCCTGGATGTTCACGACGATGTCGAAGTCGGCGAACTCCGGGCGAGCCGCGATCTCGGCGACCCGGTCCGTGCCAGAGGGGTGATCGGACCGGGTCATGTGGACCTCGGCACCGATGGCCCGGCAGGCCGCGACCACACCCGGGTGTTCGGTCGCGACGACCACGCGGTCGAGGGTCGTCATTGCCGCGACGCGCCTCCAGACCCACGCGATCAGAGGGCGCCCGAGAAGCGGGTGGAGGGGCTTCCGGGGGAGGCGGGTAGACGCGAGCCGCGCCGGGACGATGCCCAGAACGCGGCCGGTGAACGGACCCTCTGGAGGACCCTCGATGCGGGTGGCGTCTGCAAAATTCACGCCAAGGAAGTTACCTCTGCACGCGGGCACGGGGCAAGACGCGGTCCGACCGTATCCGACCCGCTCCTCAGGGGGCCACGGAGTGAAAGCCGAGCACCTCGGCTTCGTTGGCTTCGGTCTTCTGCAGCGACCACGTCGACTGGAAGAGAATCAGAGGCCGGTCGCGGCTGTCGGTGACCTGCACACGATCGTAGCCACCGGCCACGCGCTCGATCTCGGCCGTCGGGCCGGTCACCCAGCGAGCGGCGACGTAGGGCAGCCGCTCCAGCGTGGCCGATACCCCGTATTCGTGCTCGAGCCGATGCAAGAGGACATCGAACTGCAGCGGGCCGACGGCCCCGACGATGGGGGCCGGGCCCGCGATGGACTCGGCGTAGAATACCTGTGCCGCCCCCTCCTCGGAGAGCTGGCGCAAGCCGGTGTCGAGGTGCTTTCGCCGCAGCGGATCGCCGATGCGAACGCGCGCGAAGTGCTCCGGCGAGAACCGCGGAATGTCGCGATACTCGCCGATGTCGCCATCGGTCAGGGTGTCGCCGATGCGCAGCGAACCGCGGTCGTGGATGCCCACGACGTCGCCCGGCCACGCCTCTTCGACGGCCTGTCGGTCGCGGGCGAGGAACGACTGCGGCTGCGCGAGCCGCAGCGGCTTCCCGCTCCGGAGGTTGCTCACGTCGGCGCCGGCCTCGAAGCGCCCGCTGCACACCCGCAGGAAGGCGATGCGGTCGCGGTGTTTCGGGTCGAGGTTCGCCTGGATCTTGAAGACGAAGCCGCTGAAGGCGTCGTGTTCGGGCGACACTTCGCCCTCGGTGGTCTCGCGAGGGACCGGGGCGGGCGCGAGGTCGAGAAAGGTCCGAAAGAAGGGTTCGACACCGAAGTTCGTGAGGGCGCTGGCGAAGAAGGTCGGCGACAGAGTGCCGGCCCGCACCGCGGCTTCGTCGTACGGGGCACCTGCCGCATCGAGCAGCTCCACCTCTTCGCGAAGTCGCTCCAGGGTGGCGGCGCCGATCGTGTCTTCGAGCGCGGGGTCGTCGAGAGCAAGCGCATCGGTCTCGACCCGACTCTGCCCGTGATCCTCCCCCCGACGAAAGCGCAGCACGAGATCGCGCCGCCGGTCGTAGACCCCCACGAACCGGTCTCCGTCGAGCACGGGCCAGGTCACGGGGTAACACGCCACCCCGAGATCGGCCTCCACATCGTCGAGCAACTGGAAGGGGTCTTCGCCCGGTCGGTCGCACTTGTTCACGACGGTGAAGACCGGGGTCCGGCGAAGCTTGCACACGTTGAAGAGCTTCCGGGTCTGCTCTTCCACGCCCTTGCGGTTGTCGAGCAACATGACCGCGGAATCCGCCGCGACGAGCGTGCGGTAGGTGTCTTCGCTGAAGTCCTGGTGGCCCGGGGTATCGAGCAGGTTGACGCGGAACCCGCGGTAGTCGAACTGCAGCACCGACGAGGTAACCGAGATGCCGCGCTCCTGCTCCATCTTCATCCAGTCCGACGTCGCGTGCCGCTGGGCTCGACGCGCCTTGACCGATCCGGCGAGATGCACGGCCCCCCCGTACAGGAGCAGCTTCTCGGTGAGGGTGGTCTTGCCCGCGTCGGGGTGTGAGATGATGGCGAAGGTGCGGCGCCGCCGTACCTCTTCGGATAGCGTAGACATGGGGAGGAAGCTAGGAGCGCCGCCGGCGGGGATGTAGGGGGGGCGATCGACGGGGGTGATCGACGGCCCTTGACCCTCACGCTACGTCAGGGTCGATCCTCCGGGTGCCGGGTCGCGAACGCACCCGCATCGACCCTTCCCACGTTGTGGAGACCGCGATGACCAACGACGCCCAAGACCGCACTCTCGAGGCCGAGGCCGAAGCCCGCTGGGGACAGACCGAGGCCTGGCGGGACTCGAAGCGACGCACCTCGAGCTACAGTGAAGACGACTGGCGAACGATCAAGGCCGAGGGGGCCGCGACCGAAAGGGCCTTCGCCGACCTCCTCCGCGCCGGGGCCAGCCCGGAGAGCGACGCGGCTCGCAAGCTCGCCGAGGATGCGCGCCTGCACATCGACCGCTGGTTCTACCCATGTCCGCTGGCGATGCACGTCAACCTCGCGGGTATGTACGAGGCTGACCCTCGCTTCCGGGCGCACTACGACGACCAGGAGCCCGGACTCGCCGCCTTCGTCGCCGCCGCGATTCGCGCGAACGCCGACGGCTGGGCCCCCGCCCCCGGGGCGCCTCCGGGGCGGTCCCGGGGGGGGGCGCCCGGGGGGGCGGGGCGTCGGCTCCGGCGGAGCGGCCTTCCCCCCGTCCCCGC
>JANQNV010000076.1 GCA_028279425.1 Longimicrobiales bacterium | reverse complement strand
CACCACCGCAGCTCCATCCGGGCGTCGCCCGCGGCCCAACGCGGGTCCTTCTCCTCCAGGCAGCCGGTGATCCCGATCGCGCGTCGGCCACGCGTGAGGGTTCGAGGGGCCCCGTTCGGAGCCCGACGCTGCTCAGCTGCAAAGGAGAACGATCCGTGCCTCGCGACCACCACCGCCCGTCCCGACATTGGCGCCTGTCACGGCTTCTGCTTCTCCCACTTGCCGCGTCCACGCTTCTGGCGGCGTGCGGCGGCGACAGCGACCCCGTGGAACCGAACCCCACACCCGATCCGCCGGCGATTTCCAGCTTCGAGGCCACGCCCCCGGAGATCCTCCCGGGCGCGTCGTCGACCCTCGCCTGGGCGACCTCCGACGCCACGTCGTGCACGGTGGACCAGGGAGTGGGACCGGTGCCCTGCAACGGAAGTCGCACCGTGGCCCCAACCGCCGCGACGACCTACACCCTGAGCGCCACGGGCGATGGAGGCACGGTCACCGCCGACATCGAGGTGTCGGTCGTGCCGCTCACGCTCGTACGACTCGATCCGGCCGAAGGCGAGCCGGGCGACACCGTCGAGGTGACCCTGACCGGGACCGGGTTCGCGGACCCGCACACCTCGGTGACGGTCGGGGGTGTGGGGGTGGCCGTCGACGACTTTGCTGTGGTCAGCGCCGACACCCTCACCGCCTCTCTCGTGATCGACCTCGGGGCCACGCCTGGCGACCGCGCGGTGAGTGTAGAGTCGGGGGGTCTGGGGACCGCAAGCCTGACGTTTACGGTTGCTCCGCTCCCGGTACCGACGGTCACCGGCGCCACCCCCGCCACAGGCGTGGCCGGGGAGACGGTCATCGTGGCACTCACCGGCACGGGATTCATTCCGGGGGCCACGACGTTGGCGATCTCCGGTGTCGGTGCGGTCGCCGGTGAACTTCAATTCGGCCCCACGGGTGCCCCCGGAGACGAGTCCATTGGTGGGCCCCCGGCGGGAGCTCCGACGGCCACGAGTCTCAGCTTCGAGCTCGCGATCGCGGCCGATGCACCGCCCGGTGCGCGCGAGATCACCGTCGAGACGCCCGGTGGCGTCTCCGAACCCATCGAGTTCACGATTCAGGCACCCCTCGCGGGAGCCCTCCTGATCACGGCGGGATGGAACCACACCTGTGCCATCGACAGCGACCACGCTGCGTGGTGCTGGGGCTTCGATACCTCTGGACGACTGGGCAACGGTGCGGTCGGGAGCAGCGCGTCGGCGGTCGAGGTGCTCGGCGGGCTGAGGTTCTCGCACCTGTCAGCCGGCAATGACTTCACCTGCGGTATCACCACCGAGGGCGAGGCCTACTGCTGGGGCGCGGGCACCGCCGGCGAGCTCGGCAACGGGGCCTTCGCCGACAGCTCCGTGCCGGTGGCGGTGTCGGGCGGCCACACCTTCGCATCGCTCGAGGCATCTCTGGCCCACACCTGCGGCGTAACCACGGACGGCGCGGCCTACTGCTGGGGGCTCGGCAGCGCCGGCCGGCTGGGGAACGGATCGAGTGTGAACCGCGCCGAGCCGGTCGCGGTCTCTGGGGGACACACCTTTTCCAAGGTGGTCACCAAGGGGGGTGGGCCGCAGAGCTGCGGGATCCGCACCGACGGGGTCGCGATGTGCTGGGGGTCCAACACCACGGGCCAGATCGGTGACGGCACCACCACCGATCGGATGACGCCGACCGTCGTGAGTGGCGGTCACACGTGGATCGATATCACCACCGGCAACGGGGCGGCGTGCGGTCTGCGGCCCGACGGGTCGGCGATGTGCTGGGGCTCCGATGGTGCTGGGCGGCTCGGCAATGGGGCTGCGGGGGCGAGTTCCGTCCCCACCCCGGTCGACGGGGGGCTCGTCTTCACCGAAATCGACGGCGGCTTCTCCGGCCACTTCTGCGCGGTTACCGACGACGGGGCCGGGTATTGCTGGGGGAGCAACTTCCGAGGGCGGCTCGGCGATGGCACGACGGACAACCGCGAGGTACCGACCCCGGTGTCCGGCGCTCTCGAGTTCGAATCGATCGACGCGGGGGGCAACCACACCTGCGGTCGGAGGTCGGACGGCAGGGCCTACTGCTGGGGCAACGGCAACTGGGGCGAGCTCGGGAACGACATGACGGTCAATAGCCCGACCCCGGTGGAGGTCATCACAGGCCCCTTCGGGCCGCCGCCGCCGTAGACGGGTGTTGGGAAGCTCCGGCGTGCCAGGTCGCCGGACTCCAGACGACGACCGCGGGTCGGGACGGCAGGACCCCGCTGTCCGCCAATCGACCGGGCGTCCAGAGGATTCCGGTCTCCGCGCCAAGCCACATCACGTGGTCGCTCGACGGAATCTCGGTCTCAAGCAAGGACTCCTCTGTCGGCGGATCGGGACGGTGAGTGTGGTCGCACTGCTGGAGGCCGAGGGGTCGTCCGGTCGGTGATGAGCAGTGGGGCGATGGCGCCCTCGCCCCCCCCCCAGCCGTAGTCATCGCGTCCGGCTCGTACCGTCGCCGCCTACCCCGACCGACAACACCAGAAGTCTCCACGATCCGTGTCGTTTGGCGATGGTGGAGGTTTTGGGTCGCTATTCCGCCGCTTGTCGCCACCATGCGGCGAACGTGCCCGATGGTGGCGACTTTGGGTCGTTATGTGGCCTTTTCTCGCCACCATCGCGAAGTCCGCCACATGGTGGAGCCTTTTGGTTGCTCCGACGTCTCTGCGAAGAGGCTACGCGCTTTGCCGAGGGGCCGGAGCGTCCGTGCTCTGCCCCACTCGTCCCGACCCCAACCACGCGGCTCCCCAGCCCGAACACGCTCCGTCGGCGGGCCGACACCCCCGCCGAGCGACCCCAACCACGCGGCTCCCCAGCCCCAACACGCTCCGTCGGCGGGTCGACACCCCCGCCGAGCGACCCCAACCACGCGGCTCCCCAGCCCGAACACGCTCCGTCGGCGGGTCGACGCCGTCCTTCTTCGACCCACTGCTGGAACTCGGCTTTCAGCTGGTCGAGAACGCGAGCGGCGAGGCGATCGACTCGGCCAGTGCTCGGGCCGACCGAGGGGCGGGTACCACCGATCTGGCCCACCATCGCGAAGGGACCAAGGCAGGGAAGGAGTCGCAGGAGTCCCTCCAGAAGGCGGCGGAGCACATGCAGGAGATCATCAAGATCGAACAGCAACTCCAGGAGTCGGGCGGAGTCGAGCCCAACGATTGCGAGGCGCTGCTCGAGCGGCTTCGGGTCTTCTACAAGATCGACCACCACCTCGACAGGGTCGAAGCCTACCTCGGAGAGGCCGTCGATCAGATCGACGTTCTCGCCGGCGCGTTGGGCGACAAGATGGATCGCTTCGTGCCCGCCCACAATCGAATCTGGGAGCTGACGGGCGAGATCATCGGCCGGGGAGACCATTCGAACTGCCAGGGCGTGTGCTACGAGGTGGGAAGTGTGCCGCGGCGCGTGTACTGAGGTTCGGACGGAGCCTCGGGGCGAAGGCGGCGCTGTGTCACACATCTCGACCGCTTTGCGCATAGCTCGGCAACCGACACTCGAACTGGGAGCATCGCAATGCCCACGCACATCAAGATCCGCACGGCCTCGACCACCCCGCCCAACCGCCGCGGTCGCACGGCGCTCGCCCTCACTCTCTGTCTCGGCCTGACCGCGTTCGGCGCCTATCAGACCGCGGATGCCGCGACCGGTGAGGAGCCGGCCGAGTGGCTCATGGCCCTCGACGCCGAAAACCGGATGCTGTTCGACACACCCGCTTCGGGTGGTGGGGTGCCCCTGATCCACGCGCTCAACTACATGAATTCGTGGAACGCCGCGGGTGCCGGAGACGACGACATCGATGCGGTGGTCACCTTCTACGGCGCGACGACCTTCCACGGTCTGAACGACGAGATGTGGGCCAAGTACTCCCTCGGGGAGATGATGGGCGAGGTCGACCTGTCGGGCGCACCCAGCCAGGTGAATCCGTGGCGGACCGCCCCCACCTTCGACGGAGCGGCCGTGCCGCCGGCGAGCATCGAGGCGCTGGCCGGACGGGGTGCGACGTTCCTGATGTGCAACAACGCGCTGACCTACTTCGCTGGGAAGGTCGCGTCGGCCCACGGTCTGGAGGCCGGCGAAGTGTACGCCGAGATGAAGGCGAACATTCTGTCGGAGGTAACGCTCGTACCGGCCATGGTGGTTGCGATCGACCGGGCGCAGCAGGCCGGTGTGTCGTACCACCGGCAGTAGCCCAGTTCCGAGCGTTCCGCCCCGACCGGGCCTCCTGGTCGGGGCGGAGCCGTCTGGGCGGATGTCGACTTGCCGCGCTCCGTTCACCAACGCCACCCTTCGAGCGACCCAAGCCCCGGCCCGCACCTCGACCAGGGTCTCGACCAGCGGCCTTCTGCCGGAGTTCTTCATGCTCAGACTGCTTCTCGTCGCACCTCTCGCGGCGCTCCTCCTCGGCGCGTGCGCGGTCGAAGAGGGATCCCGTGGAGCCGATGCCTCGGTGGCGCGTGCCACGGAAGAGAGCGAGGGAGGGGTGGGATCACTCTTGCTTCCTGCCGAGGCCACACTCGAGACGATCGGCTACCTGCCGCGCGATCCCATGGCCGAGGGCGTGCACGAGAACCCCTACACGGCCGAGCAGATTCGGCGGGGATACCGGATCTTCCGCAACTCCGTCGACCTCGCGGGCGAATTCGTCGGCAACGACATGGACTGTAGCTCCTGTCACCTGAACGGCGGTCAGAAGATCAAGGCGCTTCCGCTCGTCGGCGTCGCGGGCCTGTTCCCGCAGTACCGCAACCGCGACGCCCGGCTCGTAAGCCTGGAGGACCGGATCCGCGGTTGCTTCATTCGGTCGATGAATGGAACGGCACCGCCGTTCGACCACCCGGTGACGCTCGCCCTGTCGGCCTACATCCACTGGCTTTCCGACGGAGTGCCGACGGGCGAAAGCCCCGCGTGGCGCGGGCTCAACACGATCCCGGTCGAGTCGCGCATCCCCATCGAAGAACTCGACCTCGTGCGTGGGGAGGAGCTCTACAACGACCAGTGCGCCGCGTGCCATGGGCTGGACGGGGTGGGATTCAACCTAGGCGGGCTTGCCGAGCCCGCTCCTCTGTGGGGCCCGCGGTCGTGGAACGACGGGGCCGGCGCTGCACGCATCTGGCGGCTCGCCGGGTTCATCCGTCACGCGATGCCGCTCACGGCTCCGGGAAGCCTCACGGATGAAGAGGCGCAGTTGATCTCGGCGTGGGTGAACAGCCACGAGCGGCCCGAGTTTCCAACCAAAGCCACGGACTTCCCCGCAGGCGGCCGCCCGTCCGACGCCGTGTATGACACCCTGGTGTTTCCGTCACATCCGCTGCGGGGCAGCGCCCGGTAGGCGACCGGCTGAGGGTGGCCACGGGATGACCCACGCACCGCTCGCTCGAGCGGCCCTTGCGTTATACTAGCGGAGCTAGTAAATAGGGTCGACCGCGTCCATCCACGGGTAGGGGAGCGATGACCCGAGAAACGTTGGGTGACTTCGAACAGCTGGTCCTGTTGGCCTGTCTGCATCTCGGCAAGGAGGCCTACACCGTCTCGGTCATGCGTGAAGTCGAAGCCCGTACGGGTCGGACGCTCACGCACGCTGCCGTCTATGTCGCCCTGAAGCGACTGGAGCGACGGGGCCTGGTGACGTCCGAGTTGGGCGAGCCGACGTCGGCGCGAGGTGGACGTCCGAAGCGCTTCTTTCGCGTGGAGCCCCGGGCCGTTCCGGAGTTGATCGCTTCGCGCGATGCACTCCTGGCCATGTGGGAGGGGCTCGATCCCGCCACGGGCTCCAGTGAACCCCTACCGTGAAGCCGCTTCCGACCTGGTTGACGCGGTGGGCCGAGCGGCGCTTCGGCGGAGAGTGGGAGGCCATCCTCGGCGACTTGATCGAACTGAGCGTCGAGCGCGCGCCGCGGTGGCCCAGAGGATGGATCGTGATGCAGATGATTCGGCTCGTCGGATCCGAGGTGAGAGATCCAGGGCCGTCGGTGAACGCGCGAGGGGGGACGATGACGAAGAACGGGTGGAGCGGTTGGGGTCTGGATCTGCGACTCGCAGTGCGGAGCGCCCGGCGATCTCCGCTGGTGAGCCTCACGATCGCGGGAACGCTCGCGCTGGCGATCGGTGCCAACGCGGCCGTGTTTTCCGTCGTCGATGCCGTGGTGCTCCGAGCGCTCCCGATCCCCGAGCCCGAGACTGTCGCCGCGGTGTTTTCGCGCGACCTCGACGCGGGGGTGCGCGACCAGGTTTCGCCCCTGGATCTGGCCGACTTCCGTGAGGCCTCGGCGTTCGAAGAGTTGGCGGGGTGGACGCCGGAACGCTATGCGCTGACGGGATCCGGTCTGCCGACCCAGATCCTCGCGATGCGCTTCACCGACGGCCTGTTCGCGATCCTGGGGACACAGCCCCTCTTCGGGCGTATCCCGAGCCCGGCCGACCCGGCGGACGCGGCCACGGTCGTGCTGACCCATGGCTTCTGGGCGGAGCGGTTCGCCGCCGATCCATCGGTGGTGGGGCGCAGCATCACCCTCGACGACGCACCCTACGAGGTGGTGGGCGTCATGCCCGACGGGTTCCGGTTCCCGGACGACGACCGGGTGGCCGTTTGGATGCCCCTGGTTCGCTTCCCCTGGGAGGAGGCCCGCTGGACGCGCCACACCGATGTGATCGGTCGACTTGCGGCCGGTGCATCGCTCGAACAAGCCCACGCCGAACTCGCCTCGATCGCTTCGGCGCTGGCGGAGAGCGAGCCCCGCACCAACGAGGGGTGGGGGGTCGAGGTGGTTCACGTCGACGCCCTTCGATCGACCGGTACGTCGCTGCCCCTTCTGCTCGCCGTCGTGGGGGTGGTGCTTCTCATCGCCTGCCTCAACGTGGCCAATCTGATGTTGTCGCGGACCACGGCCCGCTCGGCAGAGTGGTCGATTCGCGGCGCTCTCGGCGCGGGTCGGGGACGGCTCGTACGACAGCTCCTCGTGGAGGCGTCGGTGTACGCGGTGTCGGGCGTCGCGGCGGGACTCGCTCTCGCCCACCTCGGGCTGGAGGCTCTGTTGGCTCTCGACCCCGACGCGTTGCCTCGCTGGTATCCTGTCGGCCTCGACCTGCGGGTCGTGGCATTCACGGTGGCCGTGGGCTGCGCGACCACGCTGCTCGTCGGCCTCTGGCCGGCGGCGCGAGCGTCGCGTGGTGCCGCGCAGAGTTCCCGGTTGGCGCGCGTGGCCGGCAACCGGGAGGCGGGGCGCCTGCGTCGCACGCTGTCGACGGTTCAGGTGGCCTTCGCCGTTCTCCTCGCGGCGTCGGCGGGACTCCTGGTCAGTAGCCTCGTACGTCTCCAGGACGAGGCCCCGGGCTATCGGATCGACGGTCTCCTCGCCGCAACGATCGACCTGCCGGGAAGCCGCTACGAGTACGGCAGCGGCCGGATCGAGCAGGCCTTCGACGACATTCGCAGTGAGGTGGCGTCACTCCCCGGCGTGGTCGAAGCGGGGTGGGTCACGGCCCTCCCGCTCGACCCCGGGGGGACGGACTACGACATCGAGTTCTTCGTTCAGGACCGTCCTGCTCCAGCCGCGGGCGAGCCGCCGCCCACGGCCGACTTCCGGGTCGCCAGCGAAGGGTATCTCGAGGCCATGGGCATCTCGGTGCTCGAAGGGCGGACGTTGCTGGCCTCCGACCGACCGGGCGCGGAGCCGGTCGCCCTGGTGAATCGGGCGCTCGCCGAGGCGTACTTCGGCGAGTCCGGCGCGCTCGACCAGTCGATCCGGCTCTACGAGGCATCGGGCGAGCCGTATCGCGTGGTCGGGGTGGTGTCCGACGTCCGACACCGCGGCCTCGACGACCAGGGCCGACCCGAGATCTACGTGCCCTACCGCTGGATGGCGCACGACGCGATGACGCTGGTGGTTCAAACCGCAGGGGCACCGGCCACGGTGGGGGGAGCGGTGCGCGACGCCGTACACCGGGTGGACCCCGACCTTCCGTTGATCGACATGTCGACCATGCAGGCCCGCGTCGATGCGACGCTGGGGTCGCGCCGTTTCGGCACGAGCGTGTTGCTCAGCTTTGCCGTGCTTGGCCTCGTGCTGGCCCTCGTCGGTGTCAACGGCACCCTCTCGTACGCCGTACAGCGGCGCCGGCGTGAGATCGGGGTGCGCCTCGCTCTCGGCGAGAGTCGCGGGCGAATCCGCGGCAGGGTGCTGCGGAGTGGAGTGGTCGTGATCGGGCTGGGATCGATACTGGGACTGCTGGCTCTGATTCCGGTCACCCGCCTCTACCGCTCGCTGTTGTACGGCGTCGGCCCGACCGACCCCTGGACACTGGTGTCGGTGACGCTCGGGGTCGCTGTGGTGGGACTGCTCGCATGCCTCTTGCCCGCGGTGAGGGCGTCGCGTCTCGACCCCGTCGTGGCGCTCCGGCAGGAGTAGCGAGGAGGGTCACGCTCCCCCGGTGACTACGGCCGCCTCCTGCGCTCCGCAGCCTCGCGTCCCGCCGCCTCGCGCGTGGCGGCCGTTCCGATGAGCCAAGCGGTTCCCGTGAGGGCGATGACCGGGGCGAGCCCGAACAGCGTCACACCTACGGGCCCGAAGAGACCGCCCCCGAGGTTGCCGACGGCCGCGACGGGGATCGACACGAGGGCCGCGGTCACCACGAGGCTTCTCTGACCGGCGGTCGTCGACTTGTCGATCATGCGATGCACGAACCAGCCGCCGATGGCGCCGGTGGGCACGAAGAGAAGAAGCTCGAGAGGAGCGAGTGGAAGGCTCTGAAAGCGCACGAGGTACACGACCAGGTGCACGAGGGGCCACCCGACGGCGGCACCGAGGATCCAGCTCATCATGTGCGCACTCCTCAGCGTCCCTCGTCAGCGGCGGGGCGCGACCGTCCGAAGTCCCATCCGATCCCGGCGGTTGCGCGAATGAGGTCGCTTCCGACTTCCAGGGTCACGCCCCAGAAGCCGTCGTCGCGCATCCAGCGGTACGAGCCGCTGGCCACGACGCCCGAGGCGCTGTTGGCGAGCCGGTATCCCACCCCCAGCTGGAGTTCGTTGTCCTGAATCGGGAACTGGACCCCCGTGCGCACCGTCACCCCCCCGTCGAGCGTGGTGCACCGCGAGTCGTTGACGGTTGCCCCCGTCGCGACCTCCTGGCAGGTGTCGCCCTCTTCCGACACCGATGAGTCCTCGGGGCCGAAGCCCAGATCCACGGCTCCGCGCGCGAAGAAGATCAGACTGCGAGCCTCGACGAACCCCATCAGGGTGGCCCCGGTGAAGTCACGGGCGTCAACGAAGCCGGCTTCGGTCCCCGCGGTCCGCTGGGCAGCCGTGGGCGCGGCGTCGAAGAGCAGCAGGGTGGCGGCCAGACAGAGCGCCACTCGCGGCACGGTGGGCCGCGCGAATGAAACGATCGAGCAAATGGTCATGAGCTCCGAATGGAGACAGGGGGGACGGCTCGGAGGGAGGGGAGGGGGGTCAGAGGCGGCGATCCGTCAATGCTCGGCGGTCCGGCCGCTGGCGGCGGTCGCGGAACGAGCGTCGCTCTTCTCCCGACCGACGTTGCGGTCCCGACCGCCGCTCGCCGTTGGCTCGGCGTTCCACCGCGACCCGCATGACCCGCTGACGCCGGATGCGAAGCCGGCGGCCGACGCCTTGGCGCCGGTCGGTCAATCGCCGGCGATCCCGAACACGACGCTCGCGCTCGGGCCAGGAGTCGGTGGAATACGAGCCGGTGTAGGGCATGGCGGGCGTCGTCGGAGAAGGAATCCGAAGGGCAGTATATCTCGACCCCGCCGCGCGCGAAACGAGTCTCGCCCCATCCGTGGCGAGTCGCCCGACGAGGGCGCATGTTGATCGCCATGCGCGATCGCACGTGGGACGTCGTCTGGGTCGGAGCCGACCTCGCCACCTTCGACCCCGAGAGGGGCGAGGTCTGGGGGACCGTGCCCGATGGGGCGCTGGCCGTGGCGGACGGAAGAATCGCCTGGGTAGGGCGACGGACGGACCTCCCCGGCTCCGCGGACCGCCTGGCCCGGGAGGTGCGCGACGTCGGTGGTGCCTGGATCACTCCCGGGTTGATCGACTGCCACACGCACCTGGTGCACGCAGGAGAGCGGGTCGAGGAGTTCACGCAGCGGATCGAGGGTCGCAGCTACGACGAGATCGCGCGAGCCGGAGGTGGGATCCTACGCACGGTCGAGGCGACGCGCGCCGCGACGATGGACGCGCTCACGTGGGGCGCGGAGCAGCACCTTCGGGCGCTTGCCCGCGACGGCGTGACGACGGTCGAGGTCAAGTCGGGCTACGACCTGACCGTGGAGGGAGAGCTGCGGATGCTCGCCGCCGCGCGGGATGCGGGAGACCGGGCGGACGTGGAAGTACGTGGGACCCTGCTCGCGCTCCACGCTCTTCCCCCGGAGTTCGCCCATCGGCGCGAAGACTTCGTTCGGCTCGTCGTCGACGAGATGCTCCCTGCGGCACGCGCCCGCGGCTTGGCCCACCAGGTCGACGCTTTTCTGGAGGACTTCGCCTTCACCGCCGAGGAATGCGAAGCCCTCTTTGCCGCCGGCCGGGCCCACGGGTTCGGTTTGAGGCTCCACGCGGATCAACGCTCCGCATCGGGAGGGGCTGCGCTCGCCGGCCGGTGGGGCGCGGCCTCCGCCGACCATCTCGAGCGCTGCGACGCGGCGGGGATCGAGGCGCTCGCCGAGGGCGGTTCCGTCGCGGTGTTGCTTCCCGGCGCCTACCTGGTGCTGCGCGACGATCGGCCGCCCCCCGTGAAGGGATTTCGTCGGGCCGGCGTGCCCATGGCCGTCGCCACCGACCTCAACCCCGGGTCGTCGCCCGTGCGGTCGCTGCGAACGGCGGGCAGCCTTGCCTGCTCGCTCTTCGGCATGACGCCCGCTGAAGCCCTCGCGGGAATGACGCGAGAGGCCGCGCGCGCCCTCGGCCTGGGCGACCGAGGGGTGCTCGAGGTGGGGCGGCGAGCCGATCTGGCGGTATGGGAGGTGGACCGACCCGAGGAACTGGTCTACTGGATCGGCGGCGACCCTCTCCGCCACCGCGTGGTCGGCGGAGAGCTCAAGCCGCCGAACAGGCCCTGGGGCCTGTCCGACCTCCGCTCCTAGTGTAGTGTCGCCAAAGTCTGGTGACCGCCGAGGGTGCGGAGGCGCCGCGGGGGCGAGGCGGAACGACGCGGCGTAGCGATAGCTACGGCAA
>JANQNV010000066.1 GCA_028279425.1 Longimicrobiales bacterium | reverse complement strand
CGGGGGCGAGGCGGAACGACGCGGCGTAGCGATAGCTACGGCAAGGAGTTCCAACGACGCATCCCGTGGATGCCCCGCGCACGAACGGCATCAGGACTTTGGCGACACTACACTAGTAGACCGGGGCGGGGCCCGGCTCGGTCAACCCGACCGGCCTTTCCGGTTGCGAGCGACCACCTGGAGAATCCGGTCGTGACGCGCGAAGACCACCACGTCGTCGCCCGGCTCGATCCGCATGTCTTCTTCTGGATCGATGGTCATCGAGCCATCGTGCCCCACCAGCACGACCTCGAGGTGGTTCTCCTTCTCGATCCGTCCGACGGGCTCGCGAACCAGAAACGACTCCTCCGAGGCGGTGAGCCGGAGGGTCGAGTACTCCTCACCCGCGACTTCGACCGTCTGGGTGATTTCCATGCCCAGCGCCGCACCGGCAAAGGCGGGCGCGGAGAGATCGGCCGAGCTGAGCACCACGTCGGCCAGGCCGAAGCGCTCCATCTGGGCACCCATTCCGCGGTCCCATACTCGGGCCACGATCCAGACCTCGGGATGGAGTTCGCGCACCTTCATCGCCGATTCGAGGTTGATGCGGTCGTCACCGGTGCACGCTACGAAGATGTCGGCCTTCAATAACCCCGCCCGCTCCAGTGGACCGGCGAGGCGAGCGTCGCCCTGAACCACCGGGGTGCCCCACTTCGACAGGGCTTCCTGCGCCTCCGGGTCCGGATCGTCGTCGATGACCACCACGTCGAGCCCCATGTCGTACAGATCACGCACGACGCGCACCCCCACCCCGCCCGCTCCGAGCACGATCGCATGGTGTCGGTACGTCATGGCCAGCGCCTCGGACCATCGGTCACGGTCATCGTCCCGGTTGAAGAAGAGGTCGAGAAAGTCGGCCGCGCCGAGGCCGAGAAGGATGATGAAGGCGACGGGCAGGGCATACCAGAAGACGGCGAGGAACCACTCCGGGGGCACATCCTCCGGCGCCTCGAGCAGCATCAACTGCAACACCACGTACGGTCGATCGAAGACCGGAATCGCCTGGTCCGCGCCGCGCGCGGATTCGTGGAGTTCGCCGTAGACCATCCCGCCCACGAGGGTCACGAACAGGAAGCCGAGAACCGGCACCCGGAACTCGCGGGCGAGCGCAGCCACATGCACCCACCCCGCCCGCACCGCTCGCAGCGTCCGCCCTCTCCGGACGGAGCGCCCGGTCGAGACCAGACGACTGTTCACACCATGGGGCACGCGACGATCCGGCGCAGGAGGGAGGCGACCACGTTTCCCCAATCTCTTCGACTGCCCGGGTTTGGCAACCGAGCGCCAGGAGCCGGGCCCGACCTTCCCTCAGCCGATCGCCGCCCTCAGCCGATCTCGGCCGGCATCCGCTCGACGACGAGGGTGGGTACGTCGAACTCGTCGCGTTCGATCCGCACGTGGAGGCCGTTCGGTCCGAACGCGCTGGGGATGCGCGGGCCGTCCGCGGGAAGGCTCCCGAGGTAGTCACCGTCGACGGTGATGAGATCGGTGATCCCATCCACGCCGGGCTCTCCCGAACTCCTCTGCACCCAGATGCGGCCCTGCGGGTCGGCGGCCATCCGCTCGATGACGGGAATCTCCTCGGCGAAGATCATCGACTCGATGCGCCCTCGCAGCATCTCGTTCATCCCGCCCGCCTGCGTCCTGGAGGAGCCACCCCCACCGATCATGATCATCGTACCACCGCTCGACTCACGTTCGGCGAGCTCGGTGAGCTGACGCTCGCGCTCCTGCTCCTGGATCCCCTCCGTGACCGGGGTCGGGGCGACCGGCCGCTCGAGCACCGTGGTCACGGCTCCCGTCAGATCGACCACCTTCACCCGATAGCCGACGGAATCGACCACGGCGACCCGTCCGTCCGGAAGCACGGCGCTGTGGAGTCCGGGCTCGAAGGCACGCAGCACGGGCATCCGAAGCTGGATGCTCGCGCCACCCTCCGTCGAGAGACTCTGCTGCTCTCCCTCCGGCGGCTCCGGCATATCCCAGGCGGAGTAGACGACCCGCGACGAATCGGCCGAGTTCAACGCGAAGTACACGACGGGCCGCGACGGCGCCTCCTCCGCACCATCGTCCGAAGGAGGACCCCCCGACGACATCCGAATCCGCCCGCCGATCGACCCCACAGCTCCACCGGCCGGATGCGGCACGACGTCTCCTCCGGGCAGGCCGACCTCACCCATGTCGACCTGCACGTTCTCGACGTACTCCCCCTCGGCGTCGAACACGACCCATCCGCGATGCCCCAGGTCGAAGACCGCGACCCCTCCCTCCGGCGTCACGGTGAAGCCGAAAGGGCTCGACAGCTCGCCCGGTCCCTCACCCGGACGCCCGATCGTTCGTACGAACTCTCCGTTGGCGTCGACTTCGGTCACGACGTTCGTCTGTCCGTCGAGGATGAACAGGTGGCCACGCGCATCGAATGCGACGTTGTCCGGGTCACCGAAGGTGGCCCACTCCGGGGCGTCGAAGCCGCCGATGCGGTAGATCTGCTCCGGTTGGACCTCGACGAGCCGGTCGGGGGCGTCGAGCCCCGAATCCGCGCGGGCGGCGGGTTCACTGTCGCCGCCGCCACAGGCCGCGGCCAGCAGGAGTGGTATCACATACACCGGAGTCGGGCCTCGATGAAGCATGGGTCCTCTGAGTAGAAGGGTCAGCGGACCCTCGTCTCGGGCCCGGGGTTGAGACGCGCTTACACGGGTCCAGCGTTGCTCGGCCCGGGCGTGCCCCTGGGCGGCGATCGATCGCCGCGCCACAACCTACCCCTCCATGTCGGCCCTTTCACCACCGGAACTCGAACGACTCCGCGCGCGCTTCCCGATTCTCGATCGGCGCACGTATCTCAACTCGTGCTCCCTCGGGGCTCTCTCTCTCGACGCCGAGGCGTATCTCGACGACTTCAGAGCTCGCTGGCACACCATGGGAGCCTCGGCGTGGTACGAGCACTGGATGGGCCGCCTCGACCAGCTTCGCGAGCGTGTCGCGACGCTGCACGGCGCCGGCGCAACCGAGATCGCGCTGCTGCCATCGACCTCCGCGGCCCTGACCGTCGTCGCGGAGTCCGTGCCCACGCGCGGACGCAACCGAGTGGTGTGTACCACCCTCGACTTCCCGACGCTGCCGTACCAGTGGCTGGTGAAGCCCGAGATCGAGGTCGTGTTTCTCGACAGTCACGACGGGGTCGGGATCGACCCCCAGCAGTTCGCCGACGTCGTCGACGACCGTACACTCTTCGTCGCTACGTCCCACGTATTCTTCTCGACGGGGTTCGTGCAGGACATCCGAACCATCGGCGACATCGCGCGACGAGCGGGCGCGTGGAGTCTGATCGACGGCTACCAGGCCCCCGGTCAGATCCCCGTCGACGTTCGCGCGGCAGGGGTCGACTTCTATACGTCGGGCCCCCTGAAGTGGCTTTGTGGCGGCCCGGGACTGTCGTACCTCTTCGTGCGCGACGACCTGATCCAGGCGCTGCGCCCCCCCTTCACCTCGTGGTTCGCGGCCAAGGACCAGTTCGCCTTCGAGGTCGACCGGTTCGAGTTTCGAGATGACGCGCGGCGCTTCGAGATGGGTACCCCCGCCCTTCCCACCGTCCACACGGCGCTCGGAGGCCAGGAGGCCCTCGCCTCGGTGGGTTGGGAACGCGTGTTCGAACGTGTGCGCCTACTGACGAACCGCCTCATCGAGGGCTGCCTTGCCCGGGGCCTCTCGCTTCGCGTCCACGACGACCCCGCCCGTCGCTCGGGAATCGTGATGGTGTCGCATCCCGACCCCGCCGGTATGGTTCGGCACCTCGACGAGATGGACATCGTCGTCGACCACCGACCGGGCCACGTGCGCGTCAGTCCACACGTGTACAACACCGAAGACGAGGTGGATCGGGTGGTCGACGCCTTGAGCCGAGGCTATACTTGACGAAACGTTTGTTTCGCACCTTCCCACCCGTCGCCATGCGCCGCTTCCTATCGTGGGCCGTCGTCACGGTCGTCGCGGCATCCCCCGCTGCGGGGCAGGGTATTGCGATCGCCCCGAAGGCCGGAAGCACCGGATTCGGCGGAGATCTCATCTTGTCGCTGGCGCCCAAACTGGCCCTGAAGGGCGGCGTCGGATTCAGCCTCGTCGACTTCAACCTGGATCTCGGAAGCCAGCGCTACCTCGTCGAGCCCCCGCCCGTCTTCGTCACCGGGGCCATCGATATTCGGCTCACGGGGCCCTTCCGAATCATGGCCGGTCTCCTGCACCGAACCGAAAACGTCGAGTTCGGGGGAGACCTCAACGGCGCCGTGGAGATCGGTGACGAGACCTTCAATGCCCCCGGGCGTCTCGAAGGCGCTCTGATCAGCACCGAGACGGCGCCCTTTCTGGGCATCGGCCTCGGGAGCCTCGGCCAAGGGGGCTTCGGCGTGTACCTGGACCTCGCGGTGGCCTACACGAGCAATCCGGACGTCGCCCTCAGCGGTTCGGGCGCCATCACCCAGGAGGAGGGATTCGAGGTCGAGCTCGAGAAGGAGCGCCTCTCGATCCTCGACGACATCGACCCCTACTACCGGTACTGGCCCATCGTGAATCTGGGCTTCCGTATCCGGCTGTAGCTAGTGTAGTGTCGCCAAAGTCCTGATGCCGTTCGTGCGCGGGGGCATCCACGGGATGCGTCGTTCCGCCTCGCCCCCGCGGCGCCTCCGCACCCTCGG
>JANQNV010000062.1 GCA_028279425.1 Longimicrobiales bacterium | reverse complement strand
ACGGGGCGTCACCGATCGCGGCGGACACGCTGAAGGCGGCGTTGGGCGCGTTCAAGTGTGACTTCATGCAGGGCTTCGGGATGACGGAGGCGACGGCGATCATCACGATGCTGTCGGCCGATGAGCACCGCGAGGCGGTGGCGGGCAAGCCGGAGCTGCTGCTCTCAGCCGGCCGCCCGGTGCTCGGGACCGAGATGAAGATCGTCGACGACGACGACAACGAGCTGCCAGCCGGCGAGATCGGGCAGATCATCGCGTACGGGCCGCAGCTGATGTCGGGGTACTGGAATCTGCCGGATCAGTCGGCGGAGGCGCTCAAGGGCGGCTGGATGCACACGGGTGATGCGGGCCGTGTGGACGAGGACGGTTACCTCTTCATCCAGGATCGGGTGAAGGACATGATCGTGTCCGGCGGCGAGAACGTGTACCCGGCGGTGGTGGAGGGGGCGCTGTTCGGGCACCCCGCCGTGGCCGACGTCGCGGTGATTGGGATTCCCTCGGATCAGTGGGGTGAGTCGGTGCACGCGGTCGTTGTCACCCGTGAGGGTGAGTCGGTGTCGGCCGAGGAGTTGATGGAGTACACGGGCGACAAGCTTGGCGGGTTCGAGCGGCCTCGGTCGGTGGATTTTGTGGAGGCGATTCCGCGCAATGCCAGTGGGAAGGTGTTGAAGCGGGAGTTGCGTGAGCCGTATTGGGAAGGGCGAGACCGCCAGGTCTCCTGACCTCTCAATAGCGCTTCGCGCCGGGTGGGTCTTCGACCCCCTTCAGGACGCTTCGCGTCGGTGGGCGAGGCCTCGGGTGGGGCTTCGCCACGGGCTTCGGCCGCGCCATCGCCCCCGCCCGCTCGGGGGCGTGTGTCAGCCGTTTCGAGGTCTGGCTAGCTCCTCTGCGCCGGGCGGACTTCCTCGGTAGGTCGTTCGTCGGGGGCGCTTGCCCCCGACACCCCCGCACGGGGACTGTGTCCCCGTGACCCCTCAAAGCGGGGTGGGGTCCTCGGATGTTGCGCTGGTTCGTGGCGGCTAGTGGGCCCCCGGCGTGTTTGCCGAGGGTGCCTGGCGGGGCTGGCTTCACTCCGTCCGCATGCGCGGCCGAGAGCGGGACGGGTGGTGCCGGGCGAGGTGT
>JANQNV010000058.1 GCA_028279425.1 Longimicrobiales bacterium | reverse complement strand
GAAGTGGGGCCTCAGCCGTGAGGACCTCGACGCCTACGGCGCCCGCTCCCAGCAGCTCGCCATCCAGGCGACCGAGGAGCGCCGTTTCGACAACGAGATCATCCCGGTCATGGGGGACAACGGCGAGCTCGTCACCCGCGACGAGGGCATCCGGCCCGGGACGACGGCCGAGACCCTGGCCAAGCTGAAGCCGTCGTTCCTCGAGGACGGCAAGGTCACCGCCGGCAACTCCTCCCAGATCACCGACGGCGCCTCCGCCGTGCTGATCATGAGCGAGGACAAGGCCCGTGAGCTGGGCTACACCCCCCGGGCCCGGGTCCACGCGTTCGCCCTCGCCGGTGCCGACCCTCGCCTCATGCTGACCGCGCCGATCCCCGCCACCCAGAAGGTGCTGGCCAACGCCGGGCTGTCCATCGACGACATCGACCTCGTCGAGATCAACGAGGCCTTCGCCTCGGTCGTGCTGGCCTGGGAGAAGGAGCTGCGCCCCGACATGGACAAGGTGAACGTGAACGGCGGCGCCATCGCCCTCGGTCACCCGCTCGGCTGCTCGGGCACCAAGCTCATGTCGACCCTCCTCAACGAGCTGGAGCGCCGCGGCGGCCGCTGGGGCCTCCAGACCATGTGCGAGGGTGGTGGCATGGCGAACGCGACGATCATCGAGCGGCTGGGCTAGGCCGTTCCGGGGGCGCTCCCCATCGAGCCGGTCGGTGATCGTCGGGTTCGCCGGGGGATGAAGTGCAAAGAGGGGACGGGCCTCCGGGCCCGTCCCCTCGTCGCGTCCGGCCGTAGACTTCTGCGCATGGGCACCGCGATCAGCGTTCTCGTCGCCGTGATCTTCTTCGTGCTCGTCATGCGCGTCGGGGTGGCGCTGCTCAACAGCTTGAGCACGCCCGCCCCCGATCCGCCCCCTCCCGGTGAGCTGCGCAAGGTGAAGCTGCAGTACTGGTGTTCGCTGTGCGGCGCCGAGCTGCGGATGACGCTGGCCAACGACCAGGAGCCCGAGGCGCCTCGCCACTGTCAGGAGGACATGGTCCTGCTGACCCCCGCCGACGAGCTCTGAGGCGGCGACCGGCGCTGCGCTCTGTCCCCAGGCTGTGGACAACCATGGGGAAGATCACATCTCTGTCATTCGCTCTTCGCGCGCACTTTACTCAGCTACCACTGATCGCGTGATCGGGTCGACGCTCTCGGTAGTACTCACCGCCCAGGGTGAGAAGTCAACGCCATTTCGTGGCAGCGATGGTGCCGGCCAACACGAAGAGCAGTCCCACGCCCAGATAGGTGTTCGACGGGGACCCCGGCCACCACTCCAGGTAGTTGACGATGATGACGAGCATGCCCACGCCGAAGCAGACGGCCATGACGATCGGCACCCACGCGGCGCTGGGGAGGTCCTCGGGCCGAACGGTCGGCGGCGTGTACCGGCCGGCCCCCTGATCGTCGTCGTTCCGGGCCGCGCCGGCCTTCGGTACGGGTGCGGTGCGACCGGACTTGGGGTTGTTCGACTTCCAGCGGGCCATGGGGTGGAGAGGATACTCCTCCCACCCGGGCCCGACGGGGTCGTAGCCTGAGCCGGTGCCCCGGATCCTGGTGATCGACAACTACGACTCGTTCGTCTACAACCTCGTCCAGTACCTCGGTGAGCTGGGTGCCGACCCGGTCGTGCACCGCAACGACGCGCTGACCGTCGACGAGGCGCTCGCCCTCGATCCCGACGCCGTGCTGATCTCACCCGGCCCCGGCCGGCCCGAGGACGCCGGCATCAGCCTCGAGCTGATCCCGGCGGCGGCCGAGCGGCGGATCCCGGTGCTGGGGGTCTGCCTCGGTCACCAGTCGATCGGCCAGGTCTGGGGTGGGAGCGTCGTCCGGGCCCCCGAGCCCATGCACGGCAAGAGCCCGGTCTTCTCCCACGACGGC
>JANQNV010000052.1 GCA_028279425.1 Longimicrobiales bacterium | reverse complement strand
AGTGTCCCGTTTGAGAAGTCCGGAGCGTACCGAGAGGGGGTGTGGGCTTGGGTGGCGAGGCGGAGCGACGCGGCGTAGCGAAAGCTACGGCAAGGAGTTTCAACGACGTCCACACAAGATGCACACCTCCTCGAATACCATCGGGACTTTTCTAACGGGACACTAGTCCGCTGCCTCCGCCGGGGCGTCGGCCTCGGAATCCACCTCTTCTTCTCCACCCGGGAGGTCGAGTACCGTGCGCACCCGGACCTCGATCTCCTCCGCGACATCGGCGTTGTCGTTGAGGAACGTCTTGGCGTTTTCCTTACCCTGCCCAAGACGGAGGTCTCCATACGAATACCAGGCACCCGACTTCTCGATGATCCCGTTTTCGGCGCCGATGTCGACGAGGAGGCCGACGTGGCTGACCCCTTCGTTGTACATGATGTCGAACTCGGCCTGCCGGAAGGGGGGCGCCGTCTTGTTCTTCACGACCTTCACGCGGGTCCGGTTGCCGGTGATGTCCTGGCCGTCCTTGATCGCGCCGATGCGCCGGATGTCCATGCGAAGCGAGGCATAGAACTTGAGCGCTCGCCCCCCCGACGTCGTCTCCGGGCTACCGAACATGACCCCGACCTTCTCGCGAATCTGGTTGGTGAAGATGACCGCGGTATTCGACCGGTTCACGGCACCCGTCAGCTTCCGGAGCGCCTGGCTCATGAGACGGGCCTGGAGCCCCACATGCGTGTCGCCCATCTCGCCCTCGATCTCGGCGCGGGGCACCAGGGCCGCGACGGAGTCCACCACGACCACGTCGACCGCGTTGGATCGAATGAGCACCTCGGCGATCTCGAGTGCCTGCTCCCCGTTGTCGGGCTGCGAGACCAGCAGATTGTCGACGTCGACGCCGAGACGTCGCGCGTATCCGACGTCGAGGGCGTGCTCGGCATCGATGAAGGCGGCGACGCCGCCGGTGCGTTGGGCATTCGCGATGACCTGCAGACAAATGGTCGTCTTACCCGACGATTCGGGCCCGTAGATTTCGCTGATGCGGCCCCGCGGTACCCCCCCGATACCGATCGCGGCATCCAGGTTGATCGCCCCCGTCGAGATCGCCTCGATGCGCACCTTCGCGCTGTCCGCCCCCATCTTCATGATCGCGCCCTTTCCGTACGAGCGCTCGATCTGCGACAGGGCGGTGTTGAGGGCCTTCTGCTTCTGGTCCGCGGGCGATGCCATGGTGTCTCCGTGAATGCGGTGTCAGGTGGAACGACGTCCAGTCTAGGCAACCCGAACAGAATGCGAAAGTCCCTCGATCCCGATCGCCCGAGCGGCACCACGATCATGGGCCGGATCGATGGGCGGGGACACCCCGGAAACGCGCCGGCTGACGACGGCCGCTTGCTCGCGCCGCACGCCCTCCCCATATGGAAGCATGATTGACGGGCGATTTCTCTCGGGTTCTGCTCGACTCCGTGTCGACGCCATCGACTACCGACCGGGTGCCGACGGTACCGGAAGCGTCGAAGTGCGTCTGAGCCATACCGGTCGGACGCTCGTCGGTCGCGGCAACGGCCTGATGACGCGCGAGGGCCACCTACGCATGGCCGCCGATGCCGCCATGGAAGCGGTGAGGGAGGCCACCCAACCCGGACTCGCACTCGTGCTCGGCGGCATCAAGGCCGTTCGGGCCTTCGACAGCTGGCTGGTCATCGTGTCGATCGACGTGGAGGTCGAGGGCGAGCACCTGCGCGTCCTCGGCGCTCAGGCGGCCGAAGGTGCCAACATGGTGCGCGGCGCCGTACACGCCGTCCTCGACGCCCTCAACCGCGTGGCCGAACCCCACCTCTGAGCCCCCCGGTGCCGGGTGCCGGCCGGGCCCGTGCCGTGGCGAGCGCCCCCCCTCGTCGCCGTGCATGGACGGGTGGCGAAGACCTGGCGTGTTTCTCGCCACCGAACGACGAACGCCCGCCCCGGCGAACCGGGACGGGCGATCGACGTTTCAGGGCTTGGCCCTCGGGGGTCAGTCCCCTCGAGTGCGCTGTAGACCCGTCTGGTACGCCTGCCACACCCCGGGTCGAACCGGGACGTAGAGCGTCTCGAAGGGACGCTCGGCGTTGCGCATCACGAAGAGCGGCACACCCATGTGCTCACCCACGCGCATGATGTTCGGGCACTGCAGGCTCACTTCGTTCCCCGACTTGTCGTACGAGGCATCCTCGAAGCTGATCGACTCGTCGTTGGTGTACCAGGCGCGACCCTCCGCGTACGTACCGGCGAAGACGACACCGGGGCGGAGCGTGCGGATCGAGGTACGGTCGGGACCGACCAGCGTGTCACCCTGCGCGGTGAGCAGGATGTCGACGTCCTGACCCGTGGCCAGGCAGATGCTCGCCGGGTTGCCCTCGGGAAGCGGACGGCCCACCTCACGCGTGACGATCACGGTGTCCGGCGGAGGCGCGGGCAGACGCACGGTGTCCGGAACGACCGGATCCATCATCTGCGCCTTGCAGAGGAAACCCTCCTGCGGGCAGATGGCCACGGAGCCGAGGACACCGAACTTGGCCGAGCGGTAGATGCTCAGATCCTCGAGGTAGTTGGCGCCGAGCATGTGGGCGCCGATGCGGAAGCCGCCGAAGTCGAGCTGGGCCCCGATGTTGACGTCGAAGCCGTTGTACTCACCCATGAGGTTGAGCAGCGTGCTGCCGCCGAGCGACATGTGCATCACCGCCGCGGCGAAAACGCCCTCGGAGTCCGCGAAGCGGTACCACTCGAGCTCTTCACCGTCGTTGAACTGCCCGTTACCCCAACCGAGAGACAGCGTCCACTCGTGCTGGGGGAACCACTCGCTCTCGAAGCCGCGCAGGAAGACGGACGAAACCGCGTAGAGCGTCAACTCGTCGACGCCCTCGACCCCATCGACACCCTGAACGACGCCGTCGAAGTCGGCGCGCATCCGGCGGTCCGGGAAGCCGAGGCGGTTCGGGGCGTAGGTGATGCCATCGTCGTAGTCCGGCGAGCCCGCGTAGCGAGCTCCGACCGCGAGGCCCAGACCCTGCTGGTTGGCCTCGGGCCGCAGGAGCGCGATCTGACCGAACAGTCCGAAGAGGTTGCCCCCGGCGTCCGCGTCGTTGAACGAGTGGAGCGACGCCCCCACCTCGACGCGGTCGAAGAGACCGAGCGCGATGGACGCGTTGCCGTAGTTCTGGTCGAGCCCGTTGGTGTCGGTTCCGACGATGGCGCCCGTCGGGCCCACCAGCGGCCGCTGGTCGAGGTTCGCCCAGAAGGTCGAGTAGGTGCCCTGGATGGCCAGGTGCGGTAGGACACTGGCACTCGGTACATCCAGATACCCGGAGCCGTAGCGCAGCGTGCTGGGCATCTTCGTGGACTGCGCCGAGGCGATCTCTGCCGAGCCGACGATCAACGCGGCGGCGAAGAGCCCCGAGGTCCACATCGTACCCCGAACGGTTCTCATCGTGGTGATCCTCCGTCCCTCTTCAAGGATGGGAATGGAAAGCTCATCGCGGTGTCGCGCGCGCACGCGCTCACGATGAATCACAAACATCTGTTGCGAGAATTGTGCCAGGAATCAGGCGTGGGCGCCAGAGGTCGACCACAGATCCACGACCGCGGAAAGCCGCACCAGCGCTGACGAATCGACGTCCTGATGCGTCACGGCGCGCAGGCGGGACGGGCCGAACGGGAGCATCAGAATTCTGTGGTTTCGCAGAAAATCCACGAAACGGAGAGGGTCGATCACATCGAGGTCGACGTCGACGATCACCACGTTGGTCTCGGGCCGGATCGCCGACAGCCCTGGAACCCCGTCGAGGCAACTCGCCACCGCCGTCGCCTTGGCATGGTCGTCTGCCAGACGAGGCAGGTGATGCTCGAGGGCGTGGAGGCCCGCCGCCGCGAGGATACCGGACTGGCGCATCCCGCCCCCGAACCGACGTCGCACCCGCCATGCCTCTTCGATCACCGGCGCGGCCCCCGCGAGCATCGACCCGACGGGCGCACCGAGGCCCTTGCTGAGACACACCATCACGGTATCGACCGGAGCCGTGAACACCGTCGCGTCGAGCCCGGTCGCCGCCACCGCATGCCACAGTCTGGCCCCATCGAGGTGGACGGGAATCCCGCGCGCGTGAGCGGCATCGGCGAGCGCCGCTACATCCACGGGTGGGATCACGCGTCCTCCGGAACCGAGATGGGTGTTCTCGATGCACACCAGAGAGGTGCGCGGGAGGTACGGGGACGAAGGTCGGACCGCGTCGTCGAGATGCCGGGGTCGCAGGACGCCATCCGGGGTGGAGACCGGTCGCAGCTGCAGCCCCTTCAGCGCCGCCGCAGCCCCTTCTTCGAAGTGGAAGATGTGCGCCTGACCCTCGACCACGACTTCGCTTCCCCACGCGGCCTGAACGGCGAGGGCGGTCTGATTGGCCATCACCCCCGAGGGGAAGAACAGGCTGCGCTCCTTCCCGAGCAACTCCGCAACGCGGGCCTCGAGTGCCTGGACGGTCGGATCGTCTCCGAGCGTGTCGTCTCCCACCACGGCCTCTGCCATCGCCCGACGCATGGCCGCCGTCGGCCGCGTGACCGTGTCGCTGCGAAGGTCGACGAGATCGGCTGCGGGGTCCGCCATGGGCTATCGGTCGGCGTCGGGCAGACGAGCCTCGATGGCCGACAGCCGCCGCGCGATCGAAATCACCCATCCCGCGATCAGCAAGACGACGATCGCGTAGGCGATGAAGACGTGCCAATAGGGGCGCCCAAGGGTCTGGCGGCCCAGCTCCGTCACCGCTTGCCCGACGAGTGGCGAGGCCGGAAGCGCGAGGCAGAGAAGCGCGACGATGATTCGCGAGAAGGTCGAAAGCATGGGTCAGGTAGCCTCGAGGAGTTGGACGCGTGCCCGCGCGTTTTCGACCTGGTACCGCAGCATCATCAAACCGAAGAACAGCACCGTGAACGCGAGCACGGCGACCCCGATGGTGATCCCCATGTCGGCGTCCAGGGTGGGCCCCTCGGTGTTGAGCACGACCGGTTGCGGGTGCAGCGATCGGAACCACAGCACACTCACATGGATCAGCGGGATGTCGAGCGCCCCCACGATCCCGACCACGGCGGCGAATCGCCGCCCCTTTTCGGGGTTCTCGGTCGCCCGTCGCACCATGAAGTAGCCGAGGTAGATGAACCACAGGAGGAGGGTGAAGGTGAGACGCGGCTCCCACACCCAGTAGGCTCCCCACGCGATCTTGCCCCAGAGCGGGCCCGTGAGCAGCACGGCCGTGGTGAAGACCATTCCGCCCTCGGCCGCCGATACGGCGAGGCGGTCGAAGCGGTCGTCCTTCAGCCACAGATACATCACACTCGCGAGGGCGACGATGCCGAACGCCATGAAGGCGACCCAGGCCGCGGGCACGTGCACGTAGAAGATGCGCTGGACGACGCCCTGGATCGCCTCGGTCGGGACCCAGAAGAACACCATCCAGAGGAGCACGACGAAGAGCGCCGACCCCAGGAGAGCGAGAAGCAGGGCGAATGTCGAACCCCCGCGTCGGGGCGAGGGGTGCACGCGACTCATGACTCAGTCCTCCACGACATGTCGAAACAGCGCTGCGCCGATTCCGACGCTGGCGACGGCGAAGGCCCCGAGAATCCGGATATTCCCCTCGACCTCGGCGATGGGCCTTCCCTGCAGGAGGCGACCCGTCGCACTCACCCCGTAAATTACCATAGGGACGAGGAGCGGGAAGAGGAGGACCGGCAGGAGCGATTCCCCGAGGCGGGTGCCGGAGGTGACGGCGCCGAGCAGCGTCGCGAGTGCCACGAACCCCACGACGCCACAGGACAGGCAGACCGTCAGCGCCCAGGGGTGTGTGCCGTAGTCGAGCTGGAAGAAGAGGCCGAATACACCCACGGTCAGGGCCGTCACGACCCCTACGAGGACGACGTTCGACACCACCTTGCCCAGATAGATGGCGTCGCGCGGGATCGGGCTCAGCAGCATTCCCTGGAAGGCGCCGTCCTCGGCCTCGAGAGCGAAGGTGCGACCGACGCCCATCACGCCCGTGAAGATGAGCGTCATCCAGATCAGCCCGGCGGCGATGTCCTGGATCTGCACGATCGCGGGGTCGATCGAAAAGTTGAACAGCACGGCGACGAGCACCGAAAACGACGCCATGGTGGCCGCGCGCTGGAGCGTCCGAAGCTCCTGCACGAGGTCCTTCTGCGCCACGGCGAGCACCTGACCCAGATACCCCCTCACGACGTTCCCCCGGTTTCGGCTTCGACCGCCGCTCGGTACGCCTCGTGCATCCGCTCCGGCTCGAAGTCGCTCGCCGGCCGATCGACGACCCACCGGCCCCGTACCTGAATGGCGACGCGGTCGGCGAGCTGCAGCCCCTCGGTGAGGTTGTGCGTCACGAGTACGACGCTGCGTCGCCCGTCCCGAAGGGCGGCGAGGACGCCGCGCAGGACCGCTGCGGCCTGCGCGTCGAGTCCCGTGTAGGGCTCGTCGAGCAAGACGACGTCGGGATCGTGGAGGAGTGTGCGCGCCAGGGCGAGCCGCTGGCGCATGCCCCGGGAGTACGTGCGAACCTCGTCGTTCCCACGCGCCGCGAGTCCCACGGACTCCAGACCGGTCTCGATCCGCCCCTCGACCGCGTCCAGGTCGTAGAGGCGGGCGTAGAAGCGCAGGTTCTCCCGGGCGGTGAGATGGCCGTAGAGGAATCCCTGGTGAGACAGGACACCGATGCGGGACTGCCACTCAGGGCTGCGCGTGTCGAGTTCGGCGCCTCCCAGTCGAACCAGCCCGGAGGTGGGCCGCAGCGCGCCCGACAGGAGCCGCAGGAGCGTGGTCTTCCCCGCCCCGTTGGGACCGAAGAGGGTGAGCACCTCGCCGGCGTCGAGGCCGAACGACACCGACGCGACGGCGTGGTGGGATCCGAAGTTCCGAGACAACCCCTCGGCTTCGAGCCGGGAGCCGTCGGCCGCCCTCACGAAGACGGCGTCGCTTCTCGCGCAGGGAGGGCCTGGCCGCACGACGCGCAGAAGCGGCTGCCCTCCGGGTTCCGGTGGCCGCACGACGCGCACGTCGTCCCGGCCTCGAGTCCGGCGCGCACCGCGGCGATCTCGGCCTCGAGATCGAGCGCCGGAGCCTCGGGGTCGGCGTCGGCCGCCTCGAGCGCCGCCAACGCCTCGGCCGACAACTCCTTGCGCAGGGCGAGGTAGTCGGCCTCGTCGAGTTTGCCGGTGTGGTAGTCGTATTCGACGTCGCGCAGAGCGAGCAGGGTGACGCGTCGGCGGGCCTCCGACTCCGTCACCTCGTGATCTTTTCGCTCGAGCGACGCGTGCTGCCCCTTCGCCACCGGCATGACGATGAACAACACCACCGCTGCGACGAGCATCAGCGCTCCGAGAAGGGCCACGGCTCAGTCTCCCGCCGGTAGCGGTTCGACCCCCGTCGGTCCCGCGCGCCCACGCTGCGTACCCCGCGTCGGGACACGCCCCGCGCTCGGCCACATGGCGATCAGGCACCCGAAGGTGAGAATGAGCCCGCCGGCCCAGATCCAGCCGACGAGCGGCTTGACCATGACGTTGAAGGTCACCGCCTGACCACTGGCGTCACCGCTCAGCACCCGCTCCAGATCGGTATCGGCGAGAATGATGTAGAGGTCTTCCAGGGGGAACGACTTGATCCCGACCTCGGTCATGATCTGCTGCTCGGGGCGCAGATAGCGGCGCTTCTCGGTGGTGAACGTCCCGATGTCTTCGCCGTCGCGGGTCACGCTCACGAGGGCGATCGCCTGCCACTGGAGGTTCTTGTCGGGGTCGCGGACGTTGGTCGACATCCCCTCGTACGTCAGCTCGTAGCGGTGTCCCAGCGGCGACTCCGCCACGATGGTCTCGCCGGGATCGACCGTCTGCAGGAACTCCTGATACCACGGGGCCGCCGCGAACGCGGTGAAGATGAACACCGTGCCCACGTGCACGATGTATCCACCCCACCGGCGGCGATTCCGCGCGATCAGATGGTAGAAGGCCTTCGCGATCCCTTCGCCCTCGATCCGGGCCCGCGCCCGCGTGCCCTTCCAGAACTCGACCACGATGATCGTCATGACGAAGGCGGAGGTGCCGAAGGTGAGCAGCGCCATCCCATGGCGAGCACCCGCCACCCACAGACCCGCGGCGGTCACGAGTCCCACCACGAGGGGCCAGAGGAAGTTGCGGGTGAGGTTCTTCTTCGAGGCCCGCCGCCAGGCGATGACCGGCCCGATTCCCATCAGGGCGAGCAGCGCGAGGCCGATCGGGAGGTTCACGCGATTGAAGAAGGGGGGACCGACCGTAATCTCCTGTCCGGTGAGTCCCTCACTGATCAACGGCAACAGAGTGCCCCACAAGACCGCGAAGGTCGCACCCAGCAGGATCAGGTTGTTGAAGACGAAGGCCGACTCGCGACTGACGAACGACTCGATCTGGTTTTCGCTCTTGAGTCGCGGCAGTCGGTAGAGCACGAGCACGAGGCCGACCATGAGGATCGACGACATGAAGCCCAGGAAGATGTAGGCGATCTTCAGTTCCTGAGCGAAGGTGTGGACCGATTCGATGAGGCCCGAGCGCGTGAGGAAGGTGGCGAAGATCGTGAGCAGGAACGTGAGGATCACGAGCCCCATGTTCCAGATCTTGAGCATCCCCCGGTTTTCCTGGATCTGGATGCTGTGCAGGAAGGCCGTGGCGGTCAGCCAGGGCAGCAGCGAGGCATTCTCGACCGGGTCCCAGAACCAGTACCCGCCCCATCCGAGTTCTTCGTAGGCCCACCGCATCCCGAAGATGATCCCGTTGGCCAGGAAGAACCACGACAACAGCGTCCACTTGCGGGTCAGGACGATCCACCGCGAGTCGAGGCGACCCGTCAGGAGAGCGGCAACCGCAAAGGCGAAGGGGATCGTGAACGCGGTGAAGCCCAGGTACAGCGTGGGCGGATGGATCGTCATCCAGTAGCTCTGGAGCTGTGGATTCAGACCCGCTCCATCGGCCGGAGTGAACCCGAGCTTCTCGAACGGATTGACGTCGGCGAAGAGGAGGACCACGAGGAAGAACGACGTGATCGTGAGAAGCGTGCCCGCGACGTAGGGCATGAACTCGCGATTCTTGTTGCGGTTCGACCAGACGGCGAGGCTGGCGAACAGCGACAGAAGAAGGAGCCAGAAGAGCAGCGAACCCCGCTGCCCGGCCCAGAGACCCGACACCTTGTAGAACGTCGGGAGACTCAAACTCGAGTAGTTCGCGACGTACCAGTACTCGAATCGGTCGTTCAGGAAGGTGTCGACGACGCCCAGACTCGCGACGATCACGAGCAGGAAGACGGCGAAGACGCTGCGCTCCGCCGACAACGTCAGATCACCGCGCTGCTTTCTCCCGCCCGCGAAGCCCAACACCATACCCCAGAGGGATACCGGGAGGGCGATCCACAGAGCGAGTTCGCCCAGGACGTTCACGTGCGGAGCTCCTCCGGTGACGCTTCGTATCGGCTCCCGCACTTCGTGAGCACCGTGGTGGCTTCGAACTCTCCCTCGGCGTTGAAGCGACCCTCGAGCACGACGTCGACCATCATGTCGGGCGAGTCGGTGAAGGTGTCGGGAAGCGGCTTGCGGAAGACCACATCGAAGGTGACGCTCTCGTCTTCGATGTCGTGGACCACGAACCGGTGCTCGACGGTGCCGGGAGTGCTGACATGCGTCTCCGGCACGAGGCGGCCGCTGACCTTCACACCGACGTCGCGGAACGTCGGGTCGGCCTCGATCCTGGATATGAGTTCGGTGGGCGTCATGTAGTAGACCATCGTGTCGCTCACCCCGGTCCAGACGAGGTACGTCACGACGGCGGCTACACCTACGAGACCCACCATGAAACGGCCGTTCTGCTTCATCGGTCGTAACCTTTCGGCTTGGTGAGGCCGTCCGGCCGAAAAGAGCCTCAGGGGACACGGGGGAGGCGCCGGACTGTCACACGAAGATTTCCCGACACTGCTAGCCCGCGCAAGGCGGGAAGGTTCCCAATCCGCCGTAGGGGGATTCCCCGCAGTTTCAGGGGCCTCCGGGCGGCTCCTCTCGGCCGGCTCCGGCCCACGACCGCGCGGCCTGCACGGCGCGGCCCCACCCCCGCATCCAGGCCTCGCGTCGCTCCGGGTCGAGATCGGCCGAGAAGCGGTCGGGCTGCCCGATGGAGGCGCGGTACGCGTCGGCATCGGCCCACACACCCGCGGCCATCCCGGCCAGCGCGGCGGCGCCGAGGGCGGTCGTCTCGGCCATCGGCGCCCGCACGACGGCTCGGTTCAGAATTCCCGCCTGGAACGACATCAGCCAGTCGTTGGCCGACGCCCCCCCGTCGACACGGAGCTCGGAGGCGATCACCCCGGAGTCGGCCTCCATCGCGTCGAGTACCTCGGCGGTCGCGTAGCACATGGCCTCGAGCGCCGCCCGCACGAGGTGGGCCCGACCGGTGCCTCGCGTGAGGCCCACGATCGTGCCCCGGGCCTCCGGATCCCAGTGGGGGGCGCCCAACCCCACGAAGGCCGGAACGAAGTAGACACCGTCGTTGTCGTCGAGGGATGCGGCGAGCGATTCCGAGTCCGCCGCGTGTTCGAGGATCCCCACGGCGTCGCGCAGCCATTGGATCGCGGCCCCCGCGATGAACACCGATCCCTCGAGCGCATGCGCCAGCGATCCGTCCTTCGCGACGGCGGCCGTCGTCAGGAGTCCATGCCGACTCGGCACCACCCGCTCACCCGTGTGGAGAAGGAGGAAGGCGCCGGTGCCGTACGTATTCTTCGCCGAACCGGGACTCCAGCATCCCTGGCCGAAGAGGGCGGCCTGCTGGTCGCCGGCCACGCCGAGGATCGGAAGCTCGACGCCGGCCGAGCCACCCCGACTGACCCCGAACGACCCGCTGCTCGGCCGGATTTCAGGGAGCATCCGGCGGGGCACACCGAACAGGTCGAGAAGGGCGTCACTCCACCCGCGCTCGTGGAGGTCGTACAACAGGGTGCGCGACGCATTGGTCGGGTCCGTCGCGTGGACCGACCCGTCCGTCAGCCTCGCGATCAGCCAGCTGTCGATCGTGCCGCACGCCAACTCGCCGGCGTCGGCTCGACGCCGCAATGCCGGCTCGCGCTCGAGCAACCATGTGAGCTTGGTGCCCGTGAAGTACGGATCCAGGACCAGCCCGGTGCTCGACCGCACCATCGCCTCGTGGCCCGCCTCCTTCAACGACCGGCACATCTCGGTGGTGCGCCGATCCTGCCACACGATCGCGCGGTGCACCGGAGCGAGCGTCCGACGATCCCAGACGACCAGCGTCTCACGCTGGTTCGTGACGCCGATCCCCTCGACGCGCGCCTCCCGGGCTCCGGGAGCGTCGAGAGCCCGCGCCAGGACGTCGCGGGTCGTCTCCCAGATCTCGCCCGCGTCGTGCTCGACCCACCCCGGCCGGGGGAAGTACTGCGTGAACTCCGAATAGGCCCGACCGAGGACACGCCCGTCTTCGGACACCACCAGAACGGTGGTGCCGGTGGTTCCCTGATCGATCGCGGCGATTGCGCGTACGGTCATGATCTCCCCTCCGACGGTCGGGCACGGGCGAGCCGGCTCCCGAATGCGTACGACCAGCCGGCTTCGTCGAGCAGCCGCACGAGCCCGGACAGCGAGAGCCCCACGACGGTCGTGTAGTCGCCCTCGACCGCCGTCACCAACGCCCCTCCCTGCCCCTGGATCCCGTAGGCCCCGGCCTTGTCGAGCGGCTCGCGGGTCGCAACGTACTGCTCGGCGGTCACCCGGTCGAACGGCCGCATCTCGACACGGGTCCGGTCCACGCGGCTCCAACACGGTCGTCCTGCGGCGCCCGCATCGACGAGCGCCAACCCCGACACGACCTCGTGGGATCGCCCGGCGAGGCGCATCAGCATGTCGACCGCCTCGCCCGGCGAATCCGGCTTTCCCAAGATCTCGCCGTCGCACAGCACGATCGTGTCGCCGCCGAGCACGAGTCCCTTCGATCGGCGCGAGGCGACCGCACGCGCCTTCCGACGGGCCAGGCGCTCGACGTGCTCCGCGGGCGTCTCGGCGCCGACGACCCCCTCGTCGACCGAGGCCGCGTCGACCTCGTGGTCGAGCCCGAGCTGCAGGAGGAGGTCGCGTCGGCGGGGCGAAGCCGACGCGAGGATCAGCCGTGCGGGCGTCACCGCTCCAGGACCAGTGTGACCGGACCGTCGTTGACGAGGTCCACCTCCATCGATGCGCCGAACCGGCCCGTCTCGACGCGACCCGGCAGCGCCGCCCGGAAGGCGTCGACGAACCGGTCGTAGAGCGCCTCTGCGACATCGGGGGCCGCGGCGTGGACGAACGAGGGGCGACGCCCCTTCGACGTATCGCCGTAGAGGGTGAACTGGCTGACCAGGAGGACGGACCCCGACACCTGCTCGAGATCGAGATTCATGCGCCCCGCATCATCCGAGAAGACACGCAGTCGGCTGATCTTGTCGACCATCCACGCGATGGCCTCGTCGGAATCCCCCTCGGCGAACCCCACCAGAACCACGTGGCCCGTGTCGATCGCTCCCACGGTGGCCCCGTCGATGCGCACTTCGGCCTTCGATACCCGCTGAAGGACGACGCGCATCGGTCACTCCACCGTGACCGACTTCGCGAGGTTGCGTGGCTGGTCGACGTCGCAGCCTCGGAGGATGGCCGCGTGGTAGGCCAGGAGCTGGAGAGGGATCGTGGTGAGGACCGGGAGCAGGGCGGGCACGGTGTGCGGCACGCGAACGATGTGGTCGACCTTTCCGACGAGTTCCGGCGCCTCGTCGCTCACGATCGCGATCACCCGCCCGTGCCGCGCCTTCACCTCCTCGATGTTCGAGACGACCTTGCCGTACACGGCGTCGCGCGGAGCCAGGAAGACCACCGGCATGTCGTCGTCGATCAGGGCGATCGGTCCGTGCTTCATCTCGGCGGCCGGGTACCCTTCCGCGTGGATGTAGCTGACCTCCTTCAGCTTCAACGCACCTTCCAGGGCGACCGGGAACTGGTACCCGCGTCCGAGATAGAGGAAGTTGCGCGCATCGAAGTATTCGTCGGCCAGAGCTCGGATGTCGTCGGTCTGGGCGAGGATCTCGTCGACCTGATCCGGGAGACGCTCGAGCGCCGCCACCAGCTCGCGTCCTTCGAGGACGGAGAGATTGCGCCGGCGGCCCATGTAGAGCGAGAACAGCACGAGCGCCACGATCTGGCTGGTGAAGGCTTTGGTCGACGCGACTCCGATCTCGGGGCCGGCGTGCAGGTGCATCCCGAAGTCGGTCTCGCGCGCGATCGTGCTGCCGACGGTGTTCACGATCCCCATGGTGCGTACGCCCCGCCGCTTGGCCTCGCGCAGGGCCGCGAGGGTGTCGGCCGTCTCGCCCGACTGGCTGATGGCGAGAACCAGTGTGTTGTCTTCGATGACGGGGTTCTTGTAGCGGAACTCCGAGGCGTACTGCACGTCGACCGGGATCCGGGCGAGATCTTCGAGGAGGTACTCACCGAGAAGGCCCGCATGCCACGAGGTCCCGCACGCCATGATCGTGATGCGCTCCACCTTCGAAAGGTCGGCGTCGGAGACCGTGATGCCCCCGAGCCGGGCCACCCCGTCCTCGGGGAGGAGGCGCCCTCGCATCACGTCGCGCAGGGATTGGGGCTGCTCGTGGATCTCCTTGAGCATGAAGTGTTCGTAGCCACCCTTCTCGATCGATTCGAGATCCCAGGTGACCTGGTGCACCTGGCGCCGTACCGATCCGCGCTCGAGGTGGAACGTGCGGTAGGCCGTGCGGTCGAGCACGCCGACGTCGCCGTCGTCGAGGTAGACCACGTCGCGGGTGATCCCGACCACCGCGGCGGCGTCGGAACCCGCCATGAGTTCGCCGTCGGAGCCGATCCCGAGCAGAAGCGGGCTACCGTTGCGCGCGACCACGATCTTGAAGGGGTCGCGCGTCGACACGACGGCGAGCCCGTAGGCCCCTTCCACCTGGGAGAGCGCCTCGGCCACGGACTGCTCGAGCGACGCTCCCTGCACCCAGAGGTGGTCGATCAGGTGTACCACGACCTCGGTATCCGTATCCGAGGTGAAGGTGTAACCGAGTTCCAGCAGCTTCTGCTTGAGCACCCCCGCGTTTTCGATGATCCCGTTGTGGATCAGGGTGATGTCGCCCGTTTCATTGGTGTGGGGATGCGCATTCGCCTCCGTCGGTGGACCGTGGGTGGCCCAGCGGGTGTGGGCGATGCCCACGCGCCCCCGCGGAGGATGCTGCGCGATGGCGCCCTCCAACTCGGCGAGCTTACCCGCGCGCCGCACGGTCTGCAGCGCCCCGTCGTCCGACATGACGCTGATGCCGGCCGAGTCGTACCCACGGTACTCCAGCCGCCGCAGCCCCTCGATCAGGACCGGAGCCGCCTCACGATATCCCAGATATCCGACGATCCCACACATTCGATTTCGCTTCGTTTTGAGGCACCTGGCGGTGCGGAGGGAGGGAACGTGGAAGCCCGGTCAGGCCACACCCTGGAGGACGGCGGCCGCCCGCTCGACGAGACCCTGTGCCGTGTCGGCATCGGGGGCCTCGGCGATGAGCCGCACGATCGGCTCCGTTCCCGATGGCCGCACATGCAGCCAGGATCGCCGCTCCGACCAGGCCAGGCGCAGTCCGTCCGTGCGATCGAGGGTGTCGGCGTCCAGATCGTCCGCCAATGCGGCGTACGCGGCATCCAGCGCCTCGCGATCGAACGACACCTTGGTCTTCACGATACGATACTCCGGCCACCGGGCCACACAGCCCGACAAGGGCTCACCGACGTCGACCAGATGTTGCAAGATCAAGGCCACCGCGACGGGTGCGTCTCGGGTGTGATGGAGCGCCGGAAGGATGACGCCCCCGTTGCCCTCGCCCCCGACGACCGCCGACTCGCTCTGCATCCGGCGAGCGACGTTGATCTCGCCCACGGGTGCGAGAACCAGCGGCACGCCGTGGCTCTCCGCGACATCGGCGACCACCCGCGACGTCGACAGGTTGGTGACGACCGGTCCCGGCGTGCGGCGAACCACGACGTCGGTGGCGAGCGCTAGCGTGAGGTCTTCGCCGACCGGACGACCCGTCTCGGCCACGAGGGAGAGGCGGTCCACATCGGGATCGACGGCGAACCCGACCACCGAACCAGAGGTGCGGGCGAGATCGCCCAACTCGCTGAGCGACTCCGCCGTCGGCTCGGGATCCCGCGGGAAGAGTCCGGTGGGCTCGGTGTAGATGGCGGTCACGCGGCAGCCCAGCGCCTCCAGGAGCCGTGGTACGACCAGCCCCCCTGCCCCGCGCACGCAGTCCAGCGCCACCGGAAGACGTGCGGCACGGATGCCGTCGACGTCGAGCTGAGGGAGGGCGAGGATCGCTTCGAGGTGCCGGTCGATGGCCTCCCCATCGGTCGCGAGCCCGCCCAGCGCGTCCCACCGCGCCCGGGGCGGATCGACCTCGCGCAGGTATCGACGGAACCGCAGCGAGGCGTCGGCGTCGAGGAACATGCCCTCGCCGGTCACGAGCTTGAGGGCGTTCCACTCCGCGGGGTTGTGGCTCGCCGTGATCGCGATCCCGCCGGCGGCGTGATGATGCTCGACGGCGAGCAGCACGGTCGGGGTCGGCACGATGCCCACGTCGATGACGTCGATCCCGACGGACTGGAGGCCTGCGATGGCGGCCGCTCGGAGCATGGCGCCCGAGGTGCGCGAATCGCGACCGAGAATTACCGGACCCTCGGCCCCCTCCGCGCGCAGGAACGCCCCGAAGGCCGCCGCGGCTCCACACACGAGTTCCGGGGTCAGGGGATCGCCGATACGGCCACGGATTCCGGAGACGCTGACCATCAGGCCAGCGGGCAGACGTAGAGGCATGGAGATAGGGCGGGGGGTCGGGTCGGGCGAGAACGGGTCGCCCAATGTCGCGACGCGACGGGGGAAGCGTCAACGCGGTACGAGCGGTAGATTTCGCTTTCGTTACCTCGACCCCTTTCGACCCACAGCCATGGCCGACGACACGCTCCACTCCGATGGATTCGGCACGCTCGCGATCCACGCAGGCCAGAGTCCCGAGCCGTCCACCGGCGCGATCATGCCGCCGATCTTCCAGACCTCGACCTACGTGCAGCCCGCGATCGCGGAACCGCTCGGCGGCATCTACGACTACGCGCGCGTGGCGAATCCCACCCGAGAGGCGCTCGAGCGCAACCTCGCCGCGCTGGAGGGAGGCGCCGAGGGACTGGCCTTCTCGAGCGGCCTGGCGGCCATCGAAGCGGTCCTCAAGACCTTGTCGGCGGGCGATCACGTCGTAAGCGAGGAGAACACGTACGGGGGTACGACCCGCATGTTCACCCGGGTGCTCGAGCGTCTGGGCATCGCCTTCACCTTCGTCGACTCCCGCGATCCCGAGGCCGTGGCGGCCGCGATGCGGCCCGATACGCGCCTGGTCCACGTCGAGACGCCCACCAACCCGATGATGCGGCTCTGTGACATCGCGGCCATCGGCGACATCGCGCACGCCCAGGGTGCGCGCCTGATGGTCGACAACACGTTCGCGAGTCCGTACAACCAGCGCCCGCTCGCGCTGGGGGCCGATGTCGTCATCCATTCGACCACGAAGTACATCAACGGCCATTCCGACATCATCGGTGGCGTACTCGTGGTCGCCGACCCCGCCTTCGCCGACGAGGTTCGCTTCGTGCGCAAGTCGACGGGGGCGGTGCCCGGTCCGATGGACGCCTGGCTCTGCCTTCGCGGAGCGAAGACGCTGCACGTGAGGATGCGCCAACACAACGCCGCGGGACTCGCCGTCGCCCGGTTCCTCGAGGATCACGCCAAGGTGGACCGGGTGTTCTACCCCGGACTCCCGTCCCACCCCCAACACGACCTCGCGGTGCGACAGATGACCGGCTTCACCGGCATGGTTTCGATGGACGTGGGGACGCTCGAGCGAGCCCGGGCGGTCGTGGAGCACACGCGCCTCTTCCAACTCGCGGAAAGCCTCGGTGGAGTGGAATCGCTGGTGTCGGTGCCGGCCTTGATGACCCACGCCTCGGTTCCGGCCGAACTTCGCGCCCGCATGGGGGTGACCGATGGGTTGGTGCGTCTCAGCGTCGGGATCGAGGAGGTCGAGGATCTGATCGCCGATCTGGAGCAGGCGCTCGGATGAGGGCGCGGCCTCGACCGGCCCTCCGGAGAGTGAAACCGGCCTGACGAGGTGGCCGTAGGACGCTACGATCACGGGATTCGCATCGAACCCGTGACCCGAGAACCCGATTCGACGAGGTAGGGATGGACGATCAGGATCGCACTGCGACCGGCAACGGTACCCGCGCCCGTCGGGTGCTCACCGACATTGCGCCGCGCGCATGGGAGCACCCGGCCGACAAGGCCGCTCTCGCCGCCTTGCGCAAGCTCCCGGTCTTCGACGACGTCCTCCGCAAGCTCTTCGGCTTCTTCGGCGAAAAGCCCATCCGACTCGCCTTCCAGGCCAATGCCGTCAAGGTCTCGGAGAAGCAGTTCCCGAAGATCTACGCGCTGTACAAGGATGTGCTGCGCACGATGGACTGCGAGACCGAATACGATCTCTTCATCTCGCAGACCCCGGTGGTGAACGCGGGGGCATACGGCATGGATCGGCCGTTCATCATCCTGAACTCCGGAACCGTCGCGCTGCTCGACGACGAGGAGCTCAGCTACATCCTCGGGCACGAACTCGGACACATCCTCTCCGACCACGTGCTCTATCGCACGATGACCGTGCTCCTGATCGAGCTGGCCGGCATGGGCTTCCCGATCGTCGGCATCGCCGCGCGGGCGGTCCTCGTGGCGTTGCTCGAATGGGGGCGCAAGGCGGAGCTGTCGTGCGACCGTGCCGGCCTGCTCTCCGTGCAGGATCCACAGGTGGTCATGGGCACGATGCTCAAGATGGCCGGTGGCGGGGACACGGAGCAGATGAGCCTCGACGAGTTCATTCTCCAGGCCGAGGAGTACCGGGACTCGGGCGACGTCGCCGACCAGGTGTTCAAGATCCTCAACCTCATGGGCACGACCCATCCGTTCTGGGTTCTCCGGCTTTCGGAGCTGCGCGCGTGGATCGAGTCGGGCGCCTACGATCGCACCCTGCGGGGAGAGTATTCGCGGCGGACCGAACCCGACCCGTCGTACCAGGAAGACCTCCGGGAGGCCGCGCAGGCCTACAGCGAGGGCGCGCGGGATCTACTCGACCAGATGACCAGCGCCGCGCGACGCATGGGTGAGGGCTTCTTCGGCGGCTTCCGCAAGTAGGTCGGCGCGCCACATCGACGTCCTTTGACACCCCTCGCCGCCTCGGATACCCTCCGGTGCCGGCGGCGTGGCGCTCCGCGCCGGGCCCATCGCAACCCTGCGCACCAAGGGTGTTGAAGTAGCCATGCGAATCCTGATCGTGGGAAACGGGGGGCGTGAACACGCGCTCCTCTGGAAGCTCCGTCGTGACGCGCCCGGCGCAACGATCTACGCGACCCGCCCCAACGGGGGCATGCTACCGCTCTGCGAACCCGTCGAGATCGCTCCGACCGACGTCGAGGCGCTGTCGGGATTCGCCGCCTCGCGAGCGGTCGATCTGACGGTGGTCGGGCCCGAAGCGCCGCTCGCGCTGGGTCTCGCAGACCGCTTTCGCGCCAAGGGTCTGGCCGTCTTCGGTCCGTCCAAGGCGGCCGCTCGGATCGAGAGCTCCAAGGCCTTCGCCAAGGATCTCATGCGGGAGGAGGGCGTGCCGACCGCCGAGTACCGGACCTTCACCGACGCGGCCGGCGCCGAGGCATGGATCCGCGAACAAGGTGCCCCCATCGTCGTGAAGGCTTCGGGACTGGCCGCCGGCAAGGGTGCGATCGTCTGCACCGCGGTCGATGAGGCGGTCCAGGCGGCACATGCGATGCTGGATGATTTCGCGTATGGCGAGGCCGGCAGGGAGATCGTGGTCGAGCGCTTCATGGAGGGCGAGGAGCTCTCGATCTTCGGCATCACCGACGGCGACGACGTCGTCTTGCTGCTCGCCTCGCAAGACCACAAGCGCATCGGCGAGGGCGACACGGGGCCCAACACGGGGGGCATGGGCGCCTTCGCGCCCGTGTCGATCGCGACGCCGCAGCTCATGACCGAGGTCCGCGAGCGGATCTTTCGCCCGGTCCTTCGAGGGATGGCCCGACGCGACTCCCCCTTCCAGGGACTCCTCTACCTCGGGCTCATGCTGACCCCCGAGGGCCCCAAGGTGGTCGAGTTCAACTGTCGGTTCGGCGACCCGGAGACCCAGGTGGTGCTCCCCCTGCTCCAGAGTTCGCTTCTGGATCTGCTGATGGCGGCCGTCGACGGACGCGGACTGGACCGACTCCGTCCCCGCTTCCGAGAGGGGTCGGCCGTCACCACGGTCGTGGCGTCGGCGGGGTACCCGGGTTCGGGGCCCCGGGGGCTCCCGATCGACCTCGACGGGGTGCCCGAGGATGGCGTCGTGGTGTTCCACGCGGGAACGCGTGCCGGCGCCACGGGTCTGGAGACGTCGGGGGGGCGCGTGGTCACCTGCACCGGCTGGGGAGAGACCCTCGTCGAGGCCGCCGCCCGGAGCCGCGCCGCCGCCGACGCAGTGAAGTTCGAGGGGGCCCAGCTACGTAGGGACATCGGGTGGCGGGAACTGGCCCGGATCGAAAGGGCCGACCCCACCGGAAGCACCTCCATACCCACATGAACTCGGTCGAGGCATAGAGCATGATCATCAGCACGACCCCCACACTCGAAGGTCGCCCGGTCCAGGACTACCTCGGTGTCGTTACCGGCGAGACCATCGTCGGGGCCAACATCCTCAAGGACTTCCTCGCCTCGGTGCGCGACATCGTCGGCGGGCGCTCGGCCGCCTACGAGCGGGCCCTGCACGACGCGCGCGAACAGGCGATTCGCGAGATGGCCGAGCGGGCCCGCGAGATCGGGGCCGACGCCGTGCTCGGTATGGACATCGACTACGAGGTCCTCGGCGCCGGCAATGGGATGCTGATGGTCACGTGCGCCGGCACCGCGGTGAAGCTCTAGACGAGACATGCCCGAGCTGCCTGAGGCCGAAACGCTGGTGCGTGGCCTGCGGCCGGCGCTCGTCGGCCGCTCGATCGTCCAGGCCCGCGTGCACAAGCCGGACATTCTGCGCGTGCGGCCGCGGCGCTTTCGTGACCGCGTCCGGGGGCGCCGGATCGAAGCCGTGGGGCGGCGGGCGAAAAACGTGGTGCTGCTCCTGGACGACGGCGTCATCGTGATCAACCTCGGAATGACCGGATGGCTGGCCCCCCTGGGGCTCGGCCCCCACGACCCTCCGCGCCCCACGCATCCGGCGGTCACCTTTCGGCTCGACACCGGCCGCCTCGTCTTCGACGATGTTCGACGATTCGGTTGTGTCGAGGCGCTCGATCCGGGCGAGTGGGCCGAGCGAGACGCGACCTTCGGTCCCGAACCGCTGACCGACGCCTTTACCCCCGACGATCTGTTCGAGCGACTCCACCGCTCGCGCAGCCCGGTCCGCAGCTGGCTCCTCGACCAGCGCAAGGTGGCCGGCGTGGGCAACATCTACGCCTGCGAGGCCTGTTTCCGGGCCGGGATCCACCCCGCGCGTCGAGGCGTCACGGTCACCCGCGACGAGGCGACGGCGCTCCACGCCGGGATCCGCGGCGTGCTCGGCGCAGCCGTCGAGGCGGGGGGCACCACCATCCGGGACTACCGGAACGCCGACGGTGCGTCGGGCGAATTCGTGCACCGGCTCGACGTGTACGGGCGCGAAGAGCAGCCCTGCCACCGGTGCGACGACGCGGTGGAGCGGATCGTCTTCGGAAACCGCTCGGCCTTCTTCTGCCCGTCGTGCCAGCCGATGATCGACGACGCCGCGTGGGCCGCACGGGCATCGTGAGGACGCTCGCCGCGCTCGTCCGCACCGCCGTGGTGCCGACCCTCCTGGTCGCGGCGGTCGCCGCGGCCCTCGCCCTCCCCGCGGTCGCGCAGACGGCCCCGCAGTCCGGCCTCGAACTCCCGGTGCGCGACATCCGGCTGGACAACGGGATGCGGTTCCTGCTCGTGCCCCGCCCCGGCGCCCCGACGGTCGCCTTCGTCGTGGAATATGCGGTGGGGGGGGTCAACGAGGTCCCGGGTCGAACCGGCATCGCCCACCTCCTCGAACACATGCTGTTCAAGGGTACGACGCAGATCGGCACACTCGACGTCGCGGCCGAGCGCATCTGGTTCGCCCGGATGGACGCGGTGCACGACACGATCCTCGCGGAGCGCGCCGCGCTCCGTCCCGACTCGTCGCGCATCGCCGGACTGACACGACGAGTCGAAGAGATGGAGGACTCCGCGCGAGCCCTGGTGGTGCCCAACGAGTTCGACCGGATCCTGTCTCGCAATGGCGCGCGCGGACTCAACGCCACCACCTCGTCGGAGGCGACGAACTACTTCGTCGAGCTTCCCGCCAACCGCGCCGAACTCTGGTTCGCCCTGGAGTCCGACCGCATGCGCAACCCGGTGTTCCGTGAGTTCTTCGCGGAGCGCAACGTGGTGATGGAGGAGCGGCGCCTTCGGGTCGACACGAATCCCGGCGGCCTCCTCTACGAGGCGCACCTGGCCGCGGCATTCTCGATCCACCCCTACGGCCAGCCCGTGGTCGGGACGATGGCCGACCTCCAGTCGCTGAGTCGTGCGCAGATCGAGTCCTACTACCGGCGGTACTACGGGCCGTCCAACGCCACCGTGGCGATCGTCGGCGACCTCGACCCCGATCGATTCGCCGGCTGGGCCGAGCGCTACTTCGGCGACATCGCCCCAGGGGAACGACCCGAGCCCGTGTTGACCCGTGAGCCGGCCCAGCGGGGGATGCGCCGTGTGGAGGTCGAGTTCGACGCTCGGCCCAGCCTGCGCATGGGTTGGCGGGTGCCTTCGGTGCTCCACGACGACACCCCCGCCCTCGCCGTCCTCAGCGCCCTGCTGACCGGCGGTCGGACCTCGCGGCTGCACCGTCGGCTCATCATGGACGACCGACTCGCCACCTTCGTGAGCGCCAGCCGCGGTCCCGGCGACATGTTTCCGAATCTGTTCACACTCGACGTGAGCACCCGGGCCCCTCACACACCGGACGAGGTGATGGAGGTCGTCGAGGAGGAGCTGGCCCGGATGCGGCGCGAGCCTCCGACGATCGAGGAGGTCGCTCGGGTCCAGCGGCAGGTCGCGGCCGGGCGGGTGCGGCAACTGCGGTCGAATCTGGGGCTCGCCTTCCAGCTCGCGAGCTCCGCGTCGGCGCTGGGCGACTGGCGAGCGACCTTCGAGCTCACCGACCGTCTCACCGATGTGACCCCCGACGACATCACGCGGGTGGTGGAGCGGTACTTCGACCGGAGCAACCTCACGGTCGCCGTCCTCGTGCCCGAGGAGGCCCGGTGAGCGTCTCGCGCCGGTCGCGCCTCTGGGCGCTCCTCGCCGTCGGAGTCGGAGTCGGATTCGCGCCCGAGGTCGGAGCCCAGAACGCCCCTCTCCCCGAGCGGGCGTTCGTCGACGGCCTGGCTTTCGAACCCTTGCGGTTCACGCCGCCCAGCGTCGACGAACACGAGGTGGCCGGCGTGAAGGTGTTTCATCTGTACGATCCGGCCCTCCCGATCGTCGACGTCTTCCTGCGGTTCGATGGCGGGTACGGACGTTTCGGGATCGAGAACTACGCGGCGGGCACGGCCCTCCCCTCCCTCCTTCGTACGGGCGGCACGGTCGACGCGAACGCCGACAGCCTCGACGTCGCGATCGAGTCTCTCGCGCTTCAGATGAGCTTCGGCGGTGGCGGGAACTCGATTTCGTCGTCCCTCAACACACTCCGCTCCTCCCTCGACGAGGCGCTCGCCGTGTGGTGGTCGATGCTCGTGAGACCGGCCTTCGACTCCGCCGCGCTGGAGGTGTGGCGGGGCCGCGAGTTGGAGTCCATGCGCCGCCGGGTCGACGATCCCGGTCGGCTCGCCTTCTCGGAGTTCAACCGTCTGATGTACGGCGACCATCCGATCGGGTGGGAACTGACGGCGGCCGATCTCGCGCCGGAACGACTCACGACTTCGCGCGTCCGAGACCTCTACCGACGCATCGTCTGCCGCGAGGGGCTGGTGATCGGCGTCGCTGGCGATCTCCACTGGAGCGAGGCTCGGTCGCGCCTCGATGCGATGCTCGCCGAGCTGCCCTCGTGTCCGAGCGAGGTACCCAGGGCCCCGCTCCCCGACATCCGTCGAGAAGCCGGGATCTTCCTGATCCCGAAGGCACTCGATCAAAGCACCATCGTCATGGCGCATGCGACGGCGCTGAGGCAGGACACCACGCGGGACTTCTTCGCCTCCCGGATCGGCAACTCGATCCTCGGCGCCAACGGCTTTTCGAGCCGCCTCCTGGGGCGCGTCCGAACCGAGGAGGGGCTGGCCTACTCCGCCACCTCCCTCTGGACCGCGCCGGAGCGGTATGACGGCCTCATCGGCGCAACGACCCGGACCGGCTCGGCGACCACGGTGGCCGCCATCGACCTCATCCTCGACATCATGAACGATGTGCGCCGGGAGCCGCCGAGCACGTCCGAGGTCGACGACACGGTCGATCAGTTCGTCAACGGCTTCGTCTTCGCCTTCGAGTCGGCCGGTCAGATCGTGGCACGACGCATGGCGCAGGAGGCGGGCGGACTTCCGGCCGACTGGCTGGGGCAATACGTGGACGGGATGCAGAGTGTGCGACCTGCGGACGTGCACGACACCTTTCGACGACACCTCGACCCCGGCGCCTTCACGATCCTCGTCGTCGGAGACCCCGACCGGTTCGACCAGCCGCTCGAGTCGCTCGGGTTCGGGCCCGTGACGCTCCTCGACCCCGACCGGCCTACTTCCGGGCCCAGTGGATCGCCGCGATCCCCAGGGTGACGAGCGAGTAGCCGGCCTCGGCGAATCCGGCCCTCTCCAGGCGGCGCGCGAGTTCATCCGGCCCGGGGAACTCCTTCACCGACTCCGGGAGGTAGGTGTACGCCCAGGGATGGCCGGATACGACCCGCCCCACGATCGGTAGAATCCGGGTGAAATACGCCATGTAACCGGCTCGCACCAAGCGATTTGGTGGGACCGTGAACTCGAGCACGACCAGCCGGGCGCCCGGGCGCAGAACCCGGTGGAATTCGCGGAAGCCCTGATCCAGATCGGAGAGGTTGCGCACTCCGAACCCCACCGTCGCTCCATCGAAGGTGTCGTCGGCGAAGGGGAGTCGCAAGGAGTCTCCACACACGGGAGCCACGGCGCGGCCGCCGAGCTTGTCCTGCCCCGCCACCAACATCGGCCGGGCGAAGTCGGAAGCGATCACGTGACCCCGGAACTCGGGTCGCCGCGCGAGTTCGAGGCTCAAGTCGAAGGTGCCCGCGCAGGCGTCGAGAAAGGTGCCGTCCGGCTGCCGCGTCCACTCGAGGGAATCCACGGCCTTCCGCCGCCACGCACGGTCGACATTCATCGACAGGACGTGGTTCAGGAGGTCGTAGCGAGGGGCGATCTCCGAGAAGATGGTCTGGACCTGTCGCTCCCGATCCTGACCTCGGGAGGGAATGGCTTCGGGCGTCGTGGGCATTGCAGCAAGACGGTCGAGGGGTACCTTCCGACCAACGGCTCGGAAGCACCCTTCCTACCCGAGCCGGGGGCCGGGTTCCATCTCTCCGAAACCTGGAGCGAGTCGATCCCGTAGGAGCCATCGCCATGGCCAACCCATCTGCGACCACGGCCGACGGTTCCGTACCCCGAGCGAACACGTCCGCACGGGGAGCGGCGACCCTGTCCGCCAACGACTACGCCCGACTCGAAGACCGTGACCTGGCCGCGCAAGCGGTCCAGGGGCGCGAAGGTGCGTTCCGCGAGCTCCTCGCTCGCTACGAGCGCCCCATCTTCTCGCTCGTCTTCCGAATGGTTCGGGACCGCTCCCTCGCCGAAGACCTCGCCCAGGAGGCCTTCATCCGGGCCTTCAATGCGATCGGATCCTACAATCCTTCGTTCAAGTTTTCGAACTGGATCCTGAAGATCGCCAACAACCACACGATCGACTATCTGCGCAAGCGTCGGCTCGACACCGTGTCCATCCACGGGTCTCCCCACGCATCGAATGCCCAGGAGGAGGCGCGGACCCGCCTGGTGCTGGAAGACCACCAGGAGCGGCCCGACGCGTTCGTGGAGAACCGCGAGCTCGGAAGTGAGATCGAGGAGGCGATCGGGCTCCTGCGCCCCGAGTACCGCACGGTCGTTCTGCTGCGCCACGTGGAGGGCTACAGCTACGAGGAGATCGCCGACACCCTCGGGCTCCCCCTCGGCACGGTGAAGACGTACATCCACCGCGCCCGGAACGAGCTCAAGAAGTCCCTCGCCCACCTCGCCCCATGAGGCGCGCCACGAAGGGATGGCAGCGAAACTGCGACGCCGCGGTTTTCGTAGGGGCATGCGAGTCGAACCGTCGAAACAACGAGCGGCTATCGTGAGCAGCACACCTACGTCCGACCCCCTGCGCCCAGAGGAGATGCAGGCCTATCTCGACGGAGAACTCTCCGCCGAGGAGGCCTCCGCCTTCGAACGGCGCCTGGAGTCGTGTGCGCGGAGCCGGGCGGAGTTCGAGGCGTGGCAGCTTCTGTTCGACGACCTCGACGACCTCGATGCGTTTTCGCCCTCTCCGGCGTTTCGGGCACGTATTCTCGACGCGCTCCCGGCCGAGGGGTCGGTGCGCCGCCGAGCGAGCCGCTCGGCCCAGGCGTCCGGAGTCGCCGGTGCCCACATCGGCTCCGGCCCACTCCAGGACTACCTGGAGGGTCGCCTCGCGGCTCGCACGGCGACGCGGATCGACACGCACCTGGATACCTGTGCCGTGTGCCGGTCCGAGCTCGCCGCCCTGCGGCGCGTCGGCCAGGCGCTCGACGCCCTCCCCCCGTACAGCCCGAGCCCCGAGTTCGGGCTTCGGGTCATGGCGGCATGGCGGGTCGAGCAGATGGCTGCGGTGGCGATGGCTCCCACGACCCGCTGGGGGCGCGTTGCGGCCTGGGCGCGGACGCGGACTCCGTCGACGCGCCAGGGCTGGGCCGCATTGATGGGGCTCGCCACTGCGCCGGCGGTCGTGATCGCCCTGATGATTCAGGCCGTCTTCGCGAGTCCGCTGGTGACCTTCGGCAACCTGCTCGCCTTCGCACGCCTGAAGGCCTCGGGTCTCGTCGGTGGGCTGTCCGCACAGGTCGTCTCCGCCCTCGATGCGGCGGGCTTGGGTGGAGCCGCGAGCGTCGTCGCCGAGTCGCTCTCGACGCCCATGGTCGCCGCTGGCGCGGCAACGGTGCTGTCGGGCCTCACCTTCGGTGCCCTCTGGGTCGTGTACCGTTTCCTCATTGCTTCGCAACCCGCGAGCCGCCCCTATGCGCATGTTTCTCGCTGATTCGGTTCGTGTCGTAGCTCGACGCGCCGCCCTGCTCGCCGGGGTCATGGCGCTGTCGTCGCTCGCGGTCGAGGCCCAGGCCCAGAATCGTGTGGTCTCCAAGACGGTGTCCGTCGGGGGGCGCAGTGCGGCGCTCGAGCTCGAGTTCGCCGACCGGGAATCGCTCTCGATCACCTTCTCGGGAGGCGACGTCGTCATCGACGGCGAGGTCGTCGGACGTTTCACCTCGGGGGGCAAGCTCGACGCCGCGTGGCGTAGCTTGTTGGGCTTCGCCGTATCTCTCGACGACGGGCCCCTCGCTCGCACGCTGACCGACTGGTCTCCCCCCGACGACCTCTCCGCGTCGTCGCTCGACGTCGCGGTTCAGATCGACTCGGCTCTCGAAGATGCCCTGCGGGGCGACCGCGGCCAGACCGTGGACTCGCCGCAGGAGTCGGCCGGGATCGCCCTGCGCTCGCTCGTGTCGCTCCTCGATCGCGCGGAATCGCTGCAAGGGCTGGCCGAGGCCCTCGAGGACCTCGACCTCGACGATGTCCGGCTCTCGATCGGGGACGACCTCCGCGTCGAGGCCGATGACGTGGTCGAGGCCACCGTCCTCGTGGTCGATGCCGACCTCGAGGTCGCCGGTCGTGTCCGGGGCGACGTGGTCGTCATCGATGGCGACATCCGCCTCGCGCCCAACGCGGAGGTCGACGGAGACATTCGGTACTCCGACGGAAGGATCATCGACCAGGGCGCCGACATCGACGGTGAGGTCGTTCGGATCTCCGCGGCGCAGGGCGACGTGGAGCGGCGGTTGCGCGACGAGATCCGCAGCGAGATCCGCTCCGAGATCCGATCCGAGATGGGTCGGAGTCCGGATCGCCGCCGGGGTGAGTCGTTCTTCGGTCGGGTCTTCGGAGGCATCGGCGGCGCGATCGCGAACCTCTTCATGGTTCTGGTCCTCGCGATCATCGGTGCGGCCGTGTCGCACTTCGCCGGCCCGAATCTCGACGGCGTGGCCGAAACCGCACGTCGCACGCCCGGCCGTGCCTTGTCCGTCGGTGTCGCAGGCGCCTTCCTGATCCTGCCCGCCTTCGTGCTCGGAATCGTGGCCCTCGCCATCTCGATCATCGGGATCCCGGCGCTCATCCTCTGGATTCCGCTGTTCCCGGTCGCCGTCGTGGTCGGAGGGGGCCTCGGATACCTGGCCGTCGCCCGGAACGTGGGTGCGTGGGTGTCGCGTCAGCGGTTCCCCTACATGGGGTGGGTACGGCTCTCCAACCCCGTGACGCTCATGGCGGGCGGTGCGCTCGCGCTGAGCAGCCCGATGATCGCGGCCGAGTTGGTCAGCGTGTTCCCGTGGACGGGCGCGCTGGAAGTTCTCCTGCGGGTCACCGGGTTCATGCTCGGTATGATCGCGGCGCTGATGGGCTTCGGATCGGTCCTGCTCACGCGAGCGGGGCGCCGACCCGAATTCTTCGACGACGACCTGTTCGGACCCGACACCCGCCGCCGCCGCACCTCGGCCGAAGACCTGTGGGACGAGGCGATGGATGCGACGTCCGAGGCCGACGCGGCGCCGCTCGACGTCGAGGTCGAGGTCAAAATCGAGGTTCACGACGACGAAGATGCGTCGCCCGCGGCCGATCACCACGAGTCCGGCACGAGCGACGAGTCGAGCGAAGGCTCGGGCAACGACGCCGAAGCGGACGCTGGAGCCGACGTCGACCCCGACGAGCGGGAGTCCGGCGGTGATCGGTAGCGCCCTGCGCGCCATCACCGGCGCTGTCCTCGCCGTGGGGGTGACGTGGGCGTCCCCCCTCGAGGCCCAGGAATGGCGCACGACGGCGGTGTCCCGTCAGCTGTCGGACGAATCGCGCCTCGACGTCGAGTTGCGACATGCGGCCGGCGTCCTTCGGCTCGAACCTGCGTCGGGTCGAACGCTCTACAGCATGGAGCTCCGATACGACGAAGACGCCTTCGAGCCGGTGACCGATTTCGACGGCCGGCGTCTGCGCCTCGGCATCGAGGGCACCGGACGGGATCTCCGGATCAACTCCGACGACAACCAGGCGCGCATGAACGTCGCGCTTTCGACGCAAGTCCCGCTCGACCTGTCGCTCGAGTTCGGGGCCGGTCTCGCCGAAGTGGACGTCGGCGGTCTACGGCTCACCGACCTCGACGTCGAGACCGGGGCGTCCGAGACGCGCATGACGGTCTCGCGGCCGAATCGGGAGCGGCTACGGCATGCGCGTATCGCCGTGGGAGCGGCGCAGTTCACCGGTGAGGGCCTCGGCAACCTGAATGCCGACCGCTTCGAGATCGAGGCGGGGGTCGGTGAGGTCATCCTGGACCTGACGGGCGCGTGGGAACGCGACTCCGACATCGAGGTCCGCATGGGACTCGGATCGCTCGAGCTGCGGATCCCCGACGGCCTCGGGGTCAAGCTGGTGAAGCAGGCCTTTCTCACCTCCCTCGACGCCCCCGAGATGGATCGCAAAGGCGACGCATGGTACTCCGACGACTGGGCAACCGCCGACCGGCAGGTTACCGTGGACGTCGAGGCCGCCTTCGGCACGGTCAAGGTGGTCTGGCTCCGCTGACGAATCTTTCTCGCCGTCTGCGGCGTAGTGAGTTTAGACGCGGCGCGCAAGGATGCCGCGATCAGATGGAGAGATCCCGATGCTCGGAACCCTGCTGACATTCTTCGCCGTGGGTCTGGCGACCCTCATCGTGGCCGGCATCGTCCTTTCGGTCGTTGGCTCGGTCATTGGGCTCGTCGGTTCGCTGGCCGCCTTCCTGCTCTTCAAGGTCGCCCCGATCATGCTCATTGGATGGGGGATCGTGAAGGTGCTCGACCGCAGGTCCCGCAAGGGGATCAGCGCCGCCGACCAACGCTGGTTGGAAGGCGGCAACTGATCCGGTAGGAGCCCGTCGCGGCTATTCGTCGCCGTCGCGGACGGCGCCGATGACCCGGCGGGAGATCTCCATGAGGGCGTAGGCCGCGGGTGAGTCCGGTGCGGACACGACCGTGGGCCTCCCCTGGTCGCCCGCCTCCCGCACGGACGGGTCGATGGGGATCCGACCGAGGAATCCCAACCCCAGTTCTTCGGCCAGCGCCTCTCCCCCTCCCCGTCCGAAGAGGTCGAACACGTCGTTGCAGCTCGGGCAGGTGAATCCCGCCATGTTTTCGACGATCCCGAGGACGCGCGTGTTGACGCGTTCGAACATCTTGATGCCTCGGCGCACATCACCCGTCGCGACCTCCTGAGGGGTGGTCACCATCACGGCGCCGTCGAGATCGATCGTCTGCACCAGCGACAGCTGCGCATCTCCGGTCCCCGGGGGCATGTCGACCACCATGACGTCCAGCGATCCCCACTCGACCTGTTCCAGGAACTGCTTGAGGATCCCGGCGATCAGCGGGCCGCGCATGATGGCCGGCTGCTCCTTCTCGAGCAGGAATCCCAGACTCATCAGCCGAACGCCGTGTTGCTCCAGCGGGGCGATGCGTTCCTGACCTTTCGCGCCGATCACCTGCGGCCGGCGGGTCTCGCCGAACATGAGCGGAATGTTGGGGCCGTAGATGTCGGCGTCGAGCAGCCCGACCTTCAATCCCTGCTTGGCGAGCGCAACGGCGAGATTCGTGCTCACCATCGACTTGCCCACGCCCCCCTTGCCCGAGCTCACCGCCACGACGTGCTTCGTGTCGGCGAGAATGCCCGGGCGCGGCGTTGGGGCCGGCACCGAACCCGGCTTCAGGCCGCCTCCCCCACCCGACCCACCGCTGGGCCCCGGGCTTCGGGGCAGCTGGACGTTCACCTTGACCGCCTCGACCCCGTCGACGGCCTCCGCCGCGGCGCGGAGTTCCTTGACCAGCCCTCCGGGATCGTCGGGGCGCAGCTGGACGCTGAACTTGACCCTGCCCTCGTCGGAGACCGTGAGATCGCGGACCCGCTCTTCGCCCGGACCGCCTCCGGCTCGGTCGGTAACGGACATGAGTGCAGCGGCGACGGCCTGCTGGAGCGCTTCGGAATCGTGGGCCATGTAGGGTGGATTCGTTGGGGTGGGAACGGCCTTCGCGAGCGCCTACACCCTAACGCCCGAAAGGCGCCCCGTGCAGTTGCGGAAGGTCCGGTGCGCGGTGAGATTTCGCCGCCTGGATTCCCCCTCACGCAAGGCCCACATGAACGGCTCGATCCGCATCCCCGCTCCGATCAACGAACCGGTTCTCAGCTACGCCCCGGGCACCCCCGAACGGGCGTCGCTGAAGGCTCGACTCGCCGAGATGGCGCAAGAGGTCACCGAGATCCCCTGCATCATCGGCGGCGATGACGTCTGGACCGACGATGTGCACGACGTTCGCTCGCCCCACGACCACGCGAAGGTGCTCGGCCGGTACCACGGGGCTGGACCGGAGCATGTGCAGAGGGCCATCGAGGCCGGCCGTGCGGGGTGGGACACCTGGTCTCGGATGGCGTGGGTGGACCGGGCCGCCGTGTTCCTGCGGGCAGCCGACCTCCTGGTGTCGCCCCGTTGGCGCGACACGATCAACGCCGCCACGATGCTCGGGCAGAGCAAGACCGTGCATCAGGCCGAGATCGACGCCGCCTGCGAGCTCATCGACTTCTGGCGATTCAACTGCCACTTCGCCGAAGAGATCTACGCCGAGCAGCCCCGCTCCGCACCGGGGATGTGGAACCGCTCGGAGTACCGCCCGCTCGAAGGCTTCATCTACGCCGTGTCGCCTTTCAACTTCACCTCCATCGGTGGGAATCTCTCGGGTGCCCCCGCGCTCATGGGCAACGTGGTCCTCTGGAAACCTTCGCACACCGCGGTGCTGAGCAACTACTTCATCATGCGGTTGCTCCAGGAGGCCGGGCTTCCGGCCGGGGTCATCAACTTCATTCCCGGCGACTCTGTCGCGATCACCGACACCGTCCTGGCCCACCCGGACTTCGCCGGGCTCCACTTCACGGGCTCCACGGGTGTGTTCCAGATGTTCTGGGAGCGGATCGGGGCGGCGATCTCGAGTTACCGCTCCTACCCGCGCATCGTCGGGGAAACGGGGGGTAAGGACTTCATCATCGCCCATCCGTCGGCCAACCCCGACGCCCTGCGCACCGCGATGATTCGCGGAGCCTTCGAGTATCAGGGACAGAAGTGCTCGGCGGCGTCTCGCGCCTACGTGCCCGAAAGCGTCTGGGCCCGGATGAAGGACTCGCTCATCGAGACGACGCGGGGCATCCGGATGGGGGATCCCGCCGATTTCCGCAACTTCATGGGCGCCGTGATCGACGAAAAGGCCTTCGTGAAGCTGTCGTCGTACCTGGACCGGGCGAAGGACTCCGACGACGTCGAGGTGCTCGCCGGCGGCGGTCACGATCGCTCGAAGGGCTGGTTCATCGAGCCCACCCTCCTTCTCTCGCGAGACCCGCGCTACGAAACGATGTGCGAGGAGCTCTTCGGCCCCGTCCTGACCATCTACGTCTACCCCGACGAGGCGTGGGCAGAGACGCTGAAGCTGGTCGATACGACGTCGCCGTACGCTCTGACGGGCGCCGTGTTTTCCGACGACCGCGCGGCCGCTCGGGAAGCCATGGACGCCCTGCGGCACTCCGCTGGCAACTTCTACGTCAACGACAAGCCGACGGGCGCGGTGGTCGGCCAGCAGCCGTTCGGGGGCTCACGCGCCTCGGGCACGAACGACAAGGCCGGCTCGGCAATGAATCTCCTCCGATGGGTGAGCGCCCGTTCGCTGAAGGAGACCTTCGACCCACCGACCGACTACCGCTACCCGTTCATGGGAGCGGAGTAGGGCCTCCACCGCCGAGGTCCAGCCGCACCTCGACCCGGTTGACGACGCCGCGCGCGAGCGTCACCTCGACCGAATCGGCACCGAGGGCCCCGGCGCGTCCGATGACGCGGACGGGGCCCTCCGTCGGAATCGCGCAGAAGTAGAACCAGCCCTCCTCCTCGCTGACGGTGGCGAACGAGGTGACCTGCATCGTGGCCCCTACCGCGATACGCGGCAGCTCCGGCGCCCCCCAGTCGGCAAAGGCCTCGAATCCCGGGAGACCCGCCCCGGAGGCGTCGTCGATCAACCGGCCGGCGAGGATCGCCGAGGTGGAGTCGGCGTCGACTGCGCAGCGGTCACGCACCTCGTCATCGGTCGGCGGCACGTACACCCGGGGCGGCGACTCCCCTGGACGCAACAGCTCCGAGCGCAGCCCACGCCCCAGCACGTCGCCGTCGGACCTCCACTCGCGGTACCCCGGCGCCCGCACACGCACGTCGGTGACCGAGGCCAGTGCGTCGTCCTCGAGCCCCCACAACCCTTCGACGCCCGACACGGCCGTACCCACCACACGGCCCGCGGCATCGAGAAGGGCCACCTCGGCGCCCTCGACCGGGGCCTGCGAGTAGGCGCCCACCACGATTCCGGTCACGAACGACCGCGCGGGGGGCTGGGCCGCGAGCCCCCCGGCCGTGACGAGCCAGAGCGCCACGGTGATCCAACTCGGCCGACTCACACCACGGCTCTCCGGGTCCACACGACGATCGCCCCACAGCGGCCGGGGCGCGTGAACTCCCCGGGGTCCTCGGCCGCGCTGCGGTAGACCTCGACGGCCTCGAGGTCGACCCCACGCAGATCCTCTAGAAGCGCGCGATCGCGGGTCCGGACCCGGTCCACGACCAACTCCGGGTCACAGGTCCGCCCGCGCATCCGCACCGAGGGCGGTTGCAGCCCGTTGGCCACGATCCGAACCCCCGGCACACGCCGGAGCAGATCGACCAGGCGCGTGGGTTCGAGACGCCGAATCTCCGCCCTCGCGAAGAAGGTGCCGCCCGCCGTCAGCATGCGGCGTTGGAAGGCCCTCATGTTGCCGTACCACCGCGCACTCCGCACCGACACCACCACCGGATCGAGTTCGATCGGTTGGCGCGCCAGGGGAATCTCCACCCCGTGCCCGCGATCCGGCGCCAGGGCGACCGCCACCTCGCGCGCCGCATACCCCAACTGCGCAACGCGGATCTCGTGTAGCCCCGCGGGCACCGAATCGAAGGCGAAGTGACCGTTGGAATCCGTGATCCTACGCAGCGACGTGCCGGCGATCGCGACCTCGGCCAGGGCGACGCCCGTTCCACTTCCCACGTCGACGATGCGACCGAGCAGCCGGCCGTCGGTGCCCGTCACCTGGGAGGGGAGCGCGAGGTCGACGCGATGGATCGCCGACGAGGTCAGCTCGACCGGCGTATCGGGCGAGAACCGGTCCGTGATCGCCGCGCGCAGCCGCACCTCGATCTCCGAGGGGACGTCGCACAGGATGTAGAGTCCGTCCACCCCCGACCGGCCCTCGCTCCGCACCCGTCGCCCCCGCTCGTCCCATTCGGCGCTCACCCACGCCCCACGAAGGGTCTCTCCCTCGGCGTCGCGCACCTGACCCACGACGATCCCGCGATCCCATCGGCTGCTCGCCCCTGCAGCGCCGCAGGCCTGCGCGAGGTCGTCGGCCTCCAGGATCGCCACGGGCTCGGAGCTGGCCCCCACCGGGGTCAGCACCACCGAGTGGTCGACCAGGGCCCCTTCACGCACGCGGATCGGAGCGGAGAGATCCGACGCGAAGCCGGGCGCATCGACCAGAACGTGGTAGCGACCGGGCCCCTCGGGTCTCAACTCGAATCGGCCGTTCGCGTCGACCTCGACGCGCTCCAGAATTCGATGCTCGGCGTCCAGAAGGCGGACGACCGCGCCGGGCACGACGGCCGACGCATCCCGCACACTGCCGAGGATCGTCTGGGCTCGGAGCTCGCCACCGGCCAACAGCAGGAAACCCGCCAGAGCCAAGGACCTCTGCGCGAACCATCCGGCGGCGGCGGGCTTCATGGCGGAGCTCCGGAGCGAGGTGAACCCGTGGGGCGTGCGTCCAACATACGGACCCCCGACCGAACACCGCCAGCGAGCGCCCTCGCCGGCAGCGGGCCCCAGTGTAGTGTCGCCAAAGTCTGGTGACCGCCGAGGGTGCGGAGGCGCCGCGGGGGCGAGGCGGAACGACGCGGCGTAGCGATAGCTACGGCAAGGAG
>JANQNV010000045.1 GCA_028279425.1 Longimicrobiales bacterium | reverse complement strand
ACGGGGGCCTCCGGCGCCAACGCCCCCATATCCAAGACCGGCTCCTCTTCGGCCGGCGCCTCGGGCGCCAACGCGTCCATGTCCAGGGCGGGCGCCTCTTCGGCGGGCGTCTCGACCTCGGCCGGAGCCGACGGGGGCGCCATCTCGAGGAGCTCGATGCGCTCCTGGAGGCTGGGGTCCATGTGGTCGAGTTCGAACGCACGCCGGTAGTAGGAGAGCGCACCCTCGACGTCGTCGGCCGCTTCGGCCAGGGCCCCCACCCCCATCAGCGCGACCGCGTTTTCCTCGTCCAGGCCGGCCGCACGCCCGAAGGCGTCGGCGGCCTCACCCGAGCGGCCCGCGTCCTGGTGGACCCGACCCGCGGCGATCCAACCGGACGCGAACTCCGGATGCCGCCCGACACCCTCCTCGATCACGGACGTCGCACGGTCGAGTTCGCCGGCGCGCCGGAGCGCGTCCGCGAGCGGCGCGAATGCTCGGCTGTCCGGGTCACGGGGAGAACCCATGACCCCCTCGAGGATCTCGATCTCCTGCTGCGGTGAGTCGAGCAAGGAAAACTCCGGAAAAGGGAGGTGGGGGCTGCCGTGTGGGGGCGCCTCGGAGGTCGCAGGAAGATAGGGATTACGGGAAAAACGTGTCAACGAAAGGAGTTGAGGGCCATTTGGGAACCCGTTAGCTTTTCACGCTTTATACAAGTGGTGGCTCCCGCTTCGGGGGCCCGTCGTTTTCCAGCCGACCCGTCACGGGTCGTTCGATGGTATCGCCGAGGAGTTTCCGGCCTATGATGCGTCAGATGCGTGAGAACACGAAGTGGATCATGCTGATCACAGCACTCGCCTTCGTGGCTCTCATGGTGTTCGAGTGGGGAATGGACATCACGGGCCGAAGCGGACTCGGCGTGGGTGAGATCGGGACGGTGAACGGCGAGGGGGTGTCGTTCGACGACTACAACGCCTCGTACCGTCGAATCTTCGACCAGCTTCAGGCGCCCCAGGAGGACGCCCTGACCTCCCAGCAGGTCTCGGAGGTCGAGGACGCCGCTTGGGACGACGTGGTCAACCAGATCCTGGTCCGTCAGGAACTCCGCCGTCGGGGGATCGAGGTCACGGACGACGAGATCCGCGCCGCGGCGCAGTTCAACCCGCCGCCCGAG
>JANQNV010000043.1 GCA_028279425.1 Longimicrobiales bacterium | reverse complement strand
ACGGCGCCAACGTCGTGGCGACCGACATCGTGACCGAAAACGGTGTGATCCACCTGATCGACGGTGTGCTGCTCGAGAGCCTGAACATCGTCGAGCGCGCCTCGACCGAGGGTGAGGTCTCGACGCTGGTGACGGCGGTGGGTGCGGCCGATCTGGCGGGTGTGCTGTCGGGTCCGGGACCGTTCACGGTCTTCGCGCCCCTCAACTCGGCCTTCGCGCAGATTCCGGCCGACCAGCTCGGCCGTCTGTTGGAGCCGGCCAACATCGCTCTGCTTCAGAAGGTGTTGACCTACCACGTCATCCCCGGTGACATCCGGGCCGCCGACCTGGTCGACGGTGCCGAGGTGGCGACGGTGGAAGGCAACACTGTGACGATCGACCTCGACGGCGGCCCGAAGGTGAACGGCGCCAACATCGTGGCGACCGACATCGTGACCGAAAACGGGGTCATTCACCTGATCGACGGCGTACTTCTGGAAAACCTCGACATCGTCGATCAGGCCGTCGTCAACGGGTTTGGCACCCTCGTGGGCGCCGTCCAGACGGCCGGTCTCGAAGGTGCGCTGCGCGGGGACAACGCGGGCATGGGATACACCGTGTTCGCTCCGACCGATGCGGCGTTCGCCGAGCTGGCGGCGATCCCCACGGATCCGGCGGTCCTGGCCGACATCCTGCTCTACCACGTGCTGAGTGGTGAGGTGCGTGCGGGCGACCTGTCGGATGGCCTGATGGCCACGACGCTGCAGGGTGGCGGTATCACGGTGCGCCTGCCCGCAGAGGGTCCGCAGATCGAGGGTGCGCAGAACACGGTCCACGTGGTCGTCACCGACGTGGAGGCCGCCAACGGCGTGATCCACGTGATCGACGCCGTCCTTCTTCCGCCGACACCGTAGCTCGGAAGAGGAGCCCCGATCGTCTTCGGGGTCGAATCGACCGCCCCACCCGGTTCGCCCGGGTGGGGCGGTCGTCGTTTCGGGCGGGGATCCAACGCCCCTCGCCGGCATATACTGGATTCGTAGATCCGCGACACCCCACCCCCGCCGCCTCCGGCACATCCCACCTGGTCATGTCACTATCGTCGATGCCCCGCCGCGCGCTCGTCCCCGTCGTCATGATGTCCGCCCTCTCGTTCTTCTTCATCGGGTGTGCGCCCACGATGGTACCGCCGCCTGGAACGGGTCGTGCGCCGGGGGTCGACCTCGGACCCCCACCCTCCGCCGACGGCCCTCCGGCCGAGGCTCCGGTCGACGCCGGTACTCGCCAACCGGTGCAGACCGATACCGAACCGGGGCAGGTGGTCGACATGGCGACCGAGGTGGTTACCGGCACCGCGTTCGGGGTGTCGCTCGACACGGTGAGAGCCGGTGAGTTCGATCAGGGGCGCATGTGGACGTTCGACGTGCCGCCTGCCGACTACTTCCAGGACACCTACGGGATCGAGGCCGACAGCGCCTGGTTCGCGCGGGCTCGGCTGGGCGCCCTCCGCATTCCGTCGTGCTCGGCCAGCTTCGTATCGCCCCACGGGCTCGTCATGACCAACCACCACTGTGCGCGCGACTTCGTGTCGCAGGTCAGCGGTGAGGGAGAGAGCCTGCTCGACGACGGCTTCTACGCCCAGAGTCTCGAAGACGAGCGTCCCGTGGAGGATTTCGAAGCCGATCAGCTGGTGGCGATCGTCGATGTCACGGCCGAGATGGACGAGGCGGTGGGCGACCGGACGGGAGATCCGCGGACTCAGAAGATCGACGAGAAGTCGGATGAAATCATCGAGCGACTGCTCGAGCAGCGCGGCGGAGAAGACGCGGGGTTCAAGGTCGAGATCGTCTCGCTGTACAACGGGGGCCGGTTTTCGGCCTACGTGTTCCGCTCGTACACGAATGTGAAGCTGGTGATGGCGCCCGAGCTTCAGATCGGGTTCTTCGGCGGCGATCCCGACAACTTCACCTACCCGCGCTACAATCTGGACTTCGCCTTCTTCCGCGTGTACGACGACGAGGGGGCCCCCCTCCGCACCGACGAGTACTTCCCCTTCGCGACCGACGGTGTGGCGCCCGGTGACCCGGTCTTCATCGTGGGGAATCCAGGCTCGACGTCGAGGCTTCAGACCGTCGCCGAGCTTCTGTTCCGCCGAGACGTCTCGGATCGCAAGGTGCTCGAGTTCCTGCGCAGTCGTGCGGCCGTGCTCGAGGAGTACATCGAGGCCTACCCCGCCGATGCCGAGGAGTACGACCTGCGGAACGTTCTGTTCGGATTGCTGAACTCCGACAAGGCCTACTCGGGGCAGCTCGAGGGGATGGCCGATCCGATCATCCTCGCGCGGCGTGCGGATACCGAGCGGAGTTTCCAACGAGCGATCGAAGCGGATCCCGTCTTGCTGGCCAGTCACGGTGGATTGATCGATGAGCTGGCCGATATCCAGACGCGCAAGCGCGAGGCGCCGGAGGGATTCGGTGCCTTCCTGGGGCTGAACATCGGCGACTACGCCTCACCCACCTTGCACCGTGCGCTGCTCGCCTTCCAGATCATCAACGCCCGTCAGCAGGGTGCCCCGGAGACGGCCACGGCGGGTCTGATGGAGCAGTTGATGGCCATCGGAGACCGACCCGAGGTGCTCGATCAGATGCTCATCGAGGCCCGGATCCAGGACTTCATCGACGCATACGGGCAGGGCGAACGCTGGGTCCTGAACCTGCTCGGTGGTCGTACGCCCGAGGGGGCCGCGGCGGCGCTGGTCGACCAGTCGGCACTCGCCGACTCGGCCCAGGCGGTCGAGGCGGTGCGCACCGGGGTGATCGACGTGAACGACCCGGCACTCCGTTTCGTGGGCTTCTACGTCCCGGCCTTCGCGCGTTTCCAGCAGGTCGTGGGACAGGCCGGCCAGAGGGAGGCCGAGATCGCGGCGCTTCTGGGACGCGCTCGATACCAGATCTACGGCACCGACGTACCGCCCGACGCCACCTTCTCGCTGAGGATCGCCGACGGGATCGCGACGGGATACGCGTACAACGGGACCCAGGCGCCCGTGTCGACCACCTTCTACGGCATGTACGACCGCCATCACGCCTTCGCGCCGGAGTACCTCGACGATCCCGAGTCGTCGCCGTGGTACCTCCCTCCCCGGTGGCAGACTCCGCCGGCCGACCTCGATCTGTCCACACCGGTGAACTTCGTTTCGACCGTCGACATCATCGGGGGCAACTCCGGCTCACCCGTCCTCGATGCCGACCTGCGGGTCGTCGGAGTCGTGTTCGACGGCAACATCGAGAGCCTGCCTGGAGACTACATCTACCTGCCTGAGCTGAACCGGTCGGTCACGGTCGATGCGCGCGGGATTCTCGAGGCGCTGGCGTCGGTCTATCAGATGCCCGATCTGGTCCGTGAACTGACGGAAGGGGCGGTGATTCCGGCCTCGGCAGGAGACGGCTTCTAGGCTGCGCCCGCACGGGGGGACGAGGGGGGTGTGGGGTGTCTTGACCCATGCCCCGGCCGCCGCCTATTCTGGCTGCCCCTCCCTATCGCGCGGGCGCGATGTCCGCCCCCCGGCCTCGTCCCAGTGAGGAGCTCCGAACGCATGGCGTCAGCCGCAGAATACCCGACCGAGAACATCCGAAACGTCGCTGTCCTGGGCCATGGAGGGGCGGGGAAGACCAGCCTCGTCGACGCCCTCGCATGGGTGACGGGGGTCACCTCGCGCCACGAGAGTGCCCGAGACGGTCATGCCCTCACGATGCATACGCCGGAAGAGGCGGCGCACGGCATCTCGATCCAGTTGACGCCGGCATGGACCGATTGGAACGGGACCAAGATCAACCTGCTCGACACCCCGGGCTATCTCGACTTCACGGGTGAGGCGAAAGCCGCGGCACGCGTAGCCGACGCCGCGGTCCTCGTCGTGTCCGCGACGGCGGGAGTCGAGGTCGGCACCGAGAAGGTGTGGGAGTACTGCGAGGAGCGGAATCTGCCGCGCATGATCTTCGTCTCGATGATGGATCGCGACAACGCCGATTTCGAGGCGGTCTACCGCGACGTTCGCGCGCGCCTGACGAAGAGTGTGATTCCGGTGGAGATCCCGATCGGTCAGGGGGCCGACTTTCACGGCATCATCAATCTGTTCTCCGAAAAGGCCCACCTCTACAAGCAGGGGACGAAGACCGGCGAATACGATCACGCCGAGATCCCCGACGACCTCAAGGAGCAGTTCGACCGCTGGGAGACGGAGCTCCAGGAGCGTCTGGCCACGATCGACGAAAAGTACCTCGAGCACTATCTGGAGGGCGGCCGCCTCTCCCGCGAGGAGGTTCTCGAAGCCATGGCCCGCGGGATGGCGCGCGGGGAACTCGTACCTCTGTTCTGTGGGAGCGGAGAGACGTGCTACGGCACCCGCGCGCTCCTCAAGAAGATGGTCGAGTTGTTTCCGCACCCGGGTGAGACGGGCGGCGAAATCGCTCAGCGCCGAGGTATCGACCAGGTGACGGAGCTGCACTGCGCTGACGACGGACCGTTCGCCGCACTGGTCTTCAAGACGACCACCGAGCCCCACGTGGGCGAGTTGTCGTTCTTCCGGGTCTTCTCAGGCTCCGTCACTTCGGGTGAGGAGGTCGTCAACGGCTCCGATGGGGCGGCCGAGAAGCTCGGTCACCTCTCGATCCCGCTCGGTAGGGAGAGGCTCGAGGTCGCGCGGCTCCACGCGGGCGACGTCGGTGTCGTGGCGAAGCTGAAGCATACGCACACCAACGACACGCTCTGCTCGAAAGACCTCCCCCTCCGCCTCGATCCGATCGCCTTCCCGAAGCCCGAGATCGCCGTGGCGATCGTGGGGGAGACCCGCAACGACGAAGACAAGCTCGGCGAGGTGCTCCCGAAGCTGCACGAAGAAGACCCGACGTTTCACGGCGAGTTCGACGCAGAGCTGCATCAGACCATCGCCCGCGGGCTCGGCGAGCTTCACCTCGACGTACAGCTGGAGCGCCTCAAGCGGAAGTACAACGTGAGTGTGCTGACCGAGCAGCCGCGGATCGCCTACCGCGAGACGTTGACGAGGCGGGCGGACGGTCGAGCGCGGTACAAGAAGCAGACGGGTGGACGCGGCCAGTTCGGAGACTGTTCGCTGCGCCTGGCGCCGGCGGCACGGGGCGACGGCTACAGCTTCGTCGACGCGACGAAGGGTGGCGTGATCCCGGGCAAGTACATCCCCTCGGTCGATCGCGGCATCCAGGAGGCCGCCGCCAAGGGTGTGCTGGCCGGCTACCCCGTTGTCGACTTCTCGGCCGAGGTGTACGACGGTTCGTATCACCCGGTCGACTCGTCCGACATCGCCTTCAAGATCGCCGGGTCCATGGCCTTCCACGATGTGGCTCGCGACGCCGGCCCCAAGCTGCTGGAGCCGATTCTGGAGGTGGAGGTCACGACGCCCGAGGACTTCATGGGTGACGTGATGGGTGACATCAATCAGCGGCGGGGGCGGGTGACCGGAATGGACTCCGCCGACGGCCGGGCCACGATCACGGCACGGATCCCCGAAGCGGAGTTGTACAAGTACGCCAACTCGCTCCGCTCGATGACCCAGGGGCGCGCCCACCACACCCGCCGCTTCGCCGGCTACGAACCCGTTCCCGCGGCGGAGACCCAGAAGGTGATCGCGGAGCAGAAGGCCGCGGCGGAGAGTTGACCCCTTCCCGGGCGACCCCCGGGGCGTGTTAGCTTCCCGCATCGCAACGGGTACGTCCGGCAGCCTCGGAGGAACATGTGGCCGGCCACAACAAATGGTCCAAGATCAAGCGCAAGAAGGCGGCCAACGACGCCAAGACGGGCGCGGTCTACACGAAGATCATCCGTGAGATCACCGTCGCGGCTCGTGACGGCGGCGGGAACCCCGATTTCAATCCTCGGCTGCGCTTGGCGATCGACACGGCCAAGTCGGCCAACATGCCCAACGAAAACGTCGAACGGGCGATCAAGAAGGGCACCGGGGAGTTGGAGGGCGTCAGCTACGAGGAGCTCACGTACGAGGGGTACGGCCCGAACGGCGTTGCGCTGTTCATCGAGGCGCTGACCGACAACCCCAACCGCACCGTGGCCGACCTGCGCTACGTGCTCGGACGAAACAACGGATCCCTCGGCACCTCCGGTTCGGTCGCGTGGCAGTTCGACCGCAAGGGGATGATTTATGTCGAGGCCGGACGCTACGAAGAAGACGCCGTCCTCGAGGCGGCCCTGATGGCGGGTGCCGAGGACGTGCGGCGCGAAGACGACGAGTACGTGGTCACGACCGAGGTGGGGTCGTTTCACGAGGTGCAGGACGGCATGAAGGAGGCGGGCGTCGAGTTCTCGCAGGCCGAGCTCACCATGGTGCCCCAAAACGAGATGGCCGTGGGCGGCGCCGAGGCCGAGAAGCTGCTCAAGCTTCTCGACGCCCTCGACGAGCTGGACGACGTGCAGAAGGTGCACACCAACGCCGACATCGACGACGAGGTCCTGGCGGGGGCGTAGCGTGCACGAGCGCCTGGTGCTCGGCATCGATCCCGGGACCGCCGTCACGGGCTTCGGCGTCGTGGCGCGTCGCACCGATGGAAGGGTCCGCCTGGTGGAGTGTGGCGTCATCCGCACGGCCTCGGGGCGCCCCCTCGCGCACCGGATCCGCGACGTGTATGAAGGGGTCGCCGATCTGCTGGAGCGGCACCGTCCGCACGCCGCCGCCGTGGAAGACGTCTTCCAGGGCAAGAACGTGCGCAGTGCCCTCACCCTCGGTCACGCCCGCGGAGCGATCCTGCTCGCCGTATCGCTGCGCGAGGTGCCTCTGGCCGAGTATACGGCGCCCGAGGTCAAGAAGGCCGTCGTGGGTCACGGTCGAGCGACCAAGGATCAGGTGGCATGGATGGTCCAGCAGCAGCTGCGCCTGAAGACGCCGCCCACTCCACACGACGCGGCCGACGGTGTTGCGGTGGCGCTCTGTCATTGCATGATGGGTGCATGGCCGCGGCCCGGGTGAGGTTGTCCCCGCCGCCGGGCGGTATCCCTCTCTTCATTCGGCAGGATTCATGATCTCGCGGCTCAAGGGCGTTCTGCTCCGGAAGACATCGGAGCGAGTGGAGGTGGAGACGGCGGGAGGCGTCGTCTACGAGGCCGACGTGCCCCTCACGGTCTTCCGACGCCTCCCGGCCGAGGGCGCCACCTTCGAGCTGCGCACCCTGCAGGTGGTGCGCGAGGATTCGGTCGCGCTCTACGGGTTTCTCGCGGCAGACGAGCGCGAACTCTTCCGGCGTCTCCTCGGAGCGACCGGCGTGGGCGCCAAGGTGGCGCTGGCGATGCTCTCGACCTACGACGCGCACCGTCTCGCCCGGGCGCTCGTCGAGAAGGACGTCGCGGCGCTGAAGCAGGTGTCGGGTGTCGGGCCGAAGACCGCGCAGCGGATCGTGCTCGAACTCGCAGACAAGGTGGCCGACCTGGCCGTCGCCTCGGGTCAGGCGATCGGGCCGGAGCGGCCGGGGGCGCAGGCGGCGGTATCGGCGCTCGTCGCCCTCGGCTACTCGTTCGGCGACGCCGATGCCGCGGTTCGGTCGGTTCTCGAGGAGGGCGAGGTGGACTCGACCGACGAGTTGATCCGGCGGGCGCTGCAGCGTCGCTGACGTCGACTCGACCGCAGCTACCGCGTCGTCGAGCCCCGTCGGGGGCCCTTCCGGCGGTCCACCGGGTTGTGAAACAGGGCGACGGAGGGCGAGGGCCGTTCGAGCGACCACCCATGGTGCCGGGCGATCCACTGCAGCGTCTCGTGGCGATACAGCGTCACGTGCGTAGGGTCGCGAATGTACCACCAGGTCATGAAGTCGACGTCGTCGTCGAGCAGCTGGGTCATCACGGCCAGCCACCCCGGGCGGCGCACCATCCCGGCGAGGCGCTCGAACTCCTGGGCCGGGTGGTGGAAATGCTCCACCGTTTCGCTGCAGGTCACGAAGTCGAACGTCTGCTCGAGCCGGTCGTGCGCGGGCGCGAAGAAGGGGTCGTAGTCCGCGGTCGGGTACCCGCGCTCCGTCAGCATTCGCGAGAGCGTCGGCCCGGGGCCTGAGCCGTAGTCCAGCCCGACCATGCCCGGAGTCAGGCGCTCCATGAGCGGTTGGGCCAGGCGGTCGAGAAAGGCGCGGTAGCGCGGGTCGTCCGGGTCGTTTTCGTGCGTTTCGTAGCGCGCCCGTTCTTCCTCGTGATTCGGGCGATCGCCTGGATGTACGAAGGTGAGCCCACACCGCGAACAGCGCAGGTAGCGCTGGCCCCACACGGCAGCGAAGTGGCGCGAGCCAGGGTGTCCACAGAGGATGCAGCGCATGAGCGGTGAGGGGGTGGCGAGCCGGGGCCGAAGCGTACAACTAAGAATCTAGTTGACAGCGCCGTCCGGGGACACCATTCTATCAACTAAGCCTTTAGTAGTCGCCGCCACCGCTGGGAGAATCCTATGACGGTCCGCTTCACGGAGCGCGAACTCGACATCATGCAGGTGTTGTGGGATCGAGGAGAATGCACCGTCAGCGAGGTTCAGACGAGCCTCGACGACGAGTTGGCCTACAACACCGTGCTCACGATGCTCCGCCTGCTGGAAGAGAAGGGGCATGTATCGCGCACGATCGAGGGACGCGCGCATCGGTACCGACCCGTCGTCGAGCGGGAGGAGGCGGGGAGCAGCGCCCTCGGCCGGGTCACCCGGAAGCTGTTCCAGGGCTCTCCCGAAGCGCTGTTGCTGAACCTCGTCAACCAACCCGGGGTGACGCGCGAGGAGCTCGAACGCATGCGGGATCTTCTCGACCGTCAGCTCGACGAGGGAGGCGACCCATGACGCTGTGGTGGATGGCGTATGTCGTGCTCGCGGGACTCCCGGTGGCCCTCGCCACGTGGGGCGTCGCGCGGCTCCTTCGACGCCGCAACCGTGGGGAGCGCTGGGTATGGCTCACGGGACTGATCCTCTCCTTGGCGCTGCCCGCCATCTGGATCGGGGTCGGGCTCCTTCCGGCCTCGGGGTCGGCTCCATCGGTCGGGCCGGTCGTCGCGCTGAGCGGCCTCGACATCGGTCCCCCGGCCCTGGCGGCCTCCGGCGGGCCGTCGCTGACGATGTTCGCACTTGCCGGGTGGGTCCTGCTCTCGCTCGGAATGGCCGGCTGGCTGGGTGTGTCGGCCGTCACCCTCGACCAGCTCCGACGCGCGGCTCCGCGCAGGGTGGTGGGTGGACGCGCCCTGCGTGTGTCGTCCGACGTGGGGCCCGCCGTGGTGGGGTTCGTCCGGCCCGACATCGTCGTGCCCTCCTGGGTCCTCGAATTGGAACCCGCGCAGCGCGAGTGGATCCTCCGCCACGAAGAAGAGCACGTGCGCGCGCACGATCCGTTGGTGCTCTTCGTCATCCAGTTCACGCGGGTGCTGGCCCCGTGGAATCCAATCACCTGGCTGTTGGGGGCGGGCCTTCGACAGGGCATCGAGATCGACTGTGATCGCCGAGTGCTCCGGAGCCGGCCCGAGCCGGCGGCGTACGGACACATGCTCCTGCATGCCCTGGTGCGGCAGAACCGCCCGCTCCCCATCGCCGCCGCGTTTTCCTTCCGCCAACACGACCTCGAACAAAGGATCTCGACCATGATTCTTCCCCGTCGCGCGCTCGGATTCGCCGGGACGGCGGTCGCCCTCGTGGGCGTAGCCCTCGTCGCAACCACCTGCATGATTCCCGTGCCCACCGATCTCGACACCGACGACGCGAGTGCGCTCGAGACCGCGCAGGCGGGGTCGGAGGCGATCTCGGATGGGCCGACCTTCACACCCTACACGGACGCGCCGGACCTCACGAACCGGCGCGAGGTTCAGGTGGCGCTGGAAGAGCACTACCCGCCGGAGCTCCGCGACGCCGGCATCGGCGGCATGGCCACCATCTGGTTCTACGTCTCCGATGAAGGCGAGGTGGTCGAGACCCAGCTCAAGGAGACGTCGGGGCATTCGGCCATCGATGAAGCCGCGCTGAGCGTGGCGAACACATTCGAGTTCACCCCGGCCTTGAATCGTGACGAGCCCGTCGCCGTGTGGGTCGCGTTCCCGATCACCTTCATGACCCAGACACCCCGTGCCGAGCCCGACGCGGAGGTGTCGAGAGGTGCGCAGCCAGACGCGGTCGAGGCGCCCGCCGAGACGGGCCCGCGCCTCACCCCTTATACGGTCGCACCGGATCTCGCAAATCGGACCGAAGTCGGGGCGGCGCTGGAAGAGCACTACCCGCCGTTGCTCCGCGATGCGGGCATCGGGGGAGCGGCGAGCGTCTGGATGTTCATCTCCGAGGAGGGTGAGGTGGTCGAGACCCAGCTCAAGGAGACGTCGGGGCATCGGCAGCTGGATGAAGCCGCGCTCCGCGTCGCGGGCGGCATGAGGTTCACTCCTGCGCTCAACCGTGACGAGCCGACCGCGGTGTGGGTGTCGTTGCCCATCACCTTCGAGAATCGCTGATCCGTTCGGCCGGACCGCCGCCTCGCCCCGTGGGGCGGCGGGTCACCCCCCTCCGGCGTGGACCCCGTCCACCCCCTTCAGCAGCAGTCGGAACGGGCCGTCGACCCCGTCAGCAAGGGTGATCCCGACGCTGCCGGCCGTGCGCCAGAAGGCGTGAGGCCCACCCTGCAACTCGATCCGTCGACCGCGCCATGTGGGCACGAAGTCGTCGAAGGGGACCACGACCTCGATCTCCCTTCCCTGGACCGTGGGGAGCGGCGCACGCCACACCGCCTCCCGACCGGCGCCGCGGGCGAGGCGTCGCAGGTCGAGGGCGTAGCGGCGCCCATCGCCGTGCAGCTTCACGATCAGACCGGACGCGTCGACCAGAGTGCCGCGGAGACCGCGCGAGCGGACCGACGTGAAGCCGCCACCCCGCGTGTTCAGGGTGCCGTGAAACACCAGTCCTTCATCGGCCGGCGACAGGTGTCCCCGCGAGCGCCCGCCCATCACGGCGTCGTCGACGACGATCCAGTCGGTTTCGTTCAGCGATGTGATCATCGCGAGTCGCCCCCTCTTCGCCCGGCGCCGGCCGGCGGGGAGCGTCTGCGGAACCGCGGTGTACATTCGGCGGTCTCCCGGCACGCACTCATCATCGACTCACCGACGCCATGTTTCGCACCCGCACCACCGCTGACCGCTCCTTCGCGTGGACTCTGGCCGCACTCCTTCTGGTGCCCGCCGTCGGGGCCTGCGGAGACGACTCGCCCACGGAGCCTCCGGGGCTCGAGCTGTCGCTCGTGGTGGGCACCTACGATCTCGCGCGGCTCACCTTCGACCCTCAGGGCAGCCTGGGCAATACCAACGTCTTCCCGGCCCTTGGTCAAGACAACGTCCAGTTGATCCTGACGGAGTCGCGAACGGCTCAGGTGGTGTTTCAGGATCCCATCACCAGCCTGTTCACGACACTCCCGGGCACCTTCCGTACGACCGAAACCGGCGTTCGCCTGGACTTCGCCTCCAACGCGGGCTACGGCCAGCTGCTCTTCTCGCGGCGGATGGAATTCGTGCTCGCGGGCACCAGCTTGACCTTCGACGCCGAGGCCCCCGACGGGGTCAGTCGGAGTCGGTTGGTGGAGCTGGTCCCGGCGTTCGATGGCGAGCAGTTGCTCGATCCCACGCCGGGCACCCTCGGGGTGACCTTCGCCCGGGCCGTCCCCTGACCCGCGTCGATCCCTGAGGCGCGCCGACCGGTCGACCCGCATGAACCGTTCGGCCCGCCTCGCCGTGGTGGGGCTGCCCGGCTCCAGCCCGGTCGACCCGTGGCGTCGGCCCGGACGGCTTGCTCCCCGAAGGGGTCCCGAACATCTTCAGCGCTCATGAGCGAACGCACCGAAATCACGACCCCTGAAGCGCTGGCCGACGAGAGCCAGGCCGAAAACTCGCTTCGGCCTCAGCGGCTGACGGAGTTCATCGGCCAGAAGAAGGTGTGTGACGCGCTCGGCATCGCGATCGAGGCCGCGCTGACGCGGCGCGAGCCGCTCGACCACGTGCTGTTTCATGGGCCTCCGGGGCTCGGCAAGACCACGCTTGCCGCTCTGATGGCCCGTGAACTCGGGGTGAACATCAAGACGACGTCCGGCCCCGTCCTCGAGAAGCCCGCCGACCTGGTCGGGATCCTGACGAACCAGCGCGAGGGCGACATCCTCTTCATCGACGAGATCCACCGCCTCCGGCCCATCATCGAGGAGTTCCTGTATCCCGCGATGGAGGACTGGCAGGTCGACATTCGATTGGCGGAGGGCCCGCGGGCCCAGACCATGACGATGAAGATCGAGCCGTTCACCCTGATCGGCGCCACGACCCGGTTCGGACTCCTGACGGCGCCGATGCGGGCGAGGTTCGGCATCGTGCAGCGGCTCAACTTCTACCCGCCCGACGACCTCGCGACGATCGTCGGCCGTGCGGCGAGCATCATGGAGGTCGAGACGACCCCGGACGGGGCCGAGGAACTGGCCCGACGTGCGCGTGGAACCCCGCGGGTGGCGCTCCGATTGTTGCGCCGCGTGCGCGACTACGCGCAGGTCCGCGCCGACGGCCGAATCGATCGCGAGGTTGCGGCTGCGGCGCTGCAGCTGCTCGACGTCGACGAATACGGCCTCGACGAGATGGACGCCCGTGTGCTCAAGACCCTCATCGAGACCTTCGAGGGAGGGCCCGTCGGGCTGAACTCGCTGGCGGTCGCCCTCGGAGAAGACACGGCCACCCTCGAAGAGGTGTACGAGCCCTTCCTGATCCAGGAGGGATTCCTGATGCGAACGCCACGCGGTCGTGCGGCGACTGCGCGGGCCTATCGGCACTTCGGCTACACGGCCCCTCCCGGCGCGGCGCTGGGTCAGGCGTCGTTTTTCGACGGCGAGGAATGACGTCGTCGCAGGGCGCGGCGGATCGGCTGTCGAACTACGACTACGATCTCCCGAGAGATCGCATCGCCGAGCGCCCGAGCGAACGCCGGGACGAGTCCGCCCTCCTCGTGCTTCCACGGGGCGGCGGAGAGCGGCGCCACCTGCGGTTTCGTGAGCTGCCCGATCTCATGTCGCCGGGCGATCTGCTGGTGGTCAATGAAAGCAAGGTGCTCCCGGCCCGCCTCCTCGGGCGCAAGCCGTCGGGCGCCGCCGCCGAAATCCTCCTCGTTCGCCCCCTGCTCGCCGACGAAGGGGCCGGGCCGGACGACTCCGGCGCCCTCCGGGGAGTCGGCGACGCGACCGAGTGGGAGGCCCTGGTTCGGCCGGGGGGCAAGCTCAAGCCAGGACGCGTGGTCGACGTGGCCGACGACCTCCGGGTGGAGATTCTCGATTCCTCACCGGGAGGCGGGCGCCGGGTGCGGCTGGTCACCTCGTCGTCGGTGGCAGAGGCGCTGACGCGCCACGGGCACATGCCGCTGCCCCCCTACATCGACCGCGCCGACGACGAGGCCGATCGGGAGAGGTATCAGACGGTGTACGCTCGGACACCGGGTTCGGTCGCGGCGCCGACGGCGGGGTTGCACTTCACGCCCGACCTCCTCGAGCGGCTCGCCCGGCGTGGTGTGGCGCGCGCTGCGATTTCGCTCCACGTGGGTGTCGGGACGTTTCGCCCGGTCGAGACCGATGATCCGTCCGAGCATGAGATGCACGCCGAGGTGTATCACGTGCCTGACGAGGCGTCGCGAGCCATCGCCGCTGCGCGGGCTCGGGGTGGTCGGGTGTGGGCCGTCGGTACGACGGTCGTGCGCACCCTCGAGGCGGTCGCCACCCCTGACGGCCATGTGCCGCCGGGCTCCGGCAGCACCGACCTGTTCATCCGACCTCCCTACCGGTTTCGTGTGATCGAGGGGCTGATCACGAACTTCCACCTGCCCCGGTCGACGCTCCTGATGCTGGTCTCGGCCTTCGCCGGACGGACGGCCACCCTCGAGGCCTACAGGGAGGCCGTGGAGCGAGGCTATCGTTTCTACAGTTACGGGGACGCCATGGTGGTGCCCCCCTCGATGCGACCCCAACACGAAGATGGTTCGAATGCGTGAGCATCTGCGGCGTCTCGGCCTGTCGATCGGTGTGGCGACGATGGCGGCTTGTGGTGGCGACGGCGGAGCGGACTCCTCGGTCGACGAAGGTCCGCGTCCTCCCTCGCTCCAGGAACTCGGCGGGATGGCGATCTCTCTCACCTCGCTCGACTCGACCGAGGTGCGCCTCGCCGACGGGGGAGGCGTGACGGAGTCGGGAGCCAGGGTCGCACTTCTCGCCGCCTACTCGGCCGAGGGCGACTTCGACGGCGATGGCGCCGATGAGACGGCGGCCCTGGTGGTCGTCGAACCCGGGGGTACGGGGGTGTTCATGAACCTGGTGGCCTTCCGCACCGGTGACGACGGAGAACCGGTTCAGGTGAGTGACCGCCTTCTCGGCGATCGCCAGCAGATCCACCGCTTCGAGGCCGTGGCCGACAGCCTCCTCGTCGAGATCACCACCCAGGGCCCCAGCGATCCCATGTGCTGTCCCACTCGACGGGCTCAGCAGGTGTATCGGATCCAGGACGGTGTCTGGCGGTTGTGGCGCGACAACACCCTCTCCGCGGCTCCGCCCGACGTTCAGGACGGCGTCCAGCGCCGGGACTCGTCGCTGGCGCCCGCCGGTCCCCGCCGTGGAGGACAGAGCTCCGCCACGTGAGCGCCTCGTTTTCGTTCGATCTCCTGGCGACCGACGGCGCCGCGCGGACCGGTCGCTTCCACACTCCCCACGGTCCGGTCGACACACCGGTGTTCATGCCGGTCGGCACGCTCGGTGCCGTCAAACACGTCTCTCCGGGCGAGTTGGAGGGGGTAGGCGCGAGCATGATCCTGGCGAACACCTACCACCTCTTCTTGCGACCGGGCCACAAGGTGGTACGCGAGTTGGGAGGCCTGCACGCGTTCATGCGCTGGGACGGGCCGACGTTGACCGATTCGGGGGGGTTCCAGGTGTTTTCGCTCGAGGGGATTCGGCGGATCGACGACGACGGCGTGGAGTTCCAGAGTCATATCGACGGGTCGCGGCACCGATTCACGCCGGAGTCGGTGATGCGGATCGAGCGCACGCTGGGAGCCGACGTGATCATGGCGTTCGACGAGTGCCCGCCGGGGGGGTGCGACCGGGCCACCGCCGAGAGGGCGAACGAGCGCACCCTTCGTTGGTTGGAGCGGTGCCGCCGCTTCTTCGCGACGCTGTGTGCGCGTGAGCCCGACGGTCCCGAGCAGGCCCTGGTTCCCGTGATTCAGGGCAACGTGTTCGACGACCTGCGGCGCGAACATGCGCGGCAGGTGCTCGAGGTCGGCGACTGGCCGGCCCTCGCCATCGGGGGGTTGAGTGTCGGAGAGGCCAAACCCGACATGTGGCGCACGCTCGAGGTGCTCGATCCGGAACTCCCCGCGGATCGTCCCCGCTACCTGATGGGCGTCGGATACCCCGACGACCTTCTCGAAGCCATCGGGCGCGGTATCGACATGTTCGACTGCGTGGCTCCGACCCGGAATGCACGTCACGGCACGGCATGGACGGTCGACGAAGGTCAGGTCAACCTCAAGGCGGCGCGCTTCAAGCGCGACCGCCGACCCATCGACCCGGGGTGCGACTGTTTCGCGTGCCTCCGTTTCGATCGCGCCTACCTCCGACATCTCGTCGTGGCGGGTGAGCACTTCGCGCACCGCCTCATCTCGATCCACAACCTCCGGTTTCTCGTGCGGATCGCCGAGCAGGCCCGCGCGCACGTGCGCGCCGGAGACTACTATCTTTGGAGCGCGGATTGGCTGGAACGGTACCGATCCGCGGGTGTCTGACGCGTCGCGTCGACCCCTCCACCTCACGCCATCGCACGCCGATCAGGAGCTGCACTCGATGTCGATCATTCCGGGACTCGCCCCCGCCCTCGCCTTCATGGTTCCCCGTGAGGGCGCCGGCGCCGGAACGGCCTTCCTGCTCCAGGTGGGAGCGATGGTCCTCATCTTCTACTTCGTGCTCATCCGCCCCCAGCAGAAGGAGGCGAAGCGTCACCAGCAAACGCTCGCCGCCCTCAAGAAGGGCGACGAGGTGGTCACGGGCGGGGGCATCATCGGAACCGTCGTCCACGCCGCCGAGGACCGCCTTACGATCAAGACCGCCGACAACACCCGTCTCGTGGTGCAGCGCGCTCGGATCGCCCAGCGGATCAACGCCGACGACGCCAAGGCCGGAGACAAGAAGGGATCCGGCGCCAAGAAGGGGTGACATGGCGATTCGACCCATCGTGATGCTCGGTGACCCCGTGCTTCGAACCGCAGCCGACCCGGTAGAGAGCTTCGACGACGAGTTGCGAGAGCTGGTGTCCGACATGTTCGAGACGATGTATCACGCCGAGGGCGTCGGCCTGGCTGCGCCCCAGATCGGTCTCTCGAAGCGCATTCTCGTCATCGATACCCGGCGTGAAGACGACCCGGACGGCGGTCGGCTCGCGCTGGTGAATCCCGAGATTCTCGCCGTGAGTCGGGCGACCGAAAAGGCGTCGGAGGGGTGCCTGTCGATCCCGGGCCTCGAGGAGTTCGTCGAGCGACCGGCCGTCGTCGAGGTGCGCGGCTTCGATCCGGAGGGCAACGAGATCACGGTCGAGGCCGACGACCTCCTGGGTCGAGCGCTGCAGCACGAGATCGATCACCTCGACGGGGTCCTGTTTCTCGACCGCGTGAGCGCGCTCAAGCGACGGATGCTGCTCAAGAAGTGGCGTAAGCTGCAGGACGAAGACGAGTGAGCCCGAGGTGAGGGTCGTCTTCTGGGGGACGCCGGAGTTCGCCGTGCCCTCGCTGCGGGCGCTGACCGAAGAAGGCCACGACGTCGTGGCCGTGGTGACGCAGCGCGATCGCCCGGCGGGGCGGGGTCGACAAGTGCGGCCGTCTCCCGTGAAGGAGGTCGCCCAGAATCACGGAATCCCGGTCCTCCAGCCGGAGCGGCCGAGGGGCGAGGCGTTCCTCGACGAACTGCGTTCGCTCGACGCCGACCTCTCCGTCGTCGTCGCATACGGACACATCCTGCTCCGAGAGGTGCTCGACGTACCGCGACTCGGCTCGATCAACGTCCATGCGTCTCTACTTCCCGAGCTGCGGGGGGCCGCTCCGATCCACTGGGCCATCGCGCGTGGCTACACGCGCACCGGCATCACGATCATGCGCATGGCCGAGGGAATGGATGCGGGCCCGATTCTGCACCAGGTCGAGGTGCCGATCGGCGCCGACGATTCGTCGACCGAGTTGGCGGCGGGGCTCGCGTCCACCGGGGCGGCAGCGCTGATCGAAGCGCTGGCTCTGCTCGAGCTCGGAGCCGTCGAAGAACGGGAGCAGGACCACGATGCTGCGACCTTCGCGCCGAAGGTGAGCCGAGAGCTGGCCCGCATCGATTGGGAGAAGGCGGCCACGGAGGTGGCAAACCACGTCCGGGCCATGGACGACGTGCCCGGGGCCTGGTCGACGCTCGGATCGAAACCCGTGAAACTCTTCCGACCGTCCGCCGACGCCGCATCGCAGGTCGGGGCTCCTCCCGGTACGGTGGTGTCGGCGGCACCCGAGACCGGCCTGGTGGTGGCGACCTCCGACGGGGTCGTCGCGTTTACCGAAGTCCAGCCCCCGGGCAAACGTCGGATGCCGACCTCGGCGTGGTTGCTCGGTCGATCGATCGAGGTCGGAGTCCGGTTCGAGTGAACCCGGCGGCCGAGCCCACACGGCGAATCCCCGTCGTGCACGTCGTGACCGACGACCGCGTCCTGGCTGGGGAGGGGTTCGTCGAGGCGGCGCGCCGGCTCCTTGGTGAGTCGGGGCCCGACGTCGCCCTTCACCTCCGTGGCCCGCGCTCCTCGGCGCGGTACCTCGAGCGGCTCGGTCTCGCGCTCGACACGGCCCGCACGGGGGGCGCCTGGCTGGTCGTCAACGACCGCCTCGATGTCGCGGCGGCGGTGGGTGCCGACGGTGTGCACCTGCGCGCGGACTCCCTCGATGTGGCCGTCGTCCGACAGCTCCACTCCGATTGGGCAGTCGGCGCCTCGGTGCATACCCCCGACGAGGTGCGAGCCCGGCGCGGTGCGGACTGGCTGAGCGCCGGCACCATCTATTCGTCGGCCTCGCATCCGGGGCGGCCTCCCGAGGGTCCCTCCGGTCTCGCCTCGATGATCGCCGTCGCCGACGCCCCGGTGATCGCCATCGGTGGCATCACGCCGGAACGAGTGCGCGAGGTTCGCGAAGTGGGCGCGAGTGGAGTCGCGGTCCTGGGGGGCGTCTGGGCCTCGGACCGTCCGTTGAGCCGCGTGCGGGACTACCTTCGAGCGTGGAGACAGGCGGCGTGAGCCCTCCGATCTCGATCCGACTCAACGGGCGCCCCCGAGACGTCGAGGCGGGGCTGACCGTACAAGCGCTCCTCGAGTCGCTCGATTTGCGGCCGGAACTCGTCGTCGTCGAACGCAATCGCGAGATTCTGACGCGAGATCGATATGCGACCGAGCCCGTCGAGGCCGGTGACGTGCTCGAGCTCGTCCACTTCGTGGGTGGCGGCTGAGGAGTACACCCTTCACACAGAGCCGGTCGACCGACGTCGACCGCGAGCAGCGCAGGCACATGACCGAGAAGCTGAGGGAATCCATCGACCGTCCTCTGGTCGTCGGCGGGCGCGAGTTTCGTTCTCGATTGATCGTCGGCACCGGCAAGTACGCGTCGAACGAGATCATGGTCGAGGCGATTCGGGCGTCGGGCGCCGATGTGGTCACGGTGGCCGTGCGCCGTGTCGACCTCGACAGGACGAAAGAGGAGGCGATCCTCCACCACCTCGATCCGACCGAGTTCTTCCTGCTGCCCAACACCGCGGGCTGCTACACGGCCGAAGACGCGATCCGGTATGCCCGACTCGCCCGGGCCGCCGGCTTCAGTGACTTCCTCAAGCTCGAGGTGATCGGCGATCAGACGACCCTCCTGCCGGATGTCGCGGCGACGATCGAGGCGGCGCAGGTGTTGGCGGCGGAGGGCTTCAAGATCATGGCGTACACCAACGACGATCTGGTGACGGCACTCAGGCTCGAGGATGCGGGGTGCGTGGCCGTGATGCCCCTCGCCAGTCCGATCGGATCGGGGCTCGGGGTGGTGAACCCCTACTTCATCCGTGAGATCAAGCGGCGACTCGACGTCCCCGTGATCGTCGACGCGGGGGTGGGTACCGCCTCCGATGCCTGTCTGACCATGGAGCAGGGTGTCGACGGAGTGTTGATGAACACGGCGCTCGCGGCAGCCGACGATCCCGTGGCGATGTCGACGGCGATGAAGTGGGCCGTCCACGCCGGTCGCCTGGCGTTCCTCGCAGGGCGCATGCCGGCGCGGGAGATCGCGGTGCCGTCGTCACCGTCGAAGGGGATGCTGGACTGACCGCGGCGGAGGGCCTCGACGCCAGGGGGGTGGCCCTCGATGTGCTTGCCGCGGTGGGCCGCGGACAACGCCTCGATCGCGCCTTTTCGAAGGCGGCGGTTGCTCTCGCACCACGGGAACGACGGTTCGTTCAGGAGCTGAGCTACGGCGTCGTTCGAATGAGAGGCCGTCTCGACTACCTGCTCGACCTCGAGGTTCGCGGAGGGGTGGGCCGGCTGTCGCCGATCGTTCTGGACGTACTGCGACTGGGGCTCTACCAGCTGATGCAGCTGGGAGGCGTTCCCGAGTACGCGGCGGTGAGCGCGGCGGTGGAGTCGAGTCGGCAACGGGGCCAGGAGCGCGCGGCCGGCCTCGTCAACGCCGTGCTTCGGGCGCTGCTCCGAAACGGTACGGGGGTGGAGCGTTTTCCGGATCCCGCGACCGATCCGGCGGCATACCTCGCGAGCTGGGGCTCGCATCCGCGTTGGCTGATCGACCGCTGGCTCGCTCGGGCCCCGTTTCGGGAGGTCGAGGCGCGGGTGGAGGTTGCGAATCGGGTGCCACCGCTCGGCTTCGTGCCGTTCGGGTCGGTCGCCGCGGCGGTCGAGTCGATCGAGGCCGCCTCCGGGATCGCGACGTTGGCGGGGCGGGGCAGCGGTGCCCTGTGGGTCGACCATCTGGGGCCGACGGCGCTCCTCGCGGCCGCCCCCGGCTTCATCCAGGACCCCGGGGCGGCTCTCGTCGGGAGGTACGCCCACCCTCGGTCCGGGTCGGTCGTCGCCGACCTCTGTGCGGCGCCCGGTGGCAAGACTCTGTATCTCGCTCGGCGGGCCCGATATGTTGTGGCCTGCGACCCCTCGGCGCCACGACTCGAGGTCCTGAAACACAACGCCATCCGGAGCGGCCTTCCGATCGGTGTCGTCCAGGCCCGTGCCGAGGAGCCGCCGGTGATGGACGCCGGGGTGGTTCTGCTCGATGTGCCGTGCACCGGTACGGGCACCTTTCGTCGGCATCCGGACGGCCGGTGGCGACTGAAGCCGAAGGGTCCGATCGAGCTGGCCCAGGTACAGGCACGGTTGATGCAGCAAGCGGCTCGCTCGGTACCTTCCGGGGGGCTCCTGGTGTACAGCACCTGCACCCTCGAACCCGAAGAGAACGAAGACCAGGTGCGGCGCTTCCTCGAACGACGTCCCGATTTCCGCCTCGAGCCCCCCCAGGGGTTCGTGTTGTCGGATCTCACGCGCGAGGGGTTCCTTCGGGTCGTTCCGGAGACGTCGGGGTTCGATGGAGCCTTCGCCGCTCGCATGCGCCGCATCGGATGATGGCCCCATGCGCGCGGGTCCCGAGGAGGCCAGGGTGAAACTCGGAAGCTCTCTGCGACGACGCCGGGGCGGCGCCCGAAGGACCGGCGACGAGGGACCCGCTGGCGACGCGGCTCGGCCCAGCTCCGGCCTCCGGGTCCTCGCCCAGCCTCGAGTGCTCGGACTCGCGGCGCTGGTCGCGTTCGGCGGCTGGGGACTCGGCTACCTCGCGGCGACCCGGGTCTTCTTTCCGACCCCCGATGCGCTGACGGGGCTGGTGGAGGTGCCGGAGGTGGGTGGGTTCACCCTTCCGGAGGTCGAGCAGGCCCTCGCCACGGCTGGACTCGACCTTTCGCTCGTCGAGCAGTTTCGTCACCCGGAGGCCGATTCAGGCACGGTCGTGGGGCAAGCTCCACTGGGAGGTCAGTTGATCTTGCCGGGGGGAGGCATTCGTGTCGCGGTCAGTGTGGGACCGGATCGCCACCAGGTGCCCTCGGTGTCGCGTCTGCCCGGGGCGCAGGCGGCCGACCTCTTGCGAGCGACCGGCTTCGAGGTCGTGGTCGATTCGGTGGAAAGCGACCTCCCTCGAGGTCGGGTCGTCGAGTTGCGCCCGGAGGCGGGTTCACAACTCGCCCTGCCGGCCGAGGTGCGGCTCACCCTCAGTCTCGGACCCCCGTCGATCGAGATGCCGGTCCTTCTTGGGCTGTCGGAGGTCGTGGCACGGGATTCCGTGCGGGCGCTCGGGCTGGCGGTGGGAGAGGTCGAGGAGGTGTTCCGCTTCGGGCGCGACCAGGGGCGCGTCGTCGGCCAGGAGCCTCCCGGGGGAACGCAGCTCGAGCGGGGTACGGCCGTTCGTCTGGTGGTCGGGCGCCGCGGGGGTGGATAGGGCGGGTTGCACCCCTTTCCGCGGAACTCGGAAAGCGGCAGAATTGTACGATATGTAGCGACTTTCCGAGGCGTTATGACCGAGAACAACACCCCCCGCAGGCCGTCCAGGCTGCCGTACGTCGCCGCGCTTCTCCTCATGGGAATCGTCGTGGTGGCGGCGTGGGTGGGGCGCGGCAACTACTCGGCCGTGCTCGCGGGGAGCCCCGCTCCCGAATTCACGGCCATGTCGCTCGACGGTCGGCCCGTCGCGCTCTCGGAGCTCGACGGCAAGGTCGTGCTCTTGAACGTCTGGGCCACCTGGTGCCCCCCGTGTCGGTTCGAGATGCCCTCGATGCAGCGCCTTCAGGAGTCCATCGACGACGACGACTTCGTGGTCCTGGCGGTGAGCGTCGACGCTGCCGAGCCGGGTCAGCCCGACGCCTTCGGTCGGGTAGCGGGCGACGTTCCGGAGTACATCGCCGAGAACGGTTACACCTTCACCGTTTGGCACGACCCACCGGGCACGATCCAGCGTACGTACCAGACGACGGGCGTCCCGGAGAGTTTCCTCATCGGACGAAACGGGGTGATCTACAAGAAGGTCGCGGGCCCGACCGAGTGGGACTCTCCCGAGTATCAGGAGATGATTCGGCGCCTGCTGGATTCGTGAGCCGGGTTCGCCCGTGAGTGTTCTTCCGGCGACCGTCACCCGCAACTGGACGCTCAAGCTGGCCGCGATCGGCCTGTCCGTCTTCTTGTGGGCGGTCGTGCGCGCCGAGCCCCCGGACCGCGAGGTGGTGACCGACGTCCCGATCCTCGTGCAGATCGGAGATCTCGACTGGCGCGAAGCGGCGCCTCCCGAGCCGGCGACCGTCCAGGTGAGTTTCGTCGGCCCGGCGGGCGAGATCATTCGCCTCGACCGACAGAGCGCTGCCGTGCGAATTCCGCTGGAAGCCGTGTCGACGGGCGACACCACCGTGACGCTCCGCCGTGATTGGGTCGTCTTCGACGGGGCCGGGAGTCTGGTCGTCGACGACGTGGTGCCGTCCACCGTGACGATCCACCTGGAGCGAACGGTGGTGAGGGCGATCCCGGTCACCGTGCCGACCGTGGGTCGGCCTCGCACCGGCTTCGCTCTGGCCGGCCCGCTTTCGGTGTCGCCCACGGTGGTGCGCGTACGGGGAACCGAGGGAGAGCTCGCCCAGGTCGACTCGATCCGTGCTCAACCGGTCGATCTGACCGGGCTGTCGGCCTCGACCCGGAGGGTGGCGTCGCTCGACACGACGGGTCTCGAGGGACTCAGCTTCACGGCCGACATCGAGGTGACCATCCCGATCGAGGAGGCCCTCGATCGCCCGCTCCCGCCGATCGACATCGAGGTGGAGGGCTCGGACGCCACCGGGCTCGAGATCACGCCCACCTCGCTCCCACTCACCGTGCGTGGCCCCGACACCCGTACGGCCCGCGCCGACCTGTCCCAGCTGCGCCTCATCGTGAGCAGCGAGAGCGTGCGCGACGTGCGGCCCGGCGAGAGTCGTCGTGTGCCCTTTCGGGTCGACGGGATCGTCGACCCCTTCCTCCAGGTGATCATGGCGACGGACTCGGTCACGGTGCGGCGCGAGCCCAGCACCGCCTCGGCCGCCGACTCGATCGACGGGGGCGCGGTCGCCCAGGGCGGTTCGTGGTGAACGGGCCCATCGTGCTCGGCGTCGAGACCAGCTGCGACGAAACGTCGGTGGGCATCATCGACGGCGACACGCGGATCCTCGGTCACGTGATCCTCTCTCAGGACGTTCACGAGGTGTACGGAGGCGTCGTGCCCGAGCTCGCGGCGCGTCAGCACCTCGTGCATCTCGACCGGGTGGTCGACCGGGCCCTCGATCAGGCCGGCCTTCGCCTCGGCCAGGTCGATGCGATCGCGGCCACCGCCGGCCCCGGGCTCGTGGGAGCGCTCCTGGTCGGCTTCGGGTGGGCGCGTGCCGCCGCCCTCGCGCTGGGACGTCCGCTCGTGCCGGTCCATCACATGGAGGCGCACCTCTTCGCACCCTCGCTCGAGGACCGCGAGGCGGAGCCGCCCTTCATCGGGCTGCTCGTTTCCGGAGGGCACACCCTGCTCCTCCACGTTCCCGAGTGGGGTCGGTACGAATTGCTGGGCGAGACCCGCGACGACGCCGCGGGGGAGGCCTTCGACAAGGTCGCCAAGCTTCTCGGGTTGCCCTATCCGGGAGGGAGACCGCTCTCGGAGCTTGCCGTGAAGGGGGACCCCGAAGCCTTCGCCTTTCCGAGGCCCATGCTGCGCGGCACCGACACCGCGGGCGGGCCAGGGTACTTCGACTTCTCGTTCAGCGGCCTCAAGACGGCGGTCCTCCAGACCGTCACCCAGCTCCACGACGCCGGCGAACTCTCCGAGCGGCGAGCCGACATCGCGGCCTCGTTTCAGGCCGCCGTCGTCGACGTCCTGGTCGAGAAGACGCTGCGGGCGGTCGAGCATACCCGGTGTCCGCACGTCTTGCTGGGCGGTGGCGTTTCGGCCAATCGGCCGCTGCGCGAGACGATGGCGGCTCGACTCGACGGGCGTGGGAAGGTGTATCGTTCGTCGCCCAGGCTGGCGATGGACAACGGGGCGATGATCGCCCGCGCGGGACGATTCCACCTCGACCGTAGTGTCGAGCCCGCCTCAGCGCCCACGGCGCGGCCCGATCTCCCGTTTCCCGGTCTCCGTCGGAGCGACTGACCCCCACGCACGGAGTCCTATCCGGTGTTTCCCGTACTCTTCGACATGCCCGACTGGATCCCCTTCCTGGGGGGTCAGCCGATCACGACGTTCGGCATCATGATGTTCTTCTCGTTCGTGACCGCCGGCATCATCGCGCGCATCGAGATGCGTCGGCTGGGACTCGACGAGGAGAAGGCGTGGGACCTGCTCTTCATGGCCGTCGTCGGGGGCATCGTCGGCGCCAAGCTGTACTACGTCTTCCTGAACTACGACCTGCTGCTGGCCCAGGGTATCTCGTACGTCTTCAACCGCGGCGGCATGGTCTGGTACGGCGGATTCATCCTCGCGACCGTACTCGTGGCGTGGGAGGCGAAGCGGTCGAAGCTCCACGTGCCCACGATCGCCGACGTGGCGGCGCCCTCGATCGCCCTCGCCTACGCGGTGGGGAGGGTGGGCTGCTTCCTGGTGGGAGACGACTACGGTCGTCCCACGGACTCCTGGGTGGGCATCGCCTTCCCGAATGGAGCGCCGCCGTCGAACGTCGAGAACCTGCGGGGGTTCGGCATCGAACCCGACCCGGCGCTGATCGAGAAGTACGGCAACGTGCTGCCCGTTCATCCGACGCAGCTCTACGAAGTCGCGATGTCCACGGTGATCTTCTTCGTGCTCTGGCGCATGCGCTCCACACCCCGCGCGGCGGGCTGGCTCTTCATGGCCTGGCTGGCCATGGCCGGAGTCGAGCGTTTCGTGGTGGAGATCTTCCGGGCGAAGGACGACCGCTTCTTCGGGGTGCTGACCCTCGCGCAGCTGATCTCCATCGGGCTGCTCCTCGCGGGCATAGCCGGAATGATGCACCTGCGGAATCGCCCCCCCGCGAAGGTGCCGCGGCCAGCCGGCAAGGCTCGCTGACGAGCGGGGCATGATCACCCTCGTCCACGCCTCCGACGTCCACTTCGGCAAGCCGTTTCGGCCGGCCGCCGCGGAGGCGTTCCTCGATGCGGTGGGACGCATCCGACCCGACGCCGTGGTCGTGTCGGGCGACTTCACGCAGCGAGCCAAGGTACACGAGTACGAGCAGGCCGCGGCGTTTCTCGCGCGTCTGGCGCCGCTGCCCGTCGTGGTGACACCGGGAAACCACGACGTTCCCCTCTACCGGGTGTTCGAGCGACTGTTCGCCCCTCACCGCAACTACCGGCGGTACATTCACGACGACCTCGACACCATCACCCGCATTGCCGGAGCCACACTGGTTTCGCTCGACTCGTCGGCGCCCCATGCGGCGATCGTGAACGGGCGTCTGGACCGCCGTCAACTCGCCTTCGCCCGGGAGGCCTTCGACGCGTCTCCGGCCTCGGACGCCCGCATCATCGTGACGCACCACAACCTCGCTCCGGCGCCGGACTACGATGGGGGGCCGTCGATGCGCGGTGCGGGCCGGGTCCTCGCGGCCTTCGCCGAGATGGGGGTCGATCTGGTGCTCTCCGGGCATCTCCACCGCGCCTACGTGAGCCGGGCCCACGACGTGGTGCCGCGGAACGAACTCGCCGCCGATGTCGTGATCGTCCAGAGTGGGACGACCACGTCGAGTCGCGGCCGCGTGCGCGAGCGGGCCGACAACTCGTTCAATCTGCTGAGGGTCGACGACCGGAGCATCGAGGTCACGCGCTATCTGCGCCGTCAGCGCGCGCACGACTTCGAGCCCTGCGCGGTTCAGCGGATGCCGCGTCCGGGAGTCGGGCGCCTCGAACGTCCGGTCCACCATGAGTGAACCGGCCTGGGTCCCGACGCCGCCGGGCCGGCGTGAGAATGCAGCCGCCGTCGCTGCCTCGCTGGCGGTCGCGGCGGGCACGGCGGCGGTCACGTTCTGGCTGGTGCGCACGCTGGTCAGCCGAGAACGCGTCGAACTCCGCGCTCCCCAACTCCGCGAGGGAGTCCACCGGCGCGAGCTCTCGCCGTGAGGGGGGCGGCGCGCCTCGCAGTTCTCGTGGCGTTGCTCGGGTCGCCCTGGCTGACGGCTGCCGAGGGTCGCGCTCAGACCGATCGCCCGGAGCTGCTCGACGTGCGGTTCGACGGCAACGACGCCTTCGAGGACCGGGCTCTTCGGGGGGTGATCGTCAACCGACGTACGGAGTGTCGACTCCCGTCGGTCTTCTGTGCCATCGGCTTCGATTTGAAGGCGCGCAGCTTTCTCCGCCCGCGTGAGGTCGCTCGCGACGCCCTTCGGCTGCAGGTCTACTACTGGGAGCGCGGATACCGCGAGGCGCGGGTCGACACGGCCGTTGCGGTCGGGCCTTCGGGGGCCACCTTGTCGTTCAGCGTCGACGAGGGGCGGCCCGTGACGGTCGACTCCGTCGAGGTCTTCAGCTTCGACGAGATCCCCGACCCCACCCTGTTCGACGACCTTCCCCTGCGGCGGGGCGATCCGCTGAGCGCGATCCTGCTGGAGGCCACCCGCGACACGCTGCAGAGCCGCCTGTTGAACAGCGGTTTCGCCTTCGCCGACGTGCTGGTCAACTACGAGGTGCCGCGCGACAGCTACCGTTCGCAGGTCCTGTTCGACGTGGCCACCGGGCCGCGTACGCGCTTCGGCGCGATCACCGTATCGGGCGCCGAGGAACTCGACACCACCTCGGTGCGACGACTACTCCCGTTCCGGGAAGGGCAGTTGTATCGCGCGTCCCAGGTGCGCGAGGGCCAGCGCAACCTCTATGGGCTCGAGTTGATCCAGAGCGCTCGGGTGGAGCCGCTCGCCGCCGTCGGCGACACCGTGATCCCGGTGCAGGTCAACATCTCCGAGGGGCAGGTGCACCGCGTGCGGGGGGGATTCGGCTGGAGCACGGCGGAGTGCCTCACCGCCGAGGCGCGTTGGGCGAGTCGCAACTTCCAGGGAGGGGCGCGCCGCCTGACCGTCCGGGCGCGCCTGTCCAACATCCTCGCCCCCTCGCTCGAGCGCACCGCCTGCACGCAGGTCGGAGGGGGTGAGTTCGCCGAGCTCAGCGGCTTGCTTTCGGTGGAGCTGTTTCAGCCGTTCCTGTTCTCGTCGCGCAACTCGTTTTCGGCCAACGCGTTTCTCGAGCGTCAAAGCGTGCGCAACGCCTTCATCCGCCGCGCGATCGGGCTCGACCTGGCCTTCTCGCGAGATCTGGGACGCCGGCTGTTCTTCACCTTCGGCTGGCGCCCCGCGCTGACCGACCTCGCCGCCGCCGACGTTTTCTTCTGTTCGTCGTTCGCGGCGTGCCTACCCGAAGACATCGATATCTTCGAGGGGGCCAACTGGTTGTCACCCCTCGCGCTGACCTTCGCCCAGGATCTGCGCAACAGCATCCTCAATCCTTCGCAGGGATGGGCGTGGCTCCTCGACCTCGAGCACGCGCGCACCTACACCGGCTCGGATTTCGAGTACGATCGACTCTTCGGTGAGGTGTCCGCCTACCGGAGTCGTGGTTCGACGGTGTTCGCCGGTCGGATCGGGGGAGGGGTGGAGGGAAGCGGCCGATTCGCCAACGTGGAGGAGGGCCAGCTTCGTGTCGTTCACCCGCAGAAGCGGTTCTTCTCGGGCGGCGCGAACTCGGTGCGGGGGTTCGCCGAAAACCGGCTCGGGCCCCAGGTGTTGTTCACAGGGGTGGCCAACCTCCTGGGGTACGCCGAGAGCGATGCGCTCGGGCCTGTGTGCACCCCCGAGGCCGTGGTGGACGCCACCTGCGATCCGGCGCGGCTCGCCGACGAGGCGTTCCTCTCGCAGCCGGTCGGGGGCACCGTGCGATTCGAGGCCAACGCCGAGGTGCGCTTCCCGATCCTGGCTGCGTCGCTCCAGGGCGTGAGCTTCGTCGACGTCGGACAGGTGTGGGCGAACCGGCGTGAGGTTCGGCTCGACGAGCTCGAGGTGACCCCGGGGCTGGGCGTGCGTTACCTCACGCCCATCGGTCCCCTGCGGATCGACGTCGCCTACCGCTTCGGGGGCGACCGGGTACTCCCCGTGGCGACCACGGGGTTGAGGGAGTTCGAGCTGGGCGACGACCCGGACGATCGTATCGTGGTGGACTGGGCCGGCGGCAGCACTCGAACGCTCGAGTGGGTTCGCACGACCGACGTGTCGTTCCTGTCGCGAGGGGCGGCATTCGGCGATCCCGATGGCTTCTTCTCGCACCTGCAGCTCCACATTTCGATCGGGCAGGCCTTCTGATGACGCGCGACGGGGAGGGCGCCATCGAGAAGCTGCGCCTCAAGGCGCGCTGGCGCCTGGCGCGTGGATCCGTCCGCATACTCCTTTGGGCGACCGCGATCCTCCTGGCCGGCGGCGTCTTCCTTCTGGAAACCGCGCTCGGCAACCGGGCGGTACTCGGCTGGGGCATCTCGCAGCTCGGAGCGCGGGTGGCCGGGTCGGTCGAGGTCGACGACGTGCGGTCCGCCAACCTTCTGCGAGGCGCTCGCCTCATCGGCGTTCGCCTGACGACCCCCGAGGGCGCTCCCTTCGTGGAGGCGGATTCCCTCGAGGTGTCGTACTCGCTCCTGGGTCTGTTCCGTGGCGCCTTCGCCTTCCAGGACGTTCATGCCTGGAGGCCGCGGGTCGTCCTCGACCGCGATAGTACCGGCGCGGGGTCGCTCGCGCGTTGGATCCGCGGAGGGCCGGCGCCCGAACGGTCGGACTCGGATCGAGGCGGCGGTTTCGAGCTGCGCATCGACGGCCTCGAGGTGATCGACGGGTCGTTTTCGCTGCGGCTGCCCTCGGACATGGATCCCGAGGGGCTCTTCCGGGTGGCGGTCGGGCCGGACGGCGGGATCCAGCGCGCGATCGACCTGCGCGAGATCGATGTACAGGCCGGCCGTCTCGAGTTGGGGCCCGACGTCGGTACGCAGGTCGACATCGAGCGCGCCGCGGCCGAGGTCGATGTCCTGAAGGAGCGGTTCGATCTTCGCGAACTGCGCGCCTCGGTGTCGGTTCGCGATCGCCGGCTTCAGGTCGACGTGCGAGACGTCGCAGCCCCAGGCATCGCCGGTTCCGGCGCGGTCGCGGCCGACTGGTCGGCAGGTGAGGGCGTGTACGTCGACATCGGAGCGACCCTGCCCGAGGCCGATCTGACCCCCTGGCAGTGGGTCTCGACCCTCGTGCCCCCCGTCGACGGCTCGCTCGAGCTCGAGGCGGCACTCGAGCCGGGGCGCCAGCGTTGGGCCGGCGCGAACGTCGACGCGCAGTGGTCGGGGGGAGGGCGGATCCGCGGAACCGGCGCGATCATCCGCGACGGGGGTGTGGCCTTCGACGGGGTCGATCTGACGCTGGCGGGAATGCCCGTAGCGGCTCTGGACGCGTATCTGAGCCGCCCGATCGGGCTCGAAGGTACGGTGGACGGCCGGATCGCCCTGTCGGGTGAACCGCGTGCACTCGACGTCGAGGGAGACCTGACGCTGGCGAGACCCGAGGGCACGCCGGTCGCGGCGGTGTTCGAGGGTGGTGTCGGCCGCGACAGCGACGAGCTGGTCTTCCGAGGGTTTGGCGCAACGCTCGAACCTCTCGACTACGCGGTGATCGGAGACGTGTGGCCGGATTTCCCATTGACGGGGGAGGGGCGAGCGATCGTGAGCGGAACGGGGTCTCTCCGACAGGGACTGGCCTTCACGGTCAACGCCAACCACTCCGCCGAAGGGGTGGGGACCAGCAACCTCCTCGCGACGGGCAACGTCTTCGTGACGCCCGACGAGCAGATCCGCGTCGACGTGCAGGGAGATCTGTCGCCGCTCTCGCTCGACGCCCTGGCTCGCGACCTCGGCGAATTGCCGCTGGGGGGGAGCTTCACGGGCCCGGTGCGAGCGCGGGGGCTACTTCGGGATCTTCAGGTCACCGCGCAATTGCGGACGGCGGAGGGCGACGTCGACGTGGAGGCACGCCTCGATCTTCGCGATCCCGGGAACCGGTATCAGGTGATGGCGTCGGTCGATGGCCTTCTCGCCTCCGACCTCGTCGAATCGCTGCCGCGCCCCACCGTGGTGTCGGGCACGATCGAGGTGGACGGCACCGGTCTCGATCCGGCGTCGCTCGAGGCGTCGACGCGCGTGCGGCTCGATCGGGCGAGCGTGCGCGGGGTGGGTGTCGACTCCCTGTGGGCCGCAGGGCGAGTGTCGGGCGGTCAGCTCCAGGTCGACTCCCTGCAGGCCGACGTCGCCGGCTTCCTGGTGGTGGGTCAGGGGAGCCTCGCGGCCGACTCGACGGGCCCGGCGGGCCAACTCGACGTGACGTTCGAAGCCGCCGACCTCACCGGGATCCGGGCGATCACCCGGGGCGACACGGTCCTCACGGGCGACGACCTCACACCCCTCGACCGCGACGTGCTCCTCCTGCGCGGGATCGACCCCGACACGCTGCCGAGCGCCCTCGACGTCCGCGCCGAAGGTCGTGTGTTGGGTGAGGTGCGCCTCATCGGGGGCCTGTCCGATTTCGACGCCGTGGGATGGATCGAGGGCGGAGGCCTGCGGTACGGGCCGACGGCCGTGGAAGGGGGGCGTGTGGACTTCGAGGTGGCGGGGCTTCCGTCGCTCACGGGGGCGATGCACGTGGACCTGCAGATCGACTCCACCCACTTCGCCCAGCGGGACTTCTCGGGCGGAACGGCATCGCTGGACTTCCAGCGTCCAGAGGGGCGCGCCGTGATCGAACTCTCCCGAGCCTCGACCGAAGCCTACCGGATGCAGGGCCGCTTCGAACTCGATTCGTTGGGCGGCTCCGTCGAAGTCGACGAATTCACCGCCCGCCTCGACAGCCTCTTCTACCGATCCGTCTACCCCACCCACATGGCCTGGACGGACTCCGTATTGGTGCTCGACTCGCTCCAGATCGACGGGGCGGGTTCGGATCCGGTGCGCATCCGGGCCGCGGGTACCCTGCCGCGTCGGGGTGTGGCCGACTTCGAACTCGACGTATCGGGCCTGTCGTTGTCGCGGCTGGCCCGCGTCGCGCAGCGGGAAGATCTCGATGTGCGCGGCGCGGTCGATTTCGTGGGGAGCGTACGCGGCACCGCCCGCAGCCCGGTCGTGGAGGGGGAGGTTGTGGTGCAGGGGTTGCAGGCCCAGCAGCTCTCGCTCGAGCGCGTGGAAGGCACGATCGCGTATGGCGATCTCGCGGCCGAGGTCGGGCTCGATGCCTGGGCCAGCGACCGGAGGGTGCTCCGGGTGGAGGGGGTGTGGCCCGCGAGCTTCACCCTCGACGGATCCGAGCAGGACGTGAGCGATCGCGCGGTCGACCTCGAGGTGCGTGCCGACTCCCTTCCGGCCCCTCTCGTCCTCGCCCTCCTCGAGGACCTCGAAGACGCGCGCGGCTCCGTATTCGGCACCCTCGACGTCGGCGGGACCCCTGCGGCCATCGAGCCGCGTGGGCAGATGCGCCTGTCGGGAGGCGCCTGGACGGTGGGGGCCCTCGGTGTGCGGCAGGAGCAGGTCGAGGCGACCTTCGAGTTGCAGAGCGACCGAGAGGTGCAGGTGGTCGCGACGGGTCGTTCGGGGGGGACCGTCGACGTGACCGGCACCATTCAGCTCGACACCCTCACCAACCCCGGACTCGACCTGGACATCTCGCTGTCGTCCTTCAACGCGGTCGACCGTCGCGACATCTCGGGGGCGGTGAGTGGCGACCTCCGCCTCACGGGTCGGTACGGGCAACCGGTGATCCTCGGCCCTCTCCAGGTCGAGCGCGGCGATCTCTTCCTCGACGAGTTCGCACGCAGCGTCGGCGTCATCGACCTCAACGATCCGCGCTTCTTCACCTACATCGACGACGCCGATCTCCAGGCCAGCCGGCCGCTGCTGGCCGAGACCCGCAATCCCTTCATGGACAACCTGCTGGTCAACATCGAGTTGGGGGTCCAGCGCAATACCTGGCTGCGGTCGACCCAGCTCAATGTGGAGATGCGTGGCGACCTGATCGTCACCTACGACCGGCGCAGCCGCGACATCGTGATGGTCGGGGAGCTCCAGGCGGTGCGGGGCCAGTACCAGTTCGGCAACCAGTCCTTCGATGTGGAGGGCGGACAGATCGAGTTCATCGGGATTCCGGGCATCAATCCCAACATGAACGTGCAGGCGAGCACCGATGTGCGTCGCCGCGACGGCGACGAGCCCCTGACGATCGATGCTCAGGTCGGGGGGACGCTGATCGAGCCGCGGGTCGAACTCAGTACCGCAGACGCGGCGGTATCGGAGACCGACATCTACAGCTATCTGACCATCGGGCAGCCGGCGTCGGCCCTCAATCTCGGCGATGCGGTGACGACGGCGGTCGACGGGGTCACCCGCTTCCTCGGCGGCAGTCTGACGTCGTCGCTGTCGAGCCTCGCCCAGGGCGCGGGCTGGCTCGACTACCTCGCGATCTCGCAGGCCTTCGACCCCGCGGCCATCGGTACGAACGCGCAGGGGATCGGGAGTTCGTTCGCCGGTACGCAGGTCGAGGTGGGTCGGTACTTCGGCGGTGGCGACTACTTCGGGGCAGTGATGTTCCGTCCGCTGGTGGCCGCAGGGGGGACCGGGTCGCTCCTCGGGGGTGCGCGCATCGAATGGCAGGCAAGCGAGCAGTACCAGCTCGAACTCTTCGCCGAAGACCAGTTCCTGCGGAATCAGACGTTCGGCTTCCGAGACTTCCGGGGCGACTTCACCCTCGTCTTCGGTTTCCTTCTCTTCCGGGAGTGGGGTTACTGAGTGCGCAGCACCAGGACGGGGCAGGGGCTCTCGGGAATCACCCCTCGGGCTACACTTCCCATCACCATGCTGCGAAGGCCCGTCTGACCGCGGGTGCCCATCGCGATCATCGTCGCCCCGATCTCGTGTGCGACTTCGGCGATCGCCTCGTCGGGTGAGGGGTGCGAAAGCACGATGGCGTCGGTTCGCACGCCCCGCCCGCGGAGGCGGTCGCGCCAGCGCAGGACGTAGGCGTCGGCTTCATGCATGTCGTGTTCCCACCCGGCGACGAGCGCGGAGGGGAGGTGGCCGCCCTCGATCCGCACGGCCAGGACCCGGAGCAGGGTGACCCGGGCTCCGAGCGCCGGAGCGAGTTTGCCGATCAGCGGAACGACGCCCTCCGACGTGGTCGTGCCGTCGAGGGCCACGAGAATTCGCGGGGGATCCCAGTGGCGCCCCGCCACCTGGGTCGGCACTACCAGGACCGGAATCGCCGCGGCGCGCACCACCTGGTCGGCCACGCTACCCAGGAGCGCGCGGCCCATGACCCCGGGGGTGCGCGACGCCATCACGAACCCGTCGGCGGCGACGTCGAGGGCGTACTCCTCGAGGGCCGAAACCACGTCGCCGGTGAGAACCGCCGTCTCGACGGGAGCACTCCCGCGCTCCGACAGGGCGGTGCGCAACTCGTCGAGCGCGGCGCGGGCGGCGTCGGTCTCGGCACGCGGGCTCCCCGAGGGCAACCCTGTCCCCTCGTGTGGGTAGACACCCGGATCGCCCTGAGGCACCACCCGTACCAGATGGAGCCGGGCGCCCGAGGCCCGCGCGATTCGCTCGGCATGCGGAAGCGCAATCTCGCTTTCGGGTGTGCCGTCGAGTGGGACTACGATCGAATGCAGCATCGTCGATCCGGGCGAGAGGTCCGACCAACGTACGCGGTGGCCGGTGATCGCGGTGTGGGGCGTTGTCCTCGGAACTCCGTGGGGCTTCTCCGTACTCGTTTCTTCGGTTAATCTTCGGGTCGCATGCAAAACGATATCGTGGTTCGTGGCGCGCGGGAACACAACCTGCGCAACATCGAGGTGCATCTGCCCCGCGAGCGGCTCGTGGTGATCACGGGGCTGTCGGGTTCGGGCAAGAGCTCGCTCGCATTCGACACCATCTATGCCGAGGGCCAGAGGCGCTACGTCGAGTCGCTGTCGGCCTACGCGAGGCAGTTCCTCGGGTTGATGGAGAAGCCCGACGTCGACGGGATCGAAGGGTTGTCACCGGCCATCTCGATCGAACAGAAGACGGTGAGTCGAAACCCCCGCTCCACCGTCGGCACCGTGACCGAGGTGTACGACTATTTGCGCTTGCTCTGGGCCCGCGTCGGCATCCCACACTGCCCGACCTGCGGCGACCCGGTGCTCCGACAGTCCGCGACCCAGATCGTCGAGCGCCTGCTCGCCTTCGACGCGGGGACCCGTATCGAGATCCTGGCGCCACTGGTCAGGGGGCGAAAGGGTGAGTTTCGCGAGCTGTTCGAGAAGGCGCGCCGTGACGGGTTCGTGCGGGCCCGGGTCGACGGGGAAACGGTCGAACTGAGCGACCCCCCGGCCCTCAACCGCTACGAAAACCACGACATTTCGATCGTGGTTGATCGGCTCAAGGTGGATCCTGACGACCGTGCGCGCCTCGCCGATTCGATCGAAACGGCTCTCCGCACGGCCGAAGGCGTGGTCGAGGTGGTGGAGCACGTCCGCCGCGCGCAGCCGGCCATTCACGTATTCAGTGAGCGGTACGCGTGCGCCTCGTGCGGCACGAGCCTACCGGAGCTCGAGCCGCGTCAGTTCTCGTTCAACTCTCCCTACGGCGCTTGTCCGGATTGCGACGGGCTCGGTACCCAGAAGGAGGTCAACCCCCAACTGCTCCTCGGCGACCACTCGATCACGATTCTGGAGGGCGTGGTACTGCCGTGGGGACAGCCCTCGGGGCACCTGCGCCACTCGGTCCTCCCCGGTCTCGCCGAGGCGTACGAGTTCAAGCTGTCCACGCCGTGGGGGAAGCTCCGCGACGACGTCCAGGAGGCCATCCTCTACGGGTCCGGGAGCATGAAGATCCGGTTTCCGTACCAGTCGGGATCGGGAAAGCTCAAGGGGCACTACGAGGACGTCTGGGAAGGCGTCGTCGCGAGCATTCAGCGACGCTACGCCCAGACGAAATCGGCCAACGTGCGCGCGCAACTCGAGGACTACATGTCGACGCTACCCTGCGCGAGCTGCGGCGGGTCGCGGCTCCGCGCGGAGTCGCGCGCGGTCACGGTGGCCGGGCGTTCGCTCGGCGATGTGGTGGAGCTGCCGATTCAAGACGCCCTCCACTTCGTCGACGACCTCGAGCCGGGTGCGCCCGAACTCCCCGCCGAGATCGCGGGGCCGATCCTCAAGGAGGTGGGCGAGCGCCTTCGGTTTCTGACCGACGTGGGCCTGGGGTACCTGTCTCTCGGACGCTCGGCGGGCACGCTCTCGGGAGGTGAGGCGCAGCGGATCCGGTTGGCGACGCAGATCGGGAGCCGGCTGGTCGGAGTGCTCTACATCCTGGACGAGCCGTCGATCGGGCTCCACCAGCGCGACAACGAGCGGCTGCTCGGCACGCTGCACGCGCTGCGGGACCTCGGGAACACCGTAGTCGTGGTCGAGCACGACGAAGATACGATCCGGGCGGCAGATTGGGTGGTCGACCTCGGCCCCGGGGCGGGTCGGCACGGCGGCTGTGTGGTCGCCGAGGGCGAGCTCGAGCGGGTACTCCAAGCCGAAGCCTCTCTCACCGGCGCCTACCTTCGTGGCGATCGGGCCATTCCGCGGCCCGAGACGCGTCGACCGGTCGATCCGAAGCGGCTCCTGCGGGTGCGGGGTGCGACCGGGAACAACCTGCGCGGGCTCGACGTCGAGTTTCCCCTCGGCACCTTCACCGCGGTCACCGGGGTGAGTGGGTCGGGCAAGTCGACGCTGGTCAACGAGACGCTCTACACGGCCCTATCGCGGCACTTCTACCGGGCGAAGTCGGCGCCGGCACCCCACGGCGGCATCGACGGCCTGGAGCTGATCGACAAGGTGATCGATGTCGATCAGTCCCCCATCGGACGCACACCGAGGTCCAACCCGGCGACGTATACAGGCCTGTTCACCCCGATTCGCGACTTGTTCGCGTCTCTTCCCGAGTCGCAGATGCGGGGCTACCAGCCCGGCCGGTTCTCGTTCAACGTCAAGGGGGGGCGGTGCGAGGCGTGCACCGGCGACGGGCTCGTCAAGATCGAGATGCACTTCCTACCGGATGTGTACGTGCCCTGCGACGTCTGCAAGGCCAAGCGGTACAACCGGGAGACGCTCGACGTGCGCTACAAAGGGCGCAACATCGCCGAGGTCCTCGACATGACGGTCGAAGAGGCGCTGGAGTTCTTCGACGCGGTGCCGCGGATCCGTGCGAAGCTTCAGACGCTGCACGACGTCGGTCTCGACTACATCCACCTCGGGCAGTCGGCGACGACGTTGTCCGGTGGTGAGGCTCAACGCGTGAAGTTGGCCACCGAGCTGTCGAAGCGGCAGACGGGCAACACGCTCTACATCCTCGACGAGCCGACGACGGGACTGCACTTCGAAGACGTCCGGGTACTCCTGGCCGTACTGCATCGGCTGGTCGACCTGGGCAACACCGTCGTGGTGATCGAACACAACCTCGAAGTGGTGAAGACGGCCGACTGGGTGATCGACCTGGGACCGGAGGGCGGGGCGGCCGGCGGGGCGATCGTGGCCGAGGGCACACCGGAGCACCTCGTGGAGTGCATGGACTCGTACACGGGCCGATACCTCGCTCCGTTGTTGGCCCGTGTATGATCGGCCGTCGCAACAGTCGCGCCACATCCAACACTTCTTTAGTTTCGACGTTCAGGAAACTGCCGGGACGGCCTCCGCGTAGGACCTCCACGGCCCGGCAGAGACCGCCCGTATTCACCGGCTTTCCCCTTCGGGAGGCCGTCGCACACCGAGAACGGAGTCGTCGATGGTCACGCGAGAAGACCTCGAAAGCTTCCTCATCCGCATGGATGTGGAGTATCAGGAACTCGACGAGGGCATGTTCCTCGTTCGGACGCACAACGGCGGGTATCCGCTGGTGCTCAGCTTCGCCCCGCCTCTACTCCTCCTGCGGATGAAGGTCATGGACCTTCCCGACGGAGAGGGTCACGAGGACCTCTACCGAGCTCTTCTCGAGATGAACGCGAGCGACGTCGTGCACGGCGCCTACGGCATCGAGGATGGCGAGTTGATCATCAGCGACACGCTCGAACTCGAGACGCTCGACTTCGTCGAGGTCCAGGCGTCGGTCGAGAGCATCCATCTGGCGGCCTCGGGCCACATGGAGCGGATTCGTGACCTCGCGGGTGCGCCCGCGGAGGGGGTGTGATGGGCATCTTTTCCAAGTTTTCAACGCTCTTCAAGTCCAACATCAACGATCTGATCTCGCGGGCCGAGAACCCCGAGAAGATGTTGAACCAGATCATCCTCGACATGCGCGACCAGCTGGCCAAGGCCAAGCGTGAGGTCGCGGCGGCGATCGCCGACGAGCGGAAGCTCCGCGGGCAGCTCGACGAAGAGGTGAAGCAGACGCGCGACTGGGAGCGTCGGGCCATGCTTGCCGTCAAGGAAGGTCGCGACGACCTGGCGAAACAGGCCCTCATGCGGCAGCAGGAGCATGCGGGGCGTGTCCAGATGCTCGAGCAGACGTGGCAGGCGCAGGCCGATGAGACCGAGAAGCTCAAGGGTTCGCTCCGCCAGCTGAACGACAAGATCGAGGAGGCGCGACGCAAGCGGAATCTCCTGATCGCCAAGCAGAAGAGGGCGCAGGCGCAGAAGCGCATCCACGAGACCATGTCGGGGCTCTCCGATACGTCGGCCTTCGAGGCCTTCAACCGGATGGCCGAAAAGATCGAGGAGTCCGAGCGCAAGAGCCTCGCCGCGGCCGAGGTCGACGAGGCCCTCGGCAACGACAACCTCGAGACCGAGTTCATGCGACTCGAAGCGGGCGGGGGGGATCTCGGCGTCGAAGACAAGCTTCTGGCGCTGAAGCAGGAGATGGGACTGCTCGCGGGCTCGTCCGAAAAGCCGAAGGCGCTCGGAGCCGGTGACGATCCGACCCCGGCCGAGGCCGAGGCGGTTCAGGAGGTGGAGGTCGAGGCCGTGGAGGCCGACGACTCCGACGCGGAGGGCAGCGGGATCGCCGAAGCGGAGCTCCTGGAGCAGTTCAAGAGCCTGGAGAAGAACGCCGAGGCCTGATCAGCCCGATGCACGATTCGCGGCGCGGGGGCGTTCTCGACGTGGTTCGAGAGCGCCCCCGTTGTCGTCGGGGGTGGTGGAGGGTAGGATCGAGCCATGAGCTTCGTGTACCTGGACGGCGCTTGGCTGCGCCCTGAAGAGGCCCTCATCCCCGTGGGGGACCGGGGTTTCCTGCTGTCGGACGGCATCTACGAGGTCACCCCGGCGTATCGGGGTCGCTTCTTCCTCATGGAGCGTCACCGGGCGCGCCTCCTGCGGGGGATGTGCGAGCTTCGCATCGATGCCGACATCACGCGGGTGGAACGCGTTCACGAGGAGTTGCTCGATCGCAACGAGCTGCGCGATGCCGAGATCTCGTACGTCTACCTTCAGATCACGCGTGGGGTGGCCCCGCGCTCGCACGCCTTCCCGACCGATCCGGTGGCGCCGACGGTGTATGCGTTCGCCCGGGAGTACGTGCGCCCGTCGCTGGAGCGTTGGAATGCCGGTTTCGATGCCATCACGGTACCGGATCGGCGTTGGGCGCGTGTCGACATCAAGACGATTTCGCTCCTCCCCAACGTCCTCGCCCAGCAGGCGGCGGTGGACGCGGGGGTGAAAGACGCTCTTCTCGTGCGTGATGGGGTGGCCCTCGAGGGCGCCCACAACAACTTCTTCGCCGTGTTCGGCGAAACGGTCGTGACGCACCCGAACTCCAATGTGATCCTCCCGGGCATCACCCGCGGATACGTCGTCGAGCTTGCACGCGAGCTCGGGCTCGAGGTGGAGGAGCGCCCGATCCAGGTCGAAGAGCTCGCCCGTGCCGACGAGGCGTTCTTCACCGGGACCACGACCGAGATACGCCCGACGGTGGAGATCGACGGGCGACCGGTCGGTTCCGGGGCCGTGGGGCCGGTCACGCGACGCCTCTTCGCGGCGTTCATCGAGCGGCTGGAGCGTCACGCCGCCGCGCGTTGACGTCTTGAAGGCCTCGACCTCACGCGTCGCCCTCATCGGGGTGGTGGCGCTTCTCGCGACCGCCTGTCTGGCACCCCTGCGCTCCGACGACTTCGCGCGAGGCGTGCAGCGGATCGATCTGGGCGGCGGCGCGGCGCCCCTCTCGCTCACCTATCTCGGCGTCGGCGGCTGGCTGATCGAAACGCCCCGCACCCGCGTGCTCACCGCTCCTCTGCTGTCGAATCCGTCCATCTGGGCTGCGGGGCTGACTCGGATCCGGGCCGACACCGCGGCGATCGTCGACGGTCTCCGGCGGTTCGGCGTCACGGATCTCGAAGACCTGACGGCGATCATCTCCGGCCATGCGCATTACGATCACCTCATGGACGTGCCCTGGATCGCGGCCCGCCTGTCGCCGCGGGCGCGGATCCTCACGAACACCACAGGTGCTCGCACCCTGGCGCCCCTCGCGGATGAACTCGGCATCGATCGCGCGCGTCTGGTCGACATTTCCGAGCTCGCCGGCGATGTCGAGGGGGGAGGGGAGTGGATCCAGCTCGGGCCGGATCTGCGGATGCTGCCGCTCGTTTCGGATCACGCACCCCACTTCGTGGGACTCACCCTGTACGACGGGTCGCGAGCCGAAGACCTGGTGCGGCCCCCCGTCAGCGCTGAACAGTGGCTCGAGGGTGAGACGCTCGCCTTCGTCTTCGAGATGCTCGGCCCCCGAGGAGAGGTGCAGCGCCGCGTGTACTACCAGGACGCCGTGGCCCGCGAGCCCTTCGGGTTCATCCCGGCCACGATGGATCCGGTCGACGTGGCGTTGATCGTGCCCGCCACGTATGCCGAGGTCGCCTGGCAGCCCGAGGCGATCCTGGAGAACACGCGGGCCCGGCATGTGATCCTCGGGCATTGGGAGAACTTCTTCCGCCCGCCGACGGTGGATCCCGATCCGGTGCCTTTCACCCTGCTGCCCGATTTCGTCGCGCGCTTGCGGCGGTCGCTCGGGGGCGACGATGGGCGGTGGAGCCTGCCGGTGCCCGGGACGCGATTCGAGATTCGCTAGTGTAGAGTCGCCCAAGTCCTGATGCCGTTCGTGCGCGGGGGCATCCACGGGATGCGTCGTTGGAACTCCTTGCCGTAGCTATCGCTACGCCGCGTCGTTCCGCCTCGCCCCCGCACCCTCGGCGGTCACCAGACTTTGGCGACACCACACTAGAACACCCGTCCAGAGCCCGAGGCTGCGTCCGTTGACGCCGGCCGAGCCGGGCAGTACGGTGGGTTTGATGCACAGGGGCGCCCCTCTCGGTCCGAGGGGGGCGTTCTTCATTGCACCCCCAGTGGAGACTGCATCGTGGACGACGCCAACGCCGACACCTCTTCGAAACCCGATCACGACGCTCCCGGCATTCGTGCCGACTGGATCTGGGCCGACGGCGACTTCATAGGGTGGGACGACGCGACGATCCACGTCATGAGTCATGTGGCCCACTACGGCTCGTCGGTCTTCGAGGGCGTGCGCGCGTACGAGACGCCGCAGGGGCCCGCGTATTTCCGGCTCCGCGAGCATCTCGAACGCCTGATCGCGTCGGCGCGAATCCACCGGATGGAGCTCGGCTGGTCGCTGGAAGAGCTGACTGAAGCGAGTTGTGAACTCGTGCGGCGGAACGCGTTGTCAGAGTGTTATTTGCGCCCTCTTGTCTTCCGGGGAGTGGGAGCGATGGGGCTCGACCCCACGGCCTGCCCGGTGCACGTCTTCCTGATGGCGTGGGGGTGGGGCGCCTACCTCGGCGACCAGGCGGCGCGCCTCGGGATCGACGCCGCCGTCTCGAGCTGGCAGCGACCGGCGCCGAACACCCATCCCACCATGGCCAAGGCGGGCGGGAACTACATCAACGCCTCCCTCATGAAGATGGAGGCGAAGGCCAACGGGTTCGACGAGGCGATCGCCCTGTCGGTCGACGGGACCGTGAGCGAGGGAAGCGGGCAGAACCTGTTCGTGGTTCACGGCGACGTGGTGCACACGCCGGCGATCGACGGTTCGTTTCTCCAGGGGATCACGCGGGACTCGATCCTGACCCTTGCACGGGATCTCGGGTACGACGTTCGAGAGGGTCGCATCCCGCGGGAGGCCCTCTACGTGGCCGACGAGGTGTTCTTCGCGGGCACGGCGACCGAGGTGGTCCCGGTTCGGAGTATCGATCGGGTGGCCGTAGGAACGGGCGAGCCCGGACCGGTGACCTGTGTGATCCGTGACCATTTCGCGACTCTCCTGCGGGGCCGGTCCGACGACACGCGCGGCTGGCTGACCTACGTCGACTGATCGCGAGGCGCCCCCGGCCCGATCCGGGTGACGGCGGCCTCTCCCCGTTGAGCTGACCCGGAGCCCGCTTCATGCGTTTCAGTGCGGTAGCCCCGTGGTCTACGCGGCTGATCCGCGTCGTCGAGGTGGCGCGCGAAGGCCGGGAGCTCGACGCGCTGCGTCTCGTCGTCGAGGGGTTGCGACCCACCCGCGACTCGTCGGCCCAATCCCACGTCGAGGCGCTGACCGAAGCCCTGCGGGAGGCGACGCCGGAGGTGCGCGACGGATTCGGCTCTACGGTTTGCGGGGTCGTCGAACGGAGTCGGGTTCTCGACGCGATGACGGAGTCGGGTATCGAGTCGGAGAGCTTCGTTTCGGGGCTCGTCAGCCGGCTCGGTCGCAAGGTGCTCCCGCCGGTGCCCGAATCCGACGATCTGCGAGAGGTCGTCCGCGCACTCTTCGACGAGGGCGGGGACGACGCCTGGGTCGCATCGGTCGACGATGAAGCCTGGGCCGCGCTGTGTTCGGTGATCGGCGTCACGGCCGCTCGCTACGAAGGCGTGGGTGAGGAACTCGCCCTGGCCCTTCGGATTCTCGCACAGCGGCTGGCCAGTCTCGGTCTCGACCCCGACATCCGGGCGCGCCAGGCCCAGGTGGCGAACCGCGATTCACCCTTTCTGCGCATCGGGGACGAGGTCTCGCGGTTCCTCGCCAGTTTCGAGAATGCCTCACCCGGCGATGAGCAGCCTCTCCTCAATGCGGTACTGGTGACGCTGGGGGAGTGCCGCAGTGTGATCGAGCGTTTACGTTCGGAAAAGCATGTTTATGGAACGAGCGTTCGATTGACCGGCCTGTCGTTTCGCATTCTCGCGCTCACCGAGCGGCTCGAAATCCTCCTGCACCTCGCCGAGCCGGTGGAGCGTGCGTACCCGACCAGTGTGTCGCATCTGCTCAAGGCGCTCGTGCGCGCCGAGCGTCAGCGGGATCACCTGCGCCCGCACGTCCAGGCCTCGGCCGACCTGCTCGCGTTCCAGGTGGTCGAGCACGCCGCGCGCAAGGGACGCAAGTACATCACGAGTGGGCGGACGGACTACGCCGCCTTCCTGCGTTCGAGCATGGGCGGGGGATTTCTGGTGGGCCTGTTCGCGCTCGCCAAGGTGGTCATGGGCGACTGGCAGGTTCCCCTGGCGGTCGAGGCCTTGTTGTACGGGTTGAACTACTCGTTGTGCTTCGTCCTCATCTACCTGACCGGCGCCACTCTCGCGACGAAGCAGCCGGCCATGACCGCCAACACCGTCGCGCGTTCGCTCGGCCGCGCGGGGCACGATCTCGGGGGCCTCGAACAGCTGATCGTGCGCGTGTGGCGCAGCCAGTTCATCTCGTTCGTGGGCAATCTGATCGTGGCCCTCCCCGTCGGGATCGCGGTGGCGTGGGCGCTCGCCGAGACCACCGGGAGCCCCGTCGCGTCTGCCGACAAGGCGATGAAGATGCTGACCGATCTTCACCCCTGGCGGAGCGGCTCGATTCCGTGGGCCGCGGTGGCCGGCGTGCTCCTCTTCGGGGCCGGACTGCTGTCCGGCTGGATCGACAACCTGCTGGTGTACCGCCGCATTCCCGAGCGCATCGCGCGGCACCCTTTCCTGCGCGGCACGATCGGGCCCCGCCTCGCCGCTCGTCTCGGGCGGGGGATCGACAAAGGCGCGGGTGCGCTGGCCGGCAATGTGCTGCTGGGCTTCGGCCTCGGCTCGATGGGCACCGTGGGCGAAATCCTCGGGCTCCCACTCGACATCCGGCACATCGCGTTCGCCTCGGCGCACTTCGGCGCGGCGTTGAGCGTGCTCGACTTCGCGGTACCGCTCGACCTGATCCTCGAAGTCGCGGTGGGTGTGGCGGCCATCGGGTTCGTGAACTTCATCGTCAGCTTCGGGCTCAGCCTGTTCGTGGCCATGGAGTCGCGGGGCGTCACCTTCGCCGAGTCTCGTCGGCTCGCCGCGCGCCTCGGACGTCGTCTACGGACCACGCCGTTCGAGTGGTTGTTTCCTCCGACGGAAACATCG
>JANQNV010000040.1 GCA_028279425.1 Longimicrobiales bacterium | reverse complement strand
GGTGTCCGGCCCGGCCAGATCGTGTCGCAGGCGGTCTCGCTCTGCCCATCGCTCACCCTCCTCGAACCCGACCCCGATCACTACGACACGGCCCAGGAGTCCCTCCTCGAAGCGCTCAGCGGGATGAGCCCGGTGGTCGAACCGGCGGGCCGCGGCCGGGTGTTCGTCGGGATGGATGGGCTGGGACGCCTGTACGGATCCCCGCCCCGCCAGATCGAGCGGGTGATCGGGGTGCTCTTCACGGTGCTCCCCCGTCCCCTCGTCGCAGCGACCCGGGTCGGGTGGGCGCCGGGCCGATTCGGAGCGTGGGTCGCAGCCGTCCAGGCCGGCCCCGGCAATCCGGTGATCGTCTCGGACGGCGAACTGCGGAGTTTTCTGGCGAGACATCCGGTCGGGGCGCTGCCGGTCGATGCGGTCGTGATCGAACGCCTCGAACGCCTGGGCATCTCCACGCTGGGAGAACTTTCGAAGCTCCCCCCCTCCGCGCTGGTGGGTCAGTTCGGAGGGGTCGGTCGCGACGCCCACGCCTGGGCGAGCGGTCGGCGCATCGATCCCGTACGTCCCTACCACAAAGCCCGTCCCATCCGCTCGGTCCTCGACTTCTCGAACCCGGTCGGGCAGATCGGAACGCTGCACGGCGCCCTCGACCGGCTGCTCGAACGGGCGCTGGCGCGCAAGGAACGTCGGGGCCGCAGCATCGCGGGCACGCGGCTGGTGGCGCGGCTCGAAGGAGGGGGGTCCTGGGTGACCGAGGTGGTCCTGCGAGAACCCACCGCCGACCCCGAACGGCTGGCCTTCGCGATTCGGGCACGCATGTCCCTCTCCCCACCCGCCCGAGCGGTCGAGGCGCTGCGCATCGAATTCCACGACTTCGGGCCGCCCTCGGTACAGAGCGACCTCTTCGGGCGTTCGGAGTCCTCGAGTCGGGAAGAACTGGGCCGTCTGACCGACGGCCAGGTTCCCGACGCACTCCGCAAGGCGGTGCACGAGCTCAAGCTGCGGATCGGGTATTCGCCGCTGTACCGGGTCGTGGAGGTCGACCCCTGGTCCCGGATCCCGGAACGCCGTCACGCCCTCCTGAACTTCGACC
>JANQNV010000016.1 GCA_028279425.1 Longimicrobiales bacterium | reverse complement strand
CGGCGTAGCGATAGCTACGGCAAGGAGTTCCAACGACGCATCCCGTGGATGCCCCCGCGCACGAACGGCATCAGGACTTTGGCGACACTACACTAGCGGTGCCGCCGACCCCGATGGTCGTCGTACCGATCGTCGCGGTCGCCGCCGCCGCCCCCGAGGGCGAACGAGATGCCGACGTTGAAGGTCACGAGGTTGGCCTCCGAGCGGATCGGGAACAGCTCGATGCTGCCGTCGGGGTAATCGCGGATGTCACCTTCGCGGAGGTAGTCGGCGACGCCGTTCCGGTGGTACTGTGCACCCAGGTCGAGCTGGATCGGCCCGCCCGAGGTGCGCCCGACCTGGAATCGCACCCCGCCGCCGGCGCGCAGGGCGGTCGCCCAGTCGGAGAAGTTGGTCGTGTTGAAGTTGTTGTCCCAGTCGTCCGCACCCGACAACGACGAATTGGTCACGAACCACGTCAGCCCCAACGACCCGTTGATGTAGGGGCTGACCGGGCCGGGACCGGCCAGCTCGGGACCCACCCCGACGAAGGCGATCGTGTTGTAGGTGTTGAGGTCGACGCCGATCCGGCATCCGACCGGGGCGGGAAAGCACATGCCGCGGCGTTCATTGCCGTAGATCATGAAGCCGCCGTCGAGCCGGAGGGCGAAGATGCCCGAGGTGCCGGACACGGGAAAGCGGCCCTCGAGGTCGAGGCCGAAGCCACGGTCGACGTTCTGGCCGAATTCTCCCACGGGGTCGGCGGCCAGGAACCCGATGCCGAGGTAGGCGGAGGGGGTGCGGTCGCGGAACCGGTCGTCGGACCGCTCCCGCCACTGGGCCTCCACCGTGGCGGGGGCCAACAGTGCCCACCCGACCAGGAGCGCTGCACCTCGCAGGATCCCGTTGTGTCGCCTCATCGTCCCCACTCCTGTCGACCCGATCCGGACGGTCCCCACACCGTTCGGGTCGGCCGGTGCGGGGACGATGTCGAGTGAAGAGGACGGTGCCACTGCGGGCACCCGTACCTCTCCCTTCCCTACGAGAAGGGGGCAAGGCGGGTGCCAGGACTGCGCGCGCGTACGTATGCAGTTGCGGGGCAGAAACTTGGCCCGGTCGCCCCGCCCTGCGCGCTCGCATGGGTGGGCGTGGGGTGTCCTCGATGGTGGACGGAGGGGTGCGGTCCCTTGACCCGGTCCCCCTCGTCGGTACGCTTCAGGGCACCCCGCAGGCGTTCGGCGCTGGCCGCCGCCCCGGTTCGGTCCCATAGCCCTACGCAACATGTCCGTTCTCGACGAGCTCGCCTGGCGCGGGCTACTTCAGGATGCCACCGAAGGCACACGCGAACACCTCGAGTCGCCCCGCGGCGTGTACATCGGCTTCGACCCGACGGCGGATTCCCTGCACGTCGGCAGCCTGCTGCCCATCATGGTGCTCGTGCACCTCCAGCGTGCCGGTCACCACCCGATCGCCCTCGTGGGCGGAGCCACCGGGCTGATCGGAGATCCATCGGGGAAGAGCAGCGAGCGGCCGTTGCTGACGCGTGAGGCGATGGAGGCGAATGCGGAGGGGATTCGAGCCCAGCTCGCCCACTTCCTGGACTTCGAGACCGAGACCAATCCCGCGCGGATGCGAAACAACCTCGACTGGCTCGGGGCGACCAATGTGCTGGACTTCCTGCGCGACGTCGGCAAGCACTTCTCGGTCAACGCGATGTTGCGCAAGGAATCGGTTCGCCGTCGGGTCGAAAGCGATGAGCAGGGCATCAGCTTCACGGAATTCAGCTATCAGCTGCTCCAGAGCGCCGACTTCCTCCATCTCTTCGAGGCCGACGACTGCTCCGTGCAGATGGGCGGGAGCGACCAGTGGGGCAACATCACGGCGGGTGTGGATCTCGTCCGGCGGGTGACCGGCCACCAGGCCTTCGGGGCGGTGGTCCCTCTGGTCACCACATCGGCCGGAACCAAGTTCGGCAAGACCGAAGAGGGAACCGTCTGGCTCGACCCCGCACGCACCTCGCCCTTCCGGTTCTACCAGTTCTGGGTGAACGTCTCCGATGAAGACGTGGGTCGCTACCTGCGATTCTTCACGCTCGAGGACCAGGGCGACATCGCGGAGCTCGATGCGGCGACGGCCGCGGAACCGCACCGGCGCGTGGCCCAGCGAGCCCTCGCCGAGGAGGTCACGGCGCGCGTCCATGGAGAGGAAGGGCTCCGTCGCGCGCAACAGGCCACCCAGGCCCTCTTCGGTGGCTCGCTGGATGGGCTGGGAGCCGAGGAAATCGCCGACATCTTCGCCGACGTCCCGTCGTCGAGCGTGCCGCGCACCGCGATCGAGGAAGGAGGGGTGGGGCTGCTCGACCTGCTCGCGGAATCCGGCCTTTGCTCGTCGAAGGGGGATGCGCGCCGTTCGGTCGACGGAGGTGGGATCTATCTCAACGGCGTGAGAGCCGAGGACTCCGCCGCGCGCATCGGCGCCGCCGACTTCGTCGAGGGCCGCTTCCTCGTGCTTCGGAAGGGCAAGAAGAGCTACCACCTCGTCGAGGCCGTCGGCGGGGAGTAGGCGAGGGGCGGAGGGGGGCGGGCACAACGAAGGGGCACCCCCGGTCGGGAGTGCCCCTTCGCACGCGTCAGAAGACGCGTATCAGAAGACCTTCTGCCATCCTACCGAGAAGCCCCAGTCGTTGGCGACGCGGAAGTTGTCGTAGTCCTGATGCACGGGCCACACGAACTCCACCGAGAACCGGTGGCCGGCCAAGCTGCCTTCCGGCAGGTAGACGTTGAGGCCGAGCGGGATGTCGACGCGCTTTCCGCCCGTGAAGACGGGGTCCTCGCCCGGGTCGCGCCCCACATCGACGTCGTCGGCCAGCCCCTCGATGCTGCCCCAGCTCGTGGCGCGCACGCCCGAGGTGAGTGCGAAGAAGTTGTTGAGTCGGTAGCCGACCCAGCTGTTGGCCTCGACCACGTCACCGAGTCGGTAGTTGCGATCGTTGTCGTTCATCCGGAGGCGGGCCTTCAACTGGGCCCCGACGGAACCGAACTCGTTTTGCATCTGCGCCACGACCCCGGGCACGACCGACAGCGAGCCGGAGCCCGGCTGCATCTCGTACGGCAGAACCTGGTCCTGCAGCACGAGCAGATCGCCCCGCGCGTCGGTGCTGCCGACCGGGATCTCGACCCCGCCCGACAACGCCACCTTCACGGTCTCACCATCGAAGACCGAAGCCAGGCCCTCGACGGTGACGTCGGCGATCCCGGAGGCATTGGTGGTGATGAAGAAGTCCTCGTCGGCGACGTCGCGATTGCGATCGACGAACCGCGCGTCGAAGAGGAGGGTGAACGACTCCGACGCTCCGTAGGCGAGCACCGCTCGGTGCTCCCGGTCGCGACGTTGGAACGGCGTGGTGTCGTAGAAATCGAGCACCGACGCCGGAGCGACCAACTCGCTACCGAGCTGCACGCCCTCGAAGTTGACGTTCGAGAAGATGTAGCGGAGCTCCAACTCACCGGCTTCGAGTACGCGGTCTCCCACGATTCCGGTGGGGGCGACGGCGTCGGCCCGGTCCTGGGTCCACGTGTGGTCCTGTGCGGCTGCAGGTGCGGCTGCGACCAGCGCGGCGCACGCGATCAGGAAACGTCTTGCAAGCATCCCCTCATCCTCCGGAAAGCTGGGGCTGTCTGTAGCGGGTGCGCGACGCCGGCACGGCGTCCCGCACACTCCTACATCAAATCTGCGTACAACGTCGTTCAAAACACATAAAAAGTTTTCTTGCCCCTGAAGTACGCCGAGCGGGGTTCCTTCTCGGGGTCTTTCGGAGAGTGTCGGCACCGCCTCGCGATACCTGAGGTGCATGCCGCAGGGGAGAATCGCCCCGTCGTGCGTCCGCGGGGGACCCGCAGAAGTGAGGGCGACCGGTGCCTATCGCGCGTCGCGCGCCTTCAGGACTCCGTCGGGGATCGCGAAGGCGTCGACCAGCACTTCGGCGTGCTCGGCGACCTCTCCGCACAACCGATTGACCTGGCGGCGAATCGCTTCGCTCTTGCTCGGCTCGAAGTAGCCGGCTTCGAGGAACCACGCCCGATCCGCCTCGAGGCGCTCGAGGGCGAACAGCTCCGCCAGGGTCCGGAGGGTCTCGGAGATGCCCGGAGTGGGGGCTCGCTGGACGCCCTCGTGGAAGGCCTCGAGCATGATGCGCTCGGTATGGGCCCGGGCGAGAGTGACCAGGTGGTCCTGGACGTCGTTCATGGCGTCGAAGGCGACCATCCCGCCGTCGAGACGCGCTTTGAGTCGGCGCGCGACGGAGACCACGAGCCGCTCCTCGCGATGTCGCATGGCGGCCGCGTGGAAGTCGGGGTCGCGCAGGTGGTCTTCGTCGGTGCGGCGGACGACCACGGGGTTGAGTTCGGTGACCCGTGTCTGCGCTCGTTCTGCGACGTACCGGACCGCATCCCAGAAGTGGAGGTCTCCCATTTCTTCCCGGAAGCGGGTCAGCAATCCCTTCGCCACCAGCTGAAGGAGCACGACGTTGGCGCCCTCGAAGGTCGTGAAGATGTCGAGATCGGCCTTGAGTCGCCCCAGTCGGTTTTCGGCGTGGTACCCTCTGCCTCCCATCGACTCGCGGACGGCCTGGAGGGTGTCGAACGCGTGCCACGAGGCGAGTGCCTTGAGTCCGGCGGCTCGACCTTCGATTTCGCGAGATTCCTCTTCGCTGCCTCCGTCGCGGGCCAGGTCGAAACGTCGCACGAGGTCGCGCACCGCGAAGTGGTGGGCGTAGGTCGTCGCGAGACGAGGCAGCAGGAGCCGGCGTTGCATCGTGTAGTCGAGGATGGGGATCTCGGCGCCATCGGCGGGCCCGAACTGACGGCGCGTCGAGGAGTAGCGCACGCCGATCGTCAGCGCGGTCTTCGCCACGCTCACCGATGCCGCGGCGATGCTGATGCGCCCTGCGACGAGCGTACCCAGCATGGTGAAGAAGCGTCGCCCGGACGATTCGATGGGACTCTGGTAGACTCCGTCTTCGGTGACCGTCGCGAAACGGTCGAGGAGATTCTCACGGGGCACCACGACGTCGTCGAACCAGATCCGGCCGTTGTCGACGCCGTTCAACCCGACTTTGGGCCCGTTGTCTTCGAGTCGCACACCGGGAAGAGCGCGACCGGTCTCATCGCGAATCGGCACCAGCAGCGCGTGGACGCCGTGGTCTTCGCCGGCCACGTGGAGCTGAGCGAACACCGTGGCCATGCGACCGTGCAGTCCGGCGTTGCCGATCCACTCCTTCCCGGCGCCCTCGTGCGGAGTGTGGACCCGGAATCCGGCCACGTCGGGGTCCCAGGTGGCACGCGTCTCGAGATCCCGCACGTTCGAGCCGTGGCCGATCTCGGTCATGCCGTAGCACCCCGGAAGCCGCATCGAAGCGACGTCGGGGAGGTAGCGGCGGTGGTGACGTTCGGTCCCGAGTTGATGAATGCTCCCTCCGAACAGGCCGAACTGCACGCCGTACTTCACCACGGTCGACAAGTCGCCGAACGCCAGCGTCTCGAAGACGGCGATGCCTGCGGCGGGCGAGTTCAATCCTCCGAACTCTTCCGGAAACGCAAGGGCGCCGAGTCCTTCATCCGCGAGGCGGAGCACGGCGTCGAGAACCCGGGCACGACGTGTAGCCCGGTCGAGCTCGACCGGCATGTCGAACACGTCGTCGTGCAGGAGAGCCATGACCCGCTCGCGAATCTCGGGATGCGGGGTGCCGAGATACGCCGCCATGCGCGCCGCGTCGAAGAGCGACGTGTGCGCGGGGTCGACCGGAGGAGGGAGAGGCTCGAGCACCCGGCGCACGGCCTCCCGGCCGAGGACACCGAGAGCGGCCTCTGCGGCTGCGAGGGCGTGGCGTGCCGCGGGATCACGCCACGGGCGATGCCCCCCCGAGGGGCGAGCGATGTGATAGCCCAACTCCGTCAGCGATACGGAGTCCTCGGCTTCGGGCGCAGCCAGGCTGCGGATCCGTTCCCTCAACTCCCAGACGGCGTGCGCAGAGGGCGGAGCATCGGGGTCGAGCCACGGCTCGAGAGCCGACCGGTGATCGGTCTCGAGGGCGGGGCTCTGAAGGACCAGTTCGCGGAACACGCGCCGCTCCCCCGACGTGAGGACACCGTCCGACCAGGCGACGTGGACCAGTGGGAGCACCGGCAACAGCTGAGGCACGTCGTCGGGCCAGGACAGGTCTCTGGAAGGCGCGGGCGCGGTAGGCGGTGACATCGGAGCTCCGAGGGGATGGGGTCCCCTTCAAGTACGATTCGCGGGCCCCTCTCGTTCCCCCTTTCAGGGCCTCGGCTCGGCGCTCCGGGCGAGGGCCACGAGCGTATCGACGGTCAGCTCTCCCACGAGGGCGTGTTCGATCGTGGGGCTGGCCCACGTGACGACCGGAACGGTCGCAAAGCCCCCCATGGGGTCGGTCTCCGCCGGAGCCGGCGGGCGCGTTCGCCCGGGAGGGCGCGGAATCAGGTAATGCGAAATCCGCCGCCCGCTGCTCCGATACACCACCAGGGCGCCGCGCCGTCCGTCGATCAGGCAGATCTCCACGCTTTCGACGTCGAGACCGTCGATGTCGAGCGGCGCGACCTGGACCCCCAGCTCGCGCGTCAGGAACCGAGATACCTCGCGCGGGTCGTCGGTCACGAGATAGTCGGCGGCCACGGCGCGCCGCATGTAGTCTTCGGCGACCGCGGCCCCGGCGGCGTCGAGGTCGCCCCCGCCCCTCGAGGAGACGGCCCACCCCACGAGGATCAACGAAGCCAACCCTGCGAGCACGGGAATCGTTGCGGCCCGTCGCGGCTTGGCCGCCGCCGACGCGGTTTCGTGGACCCGGGCGGGCGAGGGCTTGGCCCCCTCCAACCGAGCGCGGGCGAGCGCGTCGAGGACCCGTTCACGCACGTGCCGGGGCGCGGTGCGCTGTCGGAGTTCGTCGAGTGACTCGAGAAGCGCCCGATCCTGCGCGAAATAGCGGGCGCAGGCGGAGCACGAGCGCACGTGGGCTCGGGCCGCTGCCTCTTCCTCGCCGTCAAGGCGGGGTCGTTCGGGCGGCCAGAGGCCGGCGCGCGCCTCTTCGCACGTCATGGACTTCGGATCGATCATCCGCCGAGTCCGGCGATCTGCGACGAGGAGGCGCCGGAGAGCGCGGCGAAGAAACGGTCCCGTTGCGCGAGGCGTCGCCGCAACTCGGGGTCGTCGATCCGCAGGGCCTCGGCCGCCCCCGCGTAGCTCCACCGCTGGATGAGCACGAGCCAGAGAGCGGCGCGCGCCCTCGGTGCCACGGCGGCCGCTGCGGTGCAGACGTCGTCGGCCGTGAACGGCGCTCCGGGGTGCGGTCGCCCCGGCGGGCGCGATACCGGCCTCGCCTCCGGCGTGGTGGGCGCGCCCTCCGACTGGCTGAGGAAGGTACGCGCCATGAGAACGAGCAGAGCCGCTTCGTCGGGGGGCGTCGCGGATCGCTCCGCCTGGTGGTAGGCCACGAGGACGGTGTCCTCGAGGAGCCGTTCGGCGTCTCGCTCGCGTCCTGCGGTCAGGAAGAGGGCGCCCCGAAACAGCACGTCCATGGCGGCCATCACGTGTTCTTCGAGGGTGCGCTTCATCGCCGGCCTCCGAAGTCGGACTCCGCTACTTCGACGAGGGCCGTGAAGTACTCGGCCGATAGAGCGCCCAGGAAGGGTTGGCCCTGGATGTAGAATGCGGGCGTGGCGCGGACGCCCAGCTTCTTCGCCGCCTCGTTGGCGTCGTCGATCCGCGATTCGGGCGTTTCGTCGTCGAGGCACTGCGTGAACTGCCGACGGTCCAGGCCGATGTCGACCGCCAGGCGGGTCAAGGCCTGGTCGACGTCGCGGGCTTCGCGCCACACGTCCTGGGCCTCGAAAAGGGCGTCGTGCATGGGCCAGAAGGCGCCTTGGTCGGCGGCACATTCCGCAGCGATCGTCGCCTCTTCCCCGCGGCGGAATCCCAACACGAATGGAATCTGCCGCCACACGACGCGTCCGCTCTCGACCAGGGTGCGACGCAACTCGCCGAAGCTGTCGCGTGCGAATTCACCGCAGGCCCCGCAGGCGAAGTCGCTGAACTCGACGACGTGGATCGGCGCCTCCGGGTCGCCGAGCAGATGCCCGATCTCGGACAGGTCCACCTGAGCTCGCACCTCGCCGGCGCCGAAGCTCGAGATCATCGCGATCGCGATCGCGGCCGACCCACCCTGCGTGCTCAGAATCCCCATAGTGCCCGGTAACCTACACTGAGTCCGGTCGCCGCGGGGAGATTCCGTCCGGAGAGCGGTGACTGGAGCGTCGCTTCGAGCCGGCCCGGCCCCACCGCGTACCCCAGCGTCGGGACGAGCAAGACGAGGCGCCGTCCCTCGTTTTCGAGTGTGAATCCCTGCGCCCGCGGCGCCTCGCCTCGCAAGATGTCGGTGCCGACCTCCCAGTTCAGCCGTCCGGCGGCCCCGCCGACGGCCGCGTGTGCGAACCATTCGTTGCCGGGGTCGCGATCGGCCGTCGCATTTTCGGCTCGCCATCGATACCCGAGCCAGCCGACCAGATACACGGGGAGCGCCTCGAAGGCCCGCCCCGACTCCAAGCTCAATTCGAGGTCGGTCTGCCCCTCGCTGAGGGGGAGCAGTCGGGCGTCGACCGGGAAATCGCTCCCTGGGATCTTGGCTCCCGCCCTCAATGCGAGGGGCAACGAAGAGCCGACGAGGTCGGCGGTGACACGCGTGGCCACCCGCACGTCACCCACCCCATTGCCGCGACTCGCGCCCCCGGGCCCGTCCACCGTCAGGCGATGGATGGGAATCTGGGCCCACAGCTCGAGACCGGGGGTGACACCCGCGGCGGCCGTGACGAAGGCCGAGCGCGTGCGGAACTCGGAGCCCGCCACGAAGCGTTGGCGGTCGCCCACCGGGTTGAACGACTCCGTCGCATTTTGGGCGTATCCCGAGATCTGGACCCATCCGGCCCCCGGCGCGAGTGTGCCGATCGAGCCGCTCTGCGACAGCGTCGGGCTGGAGTGTGGGGCGCTGCAGATGGCCTGTGCGGCCAGGCTCGCCGGCATCGAAGAGGCAGCGAACCAGGCGGCGGCGAGCCGCAGCATCCGGTGACGAGCGCGCACGCGGGTCGTGCTCACTGTGGGGGCTCCCACAATAGCGTCTGGGGGTGAAAGTCGATCCACGCGAACCAGAACGCGAGGTAGGCCTCGGGGATCGGCTCGAGCTGGGTCCCGACCAGTGGGCCGGAAGTGGCCCGTCCGTCGATCTGCCAGGTGCTGCCGGTTTCTTCGTCGACGACACGACCGCCCTCGAGGCGGAGCGTCAGGCGCTCTCCAGAGGGGTCGAGCGAGCGATACGCCATGGCGGACTCCGCCGAGGAATCCCACAACACGACGAGGTCGGGGGAGTCTTCCGACGGGTAGACGGCCGCTCGCGAGCCGAGCGTCTCGAGGCGAGACAACGGAAGGGCCCACGTGTCGGCGCCGTCGGGCACTCCGAGCACGAGTTCCTTGGGAAGCAGACGATCGTCGTTCTGCCCTCGAGGGAAGAGCGTCGCCTCGTTGGGCGGCTCCGCATAGTCGCCGTAGGGGTACTGATCGTATCCGCGCTGGAACCCGGTTCGCTCGCTGACCACCACCGTGGCCGGGTAGAGCTGTCGCCACCGGTCCCAACGCATTTCGATCGACGCCACCGAGCGGAGGGCCGTGCCGCTCTGGACCCCGCAGCGCGCACCCCGCGCCATCTGTGGCCAGAGCGACTCTCCCGTCGACCGGTCGTACATGATCAGGTTGTTGAAATAGAGCAGCCCCGACACCCCGAACTCGACCCCATCCAGCGGCGCCCGGTCGAAGACCAGCGACGACCCGGTGAGCGGGCAGTGCGTGATCGCCAGCGAGTGTCCACCGACGTCGAGATTCACGATCTCGTGCCACCACATGATGTTGAGGGGGATGGCGTACGCTTGACCGTCGAGCACGATGCCGATCACGCGATCGAAGTCACGCAGGTACGAAAGCGCGGCATCGCCGGGGGGCACGAACTCCGGATTCGTGAGGGCGGGGATCCAGTCCTTGGCCGGCGCGGCGGTGAAGATCAGCGACTGCGGAATCGTGCAGTTCTGCGGGCTCGTCGGTTCCGTCGGTCCGGTGGTGGGCAGCGTATCGGAATCGGCCGTGCAGCCGGATACGACGAATGCCAGGAGGATGCACCAGAGACGGGTAACGTGGGATCGGCTCATGTTGGATGAAGCCATGCGAGCCCGACCGGGTTCCCGCCCGCCCGGGTGGAGGGCGGTCCGCCGTGGATCGTGGCGGTTGCGGTGCCGGGTGGGGCGGCGTACCGATCAGGCCATGACGAATCCACCCCCTTCTCGAGATCGGGCGCTCTTCGCCGTTGCCGTTGGTGCGGGCAAGCTGGCGGTCGCAGCGGTGCTCGTCGCGGCCGTCCTGCCTCGTCTGGTCGGTCGCCCCGCCCCCTCGCCTGCGCCGAGATGGGGCGAGGCCTGGGGCCCCGACGCCGTTGGGGCCGACGGTGTCGTGGCGACGGCTCTGGACGGTCGCCTGGGCCTCGCCGCAGGGCTCCTCGCGGTCGTGGCCGCCCAGGCGCTCTTCACCGCGCTCCTTCTCGTGCTCGGCGAACGCGAACGCCGTCGTCCGGGGCTCAGTGTGCGGTGGGCGCTCGGCGCGTCGTCCGGACGGCTCGTTCGCCACCTCCTCTCGCGTGACGGGCGTCGGTTGGGCGGTCTCGCCGTCCTCGGCGTGGCGGTGGGGGTGGCCCTCGTCTCTGGCGTCGGGTGGACATGGCCGGGGGTGCCCGCACTCGAGCCGCAGGGCGTCGGTTGGGGTCGGCTCGCCGCAGTCGGTGCGCTCACCGTCGCCGTGGTGACGGGCACGGTGGCTCTCGGGGTGTTGGCGCCCCTGCTCGGCCTCGCGCGCCACGTGCCGGCCACACTGCGACGTGGGCATGGGGTGACCGACGACCCGCGGGCGGGCATGGTGCGTCGAGGCCTGGCGATGATTCAGCTCGCCGGGGCCGTCGCGTTCGCCTCGGCGGGCTTTGGACTCATCGGCGAGGTACCCGAGCCGGTCGACGTCGCGATCGACGGCTCCGCGTCGGCCGACCTCACCATCTCTCGCTTCGTCGTGGGCGACTCGGGTCGGGTGTCGGGTCCGCTTCTCGCATCGCCGGGTGCGTGGATCGGGGTGGGGGTGCAGGACATGGTCACCGTCGACTGCGGCGAGTGCACGGTCGGAGTCTGGTACATGCCGGTCTACGGTGTCGATACGACGGTGCACGCCGTCGGCCACGGGGTGCTGGAGGCGATGGGTGCCCGTGTACTCGAGGGGCGGGGGATCGAAGCGGGCGACGACGCGGAGCGGCCACTCGTCGGAGTCGTGAACACCGCCTTCCGTCGACACTTCCAGGACGGGCGCCCGATCGGCCGGCAGGTTCGGCTTCGGGGCGGCGGCGACCGGTGGGTCGAGATCGTGGGGGTGGTCGACGATCCCGAAGCGGTCGGCCCGGGGTCCCCCGACACGACGGACCCCGTGTTGTGGGTGGCGCTGGCCCAGCATCCGACTTCGATGGTCGAAGGGGTGGCGCCCGGCGGTTCCGACCCGCGCCTCGACCCGATCGGCGTCCCAACCACACTCGGCGACCTCGAGCGGGCCATGATCGCCCCCGCGGTGTGGTCCGGTTGGCTGCTTCTCTTTTCGGGAATCGTCGCCCTCGCCTTGTCGCTGTTTTCGGCCTCTGCCGTCGGGCGCATCGAGGCACGCGGCCGGGCCCGTGCGACGGCGATTCGGCTCGCACTCGGCGGCGCGCCGGGCGCTCTCGCGCGGCGACTCATGTGGCGTACGGTCCGCCTGTCGGCCGGCGCCGCCGTCGCGGGGGTGCTCGTCTCGTGGGTTCTCCAAGCCGGGCTGGGGGTGGCGGGCGGCAGCATGGTCGCCGCTGCCGCCCGCTCGACCGTGGCGCCATGGCTCGCGCTCGCGGTGGTGGTCGCCACCGCCGTCGGTGGCTGGCCCCGGGCTCGCGCACTCCTTCGAACTCAACCCGGGGTGCTCCTCCGCGAGTGAGCGTCAGTAGGCCGGGGCCTTCCGCGCCCGAAAGTTGACACCCAGCGTTCCGAACGCCGCCGCCGACGAAGCTTGCGGCGCGCCCGCGAAGACGTCGGCCCGCCAGGTGATCTCGAAGTCGGTGAATCCTGCGGCCACGACCGTGGCCTGGAGCTCGTGGTCCAGCAGAGCTCCCGCGATTCAGCCGGTCCAGAGGTCGATGCGCTCCTTCGCGTTTTCGGGCACGGCGCGCCCGACGACGATGTCGGCGATCTGGAGCCGACCGTCCGGGGCGAGCACCCGAGCCATCTCGGCCAGCACGGCGGGTTTGTCGGGGAACAGGTTGAACACGCCGTTGGAGATGATGACATCGGCCCACTCGTCGGGGAGGGGAATGGCTTCGGCCAGCCCCTCCCGGAACTCGACGTTGTCGACCTCGGCCTCCCCCTTCGCGCGGCGGGCGCGCTCCAGCATCGCGGGGGTCATGTCGACGCCGACCACGCGTCCCTCCGGGCCGACCATGCGACCCGCGATGAGAGCGTCCAGGCCGGCGCCGGAGCCCAGGTCGAGCACCCGTTCGCCGGACCGGAGCCGTCCGAGTCGGAACGGGCAGCCGGTGCCTGCGAAGGACTCCACCGCGGTCTCCGGGATGCCCTCCAGCCAGCCCGCATCGTAGTCGAGGCGGTCGGCCAGGGGCCGCCCGGTGTGAAAGTGGAACCCGCGGTGGGGCTTCCGAGCCACGACATCGTACTCCTCGCGGATCGCTGCCTGCAGTGTGGCCCCATCTACTCTCGTGTTCGAGCCGCTCACCGTCGACCTCCCTGTTGAGGTATGCATGCCGCGTGGGAGGTGCCCCGCGTCGGCAAACGGGCAGGGCGTGGAGCGCGGAGCCCCTGCCCGTACTACGGTGCGCAGGGGGGAGCCGAGGTGTGACAGGACCCGGGGTCGGGTGGGGCTACCTCACGCCGACGGGGGGTGCGCGCTCGGATCGTGGAACGGGCGCCGCCAGTCGAACGGCTTGTGGGGGTCCCACGCCCTGGTGCGGGGCGGACGGCCGTAGGAGCGCTTCAGGAGCCGCTCGTCGCGCATGGCCCAGCGAGTCGCGCGGGTCATGGTTGCGCGGAGCGAGTCCGCAGGCACCGGGCCCCGCGGGGCTTCAGGAGCCGGCTCGTCGACGGCGGGGTTCTCGGGGCGATCGGACGGGGTGCTCGGAAAGAGGGAGAAGGGATCCCCGTTGCGGATGAGCTTACCCATGAGCCGTCCCTTCACTCGAGTCATCGTTCGCGCGTCGTCGCCCGCCAACTCGGCAGATCCGTCGGGGCGGAACGGCTCAAGCTGGACCCAAATGTACCGGCGCGTGCGCGGTAGTGCTCGTCGGGAGTCGTCCGTCTCTGCGTGTGGGGACTCTTCCCCAGAAGGCTGTAGAAGAGTGCCTTCGACGAACCGTCTCGGCCCCGGCCCCGTGGCGCTCCCGACGAGACCCGCTCCGTGACCCACTCACCCTCCCGGGCTCTTCACCCTCTCGCCTTGATGCCGGGCCCATGGCGGTCCCAATCATGCCCGCCCTACTTCTCTGCAGCCTTGTAGTGTAGTGTCGCCAAAGTCTGGTGACCGCCGAGGGTGCGGAGGCGCCGCGGGGGCGAGGCGGAACGACGCGGCGTAGCGATAGCTACGGCAAGGAGTCCCAACGACGCATCCCGTGGATGCCCCCGCGCACGAACGGCATCAGGACTTGGGCGACACTACACTAGCGTTGCTCGTTCTGGCGAAGCCTCTCGACCTCTTCGTCGGTGAGGGCCCGCACGTCGACCTCCGCCAAACCGGGGCCCACGACCCCGAGCTCGCGGGCGGCCCCGTACGACAGATCGAGGATACGTCGACCGACATCGGCGAAGGGGCCGCGGTCGTTCACCCGGAGGATCAAGCTCCGCCCGTTGTCGAGGTTGGATACCTCGATCCAGCTGTGGAGCGGAAGCGTGCGATGGGCGGCGCTGAACCCGTACATGTCGTAGGTCTCGCCGCTGGCCGTGGGCCGCCCGTGAAAGGCCTCCCCGTACCATGACGCCGTTCCGCGCTCCCGATAGCCGTCGGCCGTGCCCATGATCCGATAGCGCCGTCCGAACACCTCGTACGACTTGCCCGCGTCCGTACGAGCCCCTTCCGGCGCCGGCGTCGACCGTGTAGAGGGTTCGGCCCGCGCGGCGTCCGGCGGCCGGTCCGGCGGAGGCGCGACCGTCGCCTCGGCCGGTACGGGTCGGGCGCTCGCCGGAGCCGGAGGCGGCACCTCGCCCGCCGGGTAGCCGACCAGAGAGCAGGCGCTGGCGATGACCACCAGCGATCCCGCGCCCAATGACCGGGCCGAGACACGGGCCCGCCGTGCAGCTCCTTTCCAACACGCCATCGGTGCGCCCCCACCGCAGGATCCGCCAACGTCGCCTACTCTTCCACGATAACGTAGACGCGGGGATGCGGAGCAAGGGTTTCTTCGACCCCCCTCACAAAAAAAGGAGCGGCCCGGATCAGGCTACCTGGGACCCTCCCTTCACCAGGCGTTCGTCACCGGACTCGCTCCAGAGCCCTCGATCATGAACCGGGAAGCCGTCCTGCGGGCTCTGCGGTCCGGCACACCGAGCGGGACTCCGGCGCTCTGGCGGCTGAACAAGGATACCCCGTCGGCAGGAGTCGGGCTGTCGGGCGGGCACCGTCCCGGCATGTAGGGAGATTTCCCTGGACGCGTAGGGGAGGAGCGAACGACGAGGCGCGCCTAGGTATACTCCTCGACGTGCATCGCCTCGGAGTCGAGCCGGGCCAGGATTCCATCCACGTGGGCTCGACCGCGCGTCTCCAGGGTGAACAGAATCTCGACGTCTCCGACGGAGATATCGGCGAATCCCCGTCGATGCGACGTCTCGAGCACATTCGCGCCGAGCGACGCGACCAGGCGCGTCACCCCGGCCAGCGATCCGGGCAAATCGGGCACGCGAACCAGCACGCGGGCGAGTCGGCCGTCGGCCACGAGGCCGCGGTCGATGATGCGCGACACCATGTTGACGTCGATATTGCCCCCGCTGACGAGCAGAACCGCGGTCTGGTCGGCTCCCAGCTCGACCGCGCCCTTCGCGAGCGCCGCCAACGACACGGCTCCGCCCCCTTCGACCACGCTCTTCTGCCGCTCGAGCAGCTGAAGCACCGCACTCGCGATCTCCTCTTCGGTGACGCTCACCAGATCGTCGACGAGAGCTTCGATGATGGGGAAGGTGTTGTCGCCGATCCGTTTGGTCGCGATACCGTCGGCCAGGGTGCGGGAGCTCGCGATCTTGACGATCTCCCCGGCATCCCGCGAGGCTCGGGCCGAGGGGGCCGCGTCGGCCTCGACACCCACGATCCGCACATGAGGAGCGAGGCTTCGGACCGCGAGCGCGATCCCCGCGATCATCCCGCCCCCTCCCACGGGCACGATGACGACATCGACGTCGGGCACCTGCTCGAGGATCTCCAGGCCCATGGAGCCCTGCCCCGCAATCACACGCGGATCGTCGAACGGATGAATCATGACGAAGCCCTCGTCGTCGACCAGCCGATAGGCCTCGACCGCCGAGTCGTCGAGCACATCGCCGAGCTGGATCACCCGCGCGCCGTATCCCTCGGTGTTGGCGACCTTGATGAGAGGAGCCGTCTCGGGCATGACCACCGTACAGGGAACGCCCAACCGTCGCGCATGATAGGCCACCGCCTGCGCATGGTTGCCCGCGCTCGCGGTCACCACCCCCCTGCGGCGCTCCTCCTCATCGAGGTGCAACAGTCGGTTGAGTGAACCGCGATCCTTGAACGAACCGGTGCGCTGGAGGTTCTCGAGTTTCAGGTGCAACCTCGCGCCGGTCACGTCGGCAAACGCCATCGTGTGCGGGCAGGGCGTCAGTACGACGTCCGACGCGATGCGCTCGCGGGCCGCTCGGACGTCGTCCAGCGAGACCGGCAGCGTATCCGTGACCGCCGACGCCTCGCGGTCCCGCGCCGAACTCATGACGTGCGGCGGTACACGGCCAGGTGAAGGGGCGGCTCGATGTGCACGGTGAAATGGAGCCGGTTTTCGCCGTCGCGGATCACCTTCCGAGTCGCCTGCCGCGTCTTCGGATACGACGCCCCCTGTTCGCTCTGGATCACGATCACCTGATCGTGGGCGAGCGAGTCCATCAGGTCGACGACCTGTTCTTCGAGCCGTGAGAGAACCGCCTGCTCCACCTCGTCGTGTACTTCGCCCTCGGCGTGGGCATCGAAGTCGTGTTCCGACACACGCTCGAAGGTGTCGGGAAACGTGTAGACATCGAAGGACTGCTGGCGATCGCGCCGGAAGCCGATCTCGTTGAGCGCCTTGCTGTCGAAGTTCATCTCGACACTGTGGTACTGTGAGCCGTAGCGACGAAGAAGCATGATGGGGCGGGTCAGGAGTGCTTGAGGAGTTCGGCCAGCTCTTCGGGCGTCAGCGTGGTGCCGAGCTTCGCACCCATTCCACGGGGAGCGCGAGAGTGGCGACCCCGCGCGCCTCCGGGCGATTTCTCGACCTTCGGGCCACCGGCGTAGTCGAACTCGGGAAGGTGTTCCCGTTCCAGGCCGCGGCCGAGGTGGTGCTCCAGCGTCTTCAGGTGCCCGAGATCTCCAGCAGCAACGAAGGTGACGGCCGTCCCCGTCGCACCCGCCCGGCCCGTCCGCCCGATCCGGTGCACGTAGTCCTCCGGATCGAGGGGCACGTCGAAGTTCACGACGTGGGTGATCCCGTCCACGTCGAGCCCGCGCTGTGCGATGTCGGTGGCGACCAGTACTCGGATCTTGCCCTCGGCGAAGCGATCGAGCGCCCGCGTGCGGTCCTTCATCCCCCGGTCCGAATGCATCGCATCGGCTCGAATCCCCTCCCGCTCCAGACGGGCCTCGAGCACGTTGGCCCCCGCCTTGGTCCGGCTGAAGACCAGCACCTGCTCCCACGCCGGATCCTTCAGGAGGTGAATGAGAAGGTCGGGCTTCTTCTCGGGCTTCACGGAATAGGCCCGCTCGACGATTCCACTCGCCGTGGTGCCGGGAGGCGCCGCCTCGACCCAGGCCGGCTCGTCGGTGAGGCGCAGAGCGAGGTCGTGGACGCCGTTCGGCATGGTCGCCGAAAAGAGCATCGTCTGACGCTTGCCACGCAGGCCGCGCATCACGTCCTCGATCTGCGGCCGGAAGCCCATGTCGAGCATGCGGTCGGCCTCGTCGAGGATGAAGAAACGAATCGTCGAGAGGTCGACCTTGCCCTGCCGCATGTGATCGATGAAGCGGCCAGGCGTGGCCGCGATCACCTCGTAGCCCTGGGCCAGGGCCTCGAGTTGTGGGCCGTACTTGACCCCGCCGTAGATCGACGCCGTACGGATCGACGTCCCCTTCGAGAGCGCGGCCGTGTCGTCGGCCACCTGCTGAGCGAGCTCACGGGTGGGTGCCAGGACGAGCACCTGCAGGCCCTCCCCGGCACGAATGCTCTCGAGCGCGGGGAGCATGAACGCTCCGGTCTTGCCGGTTCCGGTCTGGGCGATTCCCACGACGTCGCGGCCCCCGAGCGCAGGCGGGATCGCCTTCGTCTGGATGGGGGTCGGCTGGGTCCACCCCAACGCCTCGACGGCGGCGAGGGCGGCTTCGGAAAGTCCCAGCTCCGCGAACGAAGAGGCGGGTGGTGCGGGGTCGGTCACGACGGTTCTACTCCCTGATTCGTCAACGTTTACAAGGCACAAAGGTAGGCCCGCGCGGCGTCGGCGCATAGTTTCCCCGCATGTCGACCCCTCGTCCCGACCCCCGATCCGTTTCGATCCTCTTCGTCTGCCTCGGCAATATCTGCCGCTCGCCCCTCGCCGAAGGGGTCTTCCGCCACCGCGTCGGCCTCGCAGGCCTGGACGCCTGGGTCCACATCGAGTCCGCCGGCACGGGAGGCTGGCATGTGGGCGAGCCACCCGACCCCCGATCGGTCGATGTCGCGCGCCGGAACGGGGTCTCGCTCGACGGCCAATCGGCGAGGCGCGTGCAACCCGACGACTTCGACGCCTTCGATCTGATCGTGGCCATGGACGGTTCGAATCTCCGGGACCTGCGCCGCGCCGCCGGGAGCGGCGGCCGCGCCGAGCTCGTCCTGCTGCGCGACTTCGATCCGGATCCGGGCGACGGTGACGTGCCCGATCCATACTACGGAGGCCCGGACGGCTTCGACCGCGTCTTCGACATGATCGATCGATCGTGCAGCGCATTGATCGAACACGTCCGGCAGACGATGTGACGCCTCCGGAGGCGCTGGAGCGCGCCCTCCTCGATCGGCTTCCCGGGGTCTCGCGCATCGACGCCGTTCACCCGATCGGGGGCGGCTGCATCCATGCGGCCGTTCGCCTGGACACAGATGATGGCCCTCTCTTCTGCAAGTCCAGCGACGGCGACGCGGGGCGAGGCTTCGGGGTGGAGGCTCGGGGACTCGACGCTCTGCGGACCGCGGCTCGAGGGGGCGACATTCGGGTCCCGGAAGTGCGGGGTTGGCACGACGCCGAAGACGGTGGGCCCGGATGGCTCGTGCTCGAATGGCTCCCTCCCAGCACCCCCTCTCCCGACTTCGACGAGCGGTGGGGCCGTTCCCTCGCGGATCTACACCGGCCCTCGGGGGACGCATGGGGTTGGCACGAAGACAACACGATCGGATCGCTCCACCAGAGCAACTCGCCCCTGCCGACGTGGGCCGAGTTCTGGGCGGAGAGACGGCTGCGAGCTCAGCTGCGGTCGGCCGTCGACCAGCGTCGCGTGGACGGCGCCGATCGCTCGCTGTTCGAGCAGGCCATCGGCGCCTGCCACCACCTCCTCGTCACCGCCGAACACGAAGGCCCCTCCCTCCTGCACGGCGACCTCTGGGCGGGCAACGTTCATCCGGGCCCCGATGGCCGGCCCGTGTTGATCGATCCAGCGGTGTACCGGGGACACCGTGAGGTCGATCTCGCCATGGCCGCCCTTTTCGGCGGACTCGGAACACGGGCCCTCGACGCCTACCGCGAGACGTGGCCCCTCGAGCCGGGCCACGACGCGCGCAGACCCGCCTACCAGCTCTACTACCTGCTGGTGCACCTGAATCTGTTCGGTTCCGGCTACCTGGGCAGCTGCCGGCGGACGGCTCGGGCGGTCTGCGCGGCCGGGTCGCCCTGAGTGCCCGGACGGACCCGCTACCTCGCCACCGTCAGCCGAGAAGCGTCGCCATACGGTCGATCGCGTCTTCCAGAAGGGCGTCCGAAGAGGCGAAACTCATGCGCGCATACCGCGGCTCGCCGAACGCCTCGCCGGGCACCACGGCCACCCCGGTTTCTTCGAGCAGCCACGAACACACGGCACCCGCCGACTCGCGGCCATCTCCGTAGCCGGAGTCGACGCGGAAGAAGAGGTAGAAGGCTCCCTCCGGCCGAAGGTACGAGAGCTGCGGCAGTTTTTGGTCGAACCGCTGCGTGACGAGGTCACGGCGTCGGCGGAAGGCCTCACGCATCGCACCCACGGCCTCGTGCGTGCGGCCGACGTCGGTGTACGCGGCCAGTGCGGCCATCTGCGACGGCGTCGCCGCGTTGGACGTCATGTGGCTCTGCACGGCGCCCATGGTGGACGCGAGCTCGGGTGTGGAAACCGAGAAGCCGATGCGCCAACCCGTCATGGCGAAACTCTTCGAGGCGCCATTGATGATGACGTGCGGGCCCAGCGACGTCGAGGGCAGATCGAGCAGGCCCGGAGCCTCGCCCCCCTCGCCGAAGTAGATGTGGCGGTAGATCTCGTCGGAGATCAGATAGATGCCACGGTCGCGAGCCCACTCCGCCACCGCCTGCAGCTCATCGGCCGTGTAGACCACACCCGTGGGGTTGCAGGGCGAACTGAACAGGAGTCCACGCGACGCCGGGGTGACCACCTTCTCGAGATCGTCGGGGGTGAGGCGAAATCCACGGTCCTCGCGACCCGCTGCGAAGACGGGCGTGGCCCGTGCCAGGCCGACCATCTCGGGGTAGCTGGTCCAGTAGGGAGCGGCGACGATCACTTCGTCGCCGGGACCGAAGAGGCTGAAGCAGGCGTTGAAGAGCGACTGCTTGGCCCCCGACGAAACCACGACTCGAGACGGATCGATCGCCGTGCCGGGGACGCCCACGAATCGGGCGATCGCAGCCCTCAACTCGGGCAGTCCCGGAGTCGGGGTGTAGCGGGTCCGGCCGTCGCGGATGCCTTGTATGGCCGCATCCGAGATCCAGGCCGGGGTGTCGAAGTCCGGTTCTCCGGCACTCAGGTTGATGATGTCACGACCCTCCGCCGCGAGCCGCTTTGCCAGTGAACTGACTGCGATCGTTGCCGAGGGCTTGAGCGACGAGACGTTCGAACTCAACTCCATGGGACATCGTCCTCGAAGGGTGCCGGGGATTGGGTCCGACGGACCCGCGAAACGGCGGGAGGGCACGCGAGAATATCAGGCCCGAACATGGCGGGATCAAGCCACGAAGCGGCGGTGAACCGTTGCCACGACCTGGCGATCCGGACACATTCCCCGACGTTCCTGAATCACCTGCCCTACGCGCCCGGAAGACCACCGGGCACTCGGGCGAGCCGAGCCGACCATGGATTCTTTCGAAGACCTGCATCTCAGCCCCGATATCGTCGAAGCACTGGCGGCCGAGGGGATCGAGCGGCCCACGGCACTCCAGGCCGCGGCTATCCCCGTGGTCCAGCGCGGCAACAATCTGGTCGCCGTCGCCGGTCCGGGCGCAGGGGTGCTCGTTGCCGTCGGCGCGCCGGTCCTGTCGCGTCTCGACGGCGACGAAGGGCGCATGGTCGGGCTCGTCCTGACCCCGACCCGCGACCGTGCGCGGGCCCTCGCCGAGGCCCTCGGGCGACTCGCGCTCGTGACCGGCCATCGCGTCGCTGCACTCGGCGCCCCCTGGGCCCTGCCCGAGCGGGCTACGATCCTCGTGGCCACCCCGCGGGACCTCATGGACCGGCTCCGCTCCGGTGGAATCAGCCTGGAGCAGGTGGGGGCGTTCGTTCTCGACGGCGCCGCCGTGATCGATGAACTCGACGGACTGGACGACGTCGAAGCCGTCGCCGAGGCCCTTCCCTCCGACGCCCAGCGCGTGATCGTCACCCTTCCGGCCACCGACGCCGTGCGCGATTTCGCCGGTCGTCACGCCCGCCGCGCCGTCACGGTCCCCCCCCAGGACGCGGAGGGTGCCGGATCGACCCCCCCACGCCGAGGGCGGGTGGCCGTGAGGGTCGTTGCGGGCGAGAAGGAAGAAGAGGCCGCTGCTCTCGCCAACGATCTCCTCATGGACGACGTGCGGCACCTGGTCGTCTTCGTCCGCAACGAAGATGTCGCCGCCGATCTCGGCGACCGACTCGCCCTGCGCGGCTTCGGAGTGGGGGCGCCCGGAGATCCCGCGTCCCCGGTATGGCTCGTGGTCGACGATCTGGCTGGCCGCCAGGTCCTCGACGGCATGGACGGATCGACCGTGGAGGCCGTCAGCTTCGACGCCCCGGCCGATCCCGACTCCCTCGACCGCCGCCACGGCGGGGGGCACGGTGGAACGATCCTCGCGGAAGCCCGAGAGACCGCACACCTGCGCGACATCGCAGCCCGAACCGGCTACGACCTTGCGCTCGAGGCCTCACGTACCGGTCCCCCCCCGCGCGCAAGCGGTCTCGATGCCGTCATGGCCGAACTCGAAGGGGCGCTCGGCACCCACGACGTGGAGGCCTACGAAGTGGTGCTCGAACCGCTCTTCCGCGCCCACGGACCGACCGCGGTCGCCGCGGCCGCCCTCGCCCTGTTGAGAGCGCGGCCCGAGTCGGCGACGGTGCAACCCGCGGCCGGTTCGGCCGAGGCAGGAGGCCTCGCTCCCTACGCCAAACTGTTCGTCAGCCTCGGGTCGAAGGACGGCGTGAGGGCCGGGGATCTCGTCGGTGCGATCACGGGCGAGGCCGGCATCCACGGCGAGCAGATCGGCAAGATCGAGATCCGGGAGACCTTTTCGCGCGTCGAGGTGGCTCGGTCCGTGGCGGACCGCGTGATCGCGGCCCTCAACGGTACCACGGTCCGGAGCCGCGCCGTACGGGTCGACCTGGATCGCAGCGAGCGAGCGAGGGGCGACGGCGCGGGTCGCGGACCGCGCCGCGGAACGCCGAGGGAGGCTCGCCGCACCCGCACCTGATCACCCATGGGCATCTTCACACGGCGATTCCTCCTCGCCTTCCTGGTCTTCGGCGTCCTCGCCGTGGTGGGGACCGCCGGCTACATGGCGATCGAGGGGTGGCCGTTCGCCGACGCCGTCTACATGACCGTGATCACACTGACGGCGGTCGGCTACGAAGAGGTGAGACCGCTGACCCCTGCGGGCCGTACCTTCACGATGGTGCTGCTGGGCGGGGGGATCACCTGGATGGGCATCTGGTTCGCTCTGATCACCGCCCTCCTGGTGGAGCTCGATCTGACGCACGTATTCAGGAGACGTCGGTTGATGAAGGATCTCGAAGGGCTTCAAGACCACGTCATCGTGTGCGGCGCAGGGAGAACGGGCCGACAGGTGATCGACGAACTCGATTCGCTGAAGGCGAAGTGGGTGGCCATCGAGCGGGATCCGGCGCGGGTCGAGGCGTTCGGCTCGAGCCACGCGGGCGGCCTCGTGGTCGAGGGGGACGCCACGCACGACGAGACGCTGATTCGGGCCGGGATCGAGCGCGCTCGCGGACTCGTGGCCTGCCTGAGCGCCGACACCGACAACCTTTTCGTGTGCCTGTCGGCGCGTGACCTCGAACCCGATCTGACGATCGTGGCAAGGGCCTATGAAGAGGAGACTCTCGACAAACTGTACCGGGCCGGCGCGACGCACGTCGTGAGCCCGAACCTCAGCGGCGCCATCCGCATGGCATCGATGCTGGTTCGCCCCTCGGTCGTGTCGTTCCTCGACATCGCGACGAGGTCGTCCAACCTCGCCCTGCGTATGGAACAGACCGCCATCCCCGAGGGGAGCCGCCTCGCCGGCAGGACGCTCGCCGAAGCCCGGATCCCGCAGGAGACCGGGCTGATCGTGATCGGGATGCGACGGAACGGCGACGGGCCCGAGGGCCAGTTCGTCTTCAATCCCCTGGCCGACACCCGCATCGCCTCAGGCGACGAACTGATCGTGCTGGGCCGAACCGAGCAGATCCAGCAGCTGCGAGAGCACCTCGGAGGGTAGCGTCGACCTGGGTCGGACCGATCAGACCTCCGACGAGTCCCTTCGGCGGCGGAAGAAGATGCGGTAGACGACGTAGGCGATCGTCAACCAGAACAGGGCCTTCAAGCCCATCAGAAGCAGGCCCGTGACGACTCCGACCATCGGGGCCATGACCAGCGCCAGCAGCTTCACACCCACCAACCCGAGCACTCCACCCGCCAGCATCGCACCAAACCGCATGTCGTTCCTCCCCACGTAAGCGTCGTTCACACCGCCCTACGAGAGGATCCGCCGGAGGTTTCAAGCTACCGGATCCGGCCTGCCCCACCCTGTCGGCGCCCCGGCACCGCGCCACGGCACACGAAATGAAGGAAGCCGGGCGACCCGTAGCGCGCGTCCGTCCTCTCCGGCCGACTCGTCGTTTCCCACTCCATCTGGCTCGCGCGGGCCGACCGGACTCGCCGGTCGGAGCCTCGACTCCACATCGGAGCCGCCCATGTCACCGTTCGCCCGGAGACCCCTTCGTCTCGCCCTCGTCGCTCTTCTCACCCTCGCCGCCAGCCTCGCCTCCGCCCAGGCGGTCTGGGCCTGTGACGCCTACGACTCCCACGGAAGTCCCAGGGACTGCACGTTCCTCGAGCGCTATGGCGAGTGCCTCTGGAACGCGATGGACTCGCACTACCAGTGCATGGAGAAGAAGACGTCGTTGCTCGACGGTGTGCGATGCCACGCCGGCACCCAGGTCGACCTCCTCTCCTGCAACCTGGGCATGCCGTTCAAGTTCATCGGCTCGATCCTGAATCCGTTCGGGTGAGAGACGCGGGTCCGGCCGCCGCGCGGTCGGGCCCGCCCCATCCCGCCATTCTTGCGCCCTGCCATCGTCCCGACCCTGGGTCGTCCCCCGACCCGGAGAGCCATGCGCCGCGTTTACGATTCCCCCCGAGCCTCGGCACCAGAAGCCTCCCGCCTACGCCTCGCCCGGCGTACGGCGCTGGCCGCGATCCTCTGCTTCGTCGCCCTCCGGGCGATTCCGTCTCTGCTTTCGGGCGGAAACGCAGAGTACGACGGGGTTGCCCCGCCTACACTCGAGAGCCGGCTCATCGAGGTGGCGCCCCGCGGAGAGGGTCGATGGCTCGCAGTCTTCGAGGCCGATGAGGTGACGCACGCCAGCTCCGGGTGGGCCCTCCTGGACCGATCCGAAGGGGAGGTGCTCGTCCTGGATACAGCAGGAGCCCTCGTCCGCCGAGTAGGGAGGCGGGGCGAGGGGCCGGGCGAACTCTCGCGCCCCCACGCGCTCGCCCTCGACCACCAAGCCGGAGTCGCCGTCCTGGATGCCTCCGGGCAGCGTGTAGACCTCTTCCCCGCGGCGGGGCTTCCTCGCCGCCTGGTCGTGCCCGCCGGCAGCTGTCGAGGCACCTTCGGCGATGTCGTGCTCCGGCACGCCGAGGCGTGGTGGACGGCCCGTCGCTGCTACGACGGCCTCGACGCCGACCTCGAGGTGCATCGCATCGACGACGCGGGGACGGTCGAACGGATCGACCGGCGCCCTCTCGTCCGAGGCCGTGCCGACCCCCACATGGTGCCCCTTCTGCTGGCGATGGAAGGGGCCGTCTACGCAGGATCGAATCTGTACCCCTGCCTCGATGAGGTCTCGGGCGAGGCGTCCCGCGAACTGTGTCTACCGCGCCCCCACCCCCTCGCCATCCCCGACTCGCTCCGCGAGCGCATGTTCGGGGGCCTGGCCCGGCGGGCGGCGGCCGTGGGACTCGGCCTCGACGTGCCCACGCACTACCCGGGGATCGTCGGAGTCCGCTCCGGATCGAATCGCGCGGTGGTCCGAACCATCGTGGCCGACGGTTCGGATCGATGGGCCTTCGAGCAACGCGATACCCTCTGGATCGTGGACCCACCACGCGACACCCGCATCGCACCCGGTGCGGCGGCGTGGCTGATTCTCAAGGACGAAGGGAACGGCCTGCGTGCCTGGACCTCGCCCATCGATCCGCGCTGACTCGCCTCACGTCGAACGCTCCAACAGGCCACGCACCACGTCGACTTCGATCCGGGTGCCCTCCGACAAGACCGCAGAGGCCTCGACCACGTGCGCGAGCTGTCGGACGTTGCCGGGCCAGGGGTGCGCCGACAGCACTTCCCGGACCGGAAGATCGAAGACACGCTCATCGAGGCCGTGGCGCACGACCGCCGCGTCGAGGAACCGACGCGCCAGGGGCATGATGTCGTCGCGGCGGTCTCTGAGCGGGGGGAGTGTGACCGTCAGCAGAGCGATGCGGTGGAACAGGTCCTCGCGGAACCGGCCTGCTCGGCGCTCCTCAGCAAGGGTGCGGCAGGTCGCCGAGATCAGCCGGAAGTCGATCGAGATCCACTCCGACGTGCCGATCGGTCGGATCCTGCGTTCCTCCACGGCTGCAAGCAGCTTCGCCTGTTGCGCGGCCGGGAGGTCACCGACTTCGTCGAGAAACAGGGTGCCGCCGTCGGCGGCCGCGATGAGACCTCGCCGATCGGCATGCGCTCCGGTGAAGGCACCGCGTGCGTGGCCGAACAACTCGCTCTCGAAGAGCGATTCCGCGACCGCCGCGCAGTTGATCGCCACCATCGGGGATCCAGCCCGACGACTCCGAAGGTGCATGTGTCGCGCGAGGAGCGTTTTACCGGTCCCGGATTCACCCTGGATCAGTACGGGCGCATCGACTGGCCCGGCGCGTTCGACGAAGGCGCGAACGGCACCGAAGGCCGGGCTCCGGCCGATCAGCTTCGGGAGAGGCGGTGTCGAGAACATTCCGAGCCCGGTGCGGTTCGGGACGGGCGGCAGGCGCCCGGGGGAATGCCTCGATGATCATCGGGGAAGCAGGGCGAACCCATGGCCCTGGAGGTCCTATCGTGCCACCGGATTCGGCGGCGGGGGGACTACTTGTAGCGGTACGTCACACGACCCTTGCTGAGGTCGTACGGCGACAACTCCACCTTCACCCGGTCGCCCTCGAGCACCCGAATGTAGTTCTGCCGCATCTTGCCCGAGAGGTATGCGAGCACCTCGTGCCCGTTTTCCAGCTCGACCCGGAACGTCGCGTTCGGGAGAACCTCGTTCACGGTACCTTCGATCTCGATTGCTTCTTTTGCCACGTGTACTCCGATTCATGGGGAATTTCGCCTCGTATCGTACCGCATCTGCGGGGCCGAAATCAACAGCGACGCCGCGGCGCACTGGTCCTCCGTGGCGCGGGTCCCGATGTTGCGGTATGAGGGCTCACTACTCCCGCGAGCACGAGGCCGCGCTCCGCCGGACCGTTGAAGACGGCCAGCCACCCCACTGCCCGGAGTGCGGTACCCGCATGGACGTGCAGGAGGTGAAGCCGAGGTCCGATGTCGCCTACGTACGGTCGAGGCGATGGCTTCAATGCGGGAGCTGCCGGCGCTCCCTGGTCGTGGATCGCCCCCGACCCGGCCCCGGGTGAGCATCGACCGCACGGGTCCGCGGTGGGTCTTCCACGGACGACGCGTACTCCTCGCCAGGGCGTGGCTCGCCGACGGCGGCGGCCACCGGACCGACCCACGACCGCGCGAACTCCCACTGTCGGGCCGCGACGACTCGATCGACATGCTGGTCCCCATGGGCTCGGCGGCGTCCGTCGACGCACCCCGGCCCGCTGTACCCCACGACGTCGCGCACTCGATCCTCGACACCGACGCCCCACCACCCCCCGACGGCTTCGAGTGGGTCGACCTGCGCGTAGCGGCCTCCGCGATGAGTGACGCGCTCTTCCGGCGAGCGGGGTGGGCCTGGCAGTTCCTCGAGTGGCGCCGCACCCATCGGTACTGCGGGGTGTGCGGCAGCCCGACCACCCACCGGTCCGAGGCCCTGGGGTGCGATGATTGCGATCACCTTTCGTTCCCCCGACTCTCCCCGGCCGTGATCGTCCTCGTGCACGACGGGGATCGCGCGCTACTCGGCCGCGGACGCCACCTGCCCGAAGGCATGTACTCGACCCTCGCCGGGTTCGTGGAACCCGGCGAATCCCTCGAACAGGCGGTACACCGCGAGATCCGCGAGGAAGCCGACATCGAGGTCGGCGATCTCCGGTACTACTCGAGCCAGCCCTGGCCCTTCCCCCATTCCCTGATGGTGGGCTTCTTCGCGCGATACGCCGGCGGGAACGCGAGACCAGCCGACGGAGAACTCGACGACGTCGCCTGGTTCACGCGTGACGACCTTCCTCGAATCCCCGGCCGCGTGTCGATCGCCCGCAGTCTGATCGACACATGGGCAGGGGGCGAGTTGCCCTGAACCCGCGGTCGCCCGAGCTTGCGCCGTCCCTGATCCCCCACCCGCAGGAGTCGTGTCTCGTGACCCCGCTCTCCGTCCGAAGCTTCCCACGGTGGCCCAGCGCGGCCCTCCGCTCTGGACGCATCCCACTCTTCGCCGCGGTCTGCCTCGCCGTCACCGCGCCCCAGTCCGTCTGGGCCCAGGCAGCCGAGCGGGGCCCGGTGGTTCTGGGGATCGGGACGGGCGCACGGGCCGAGGGTCTGGGTGGCGCCTTCCAGCCTGGGGCGAACGATCCGAACGCCGCCTTCGTGAATCCGGCTCTCGCGGCCATCGCCGACGGCTTCCGACTCGGCTTCGAGCGCTTTGACACCGAGGGGACCGCGGCCTCGCTCTCGACGGCGAGCGATTGGTACGGCGGCGGCGTCTTCGGGGCGATCCAGGTGCTCGACTGGAACGGCGCACCGGCGGGACAGTACCCGGGCGGGCTCGATCCCCTTCTCGAAGCGGGACAGCCCGGCAGCACCGAATTGGCGCTCAGCGCCGGGTACGGCAGATCTCTCTTCGGGGTGCGCGCCGGCATCGGCGCCAAGTACCTCATGCAACGGATCGGCGACTCCAACGCCGCGACCGTGGCGGTCGACCTCGGGCTCGCCCAGCGACTGGGCCCCGGTTGGATTCATTTCGCCGTCCGCAATCTCGGCGAGGCGACGAACTGGAGCGAGGGCGACGTCGAACTCCCTACCGAAGTGGCACTCGGCTGGGGCGCGTATGGACGTCCGCTCGGCCCCCTCGATGTGGGAGGAGCCATCGACGTCACGCGCCGCGCCGACGGTGAATGGCTGACGCGCGGCGGGCTCGAGTTCGGCTACTGGCCCGTGCGAGGCAGAACGTTCGTCGGCCGGGTAGGGCTGCGCTCGGTACCGGAAGGAGACGCCTCACCGGTGAGTTTCGGGGGCTCCTTCTGGGGCGACTCGATCGTGCTCGACTACGCCTTCCATTCGGTCGACGGTACCGACGGAGTGCATCGCTTCACCCTCGGCTGGCGCTGAGCCCCGCTCAGCGAACCCGGGCCGACCAGTAGTCGGGCGGCATCTTCGAGAACCCGATGTCGTCGACGACGATCTCGCCCGCGACGGCGCGGTCGAAGACCAGCCGCACGGCCCGGATGCGCGTCAGATCGAGCCCGGGTGAGGCCGCCGTGAAGTCCGACAGGGGAATGTGGAACGACTGTAGCACCAGCTCGGACGGGTCACGGGTCTCCAGATCGGTGCGCCGGAGAATCGTGATCTCGAGCGGTCGGCGAATCGGGCCGTAGTCGGAGAGCGGGACCGAGACAGTGGTGCCCCCGGCGTCCTCGATCTCGATCGACAGGTCGACGGGTGGTTTGGGCGCATCCGGGTCGGGGCGCGGCCCCGCCTCTCGGCCCGACGGCTCCTCCCCTTCCTCCTGGTCGTTTTCGTCGTCGGCCGACTCGGGTGGCCGTCGCGGGCCCGGAATCCGCTCCAGCGGCGCCAGCATCAGGTCGAGGCTGTGCCCCTCGCCGATGGACCACTCGCGTGCGAGGCCGTCCGGAAGAGCCAACTCGTAGCGCGCGACGGGCCCCATTCGCGTGGTGTCGGCACCCGCGAGGCGGTTGTTCCAGCCCAGGCGCACCGCCTGGTTCTCCTGCGACGCCGACGTCGTCGCCCGATTCGATGAGCGCAGCAGCAACCGCTCTTCGCGCCACGTCGCGAGGCTGTCGCCCCGCAGACGCAGTCCCTCGACCGCGCCGGTGGTCACATCGACGTCGGACTCGAAATCGGCCAGGGCTCGGAACGAGCTGTGCTGAAGGCGCGTGATGTACATCGTCTCGGGCAGCCACTGTCCGATCACCCGGTGGTCCCGGAACATCGACAGCCAGCGATCGTCGTCCTTGAGACTCGCCTCCAGGAAGGCCGTCACGTAGAGCTCGGCGAATCGGCGCTGGTCGGCCGGCGGTACGAGGTAGCGCAGATCCAGAATCCGCGGCGACCGCGGGCCGTTGTCGAACGAGTTCCAGACCGAGTTCCACTGACCGTGGTTGGCCCGGTACATGTAGATGGCCGACTTGAAGTAGTCTCCGCCGTCGGTGAACTGGAGGCGATCCCAGATTCGCAGACCGTGGAAGCTCGTCACATCGCCGTCGTGCGAGCCGTGGAACACCAGGTAGTCGACGTTCTCGAGCGGAAGCGGGCGACCGGTGGGGCGATACTGCCCGTCGACGGGAGCGATCGAGACTGCGGCTCGGATGTCGAAGTCGAAGTCGAATTCGAGCGAGGCGTCGTCGGGATATCGGGTAAGGCGATTGAAGGCGACGGCGACCGGAGCCGCCTCACCACCGCGCGAGTGACCCATGACGGCGAGCCTGCTCATGTCGACGCGCCCGGCGAAGGGATTGTCGGGATCGTCGTTGAACCCCTGCCACGCCTGGAGATGCTTCAGCAGAAGCCACCCGCGCCCGTCGTTTTCGCCCCGAATGCCGCCGTTGATGAAGTTCATGTCGATCGACGCCAGGATGATCCCCCGGCTGGCCAGCAACTCGCCCAGATAGTCGTAGCCCGGGTCGCTGTAGTCGGTCATGTCGTGGTTGCCGTGCACGACCAACGCCAGCGGGAAGGGGCCGTCGCCCTCCGGGTACCACACCCTGGCGTTGAGCGGGAACTCGCGAGGCGTGAAGCCCCAGTAGTCGTTCCGACTTCGCGCCGACGAACCCAGCGACACCAGCTTCGACGCATCGACCGACTCGGTGGTGATCGACACCGAGTCGCGGTATTCGGGCCGGTTCTCGTCGCTTCCGCTCCCGTAGTAGAGCGTGCGCACGGTGAAGGGGCCGCGCTGGCCGGGATCGGGCGCCTCCAGCGTCTGCTGCGACAACACGGTGGCCGCATCCGAGGGCGTCAATTCGAGGGTCCCTCGGCACCCCAGGGCGAAGAGCGCGAGACATGAGACGGCGATCGTTCGAGACCGAATGGGAACCATGGAGGGGCGCATGGGGTTGCGGCGGGGACGTGGACGAGGTGACCGCCGATGATAGAACGGTTGCCGGCTCCACGCCAAGCCGACGCCGTTCCTGCGACTCCCCACCCTGAAGCGAGCTTCCATGGCCAATCGCCACGCCACGATCGAGACCAACCACGGCACCGTGAAGGTCGAACTCTTCGAAGACGCGGCCCCCAAGACCACCGCCAACTTCATCGAGCTGGCCGAGAAGAACTACTTCGACGGCGTCATCTTCCACCGGGTGATCGACGGCTTCATGATTCAGGGCGGCGATCCGACCGGGACGGGGCGAGGCGGGCCCGGCTACCAGATCGAGTGCGAGTTCGGTCCCGGCCTGACGCACGAGGGCGAGGGCATCCTCTCGATGGCCAACGCCGGGCCCAACACCGGTGGCTCACAGTTCTTCATCACCCTCGCTGCCACGCCCTGGCTCGATGGCAAGCATGCGATCTTCGGCAAGGTCGTCGACGGCATGGACGTCGTGCGCACGATCGGCAAGGTGCCGACCGGGATGGGCGACCGGCCCAAAGACGAGGTCGTGATGAAGACGGTGACGATCGCGTAGGTCGCCGACGCGCGGGATCGCCGACGCGCCAACTCGCCAACTCGCCGTCGTACGGGTTTAGTCGTCCTCGGTGGCGAGTCGCACCGAAGCGACGCCTCCCGCCCAGGTGACGGTGACGGCCCAAGGCCGACAGCAGACCGGACAGTCCTCGACGTAGTGCTGGTGTGCTCCCCCACCCGGGTCCAGCACGATCTCGCACAGCTCGCCACAATACGGGCAGTGCGCCTCGACGAGGTCGTCGGCCGTGCCGTCTCCCAGCGGGAACAGCTCGTCGAGGGAGTCGGGGGCATCCGCGAATCGAACCATGCGAGGGTCTACACCGGAGGGATCCGGATCGTCCCCCCGAGGCCGGGTTCGCAGAGGTCGGCCTCGGGTAGCCCCTCCGGTGCCACTCGGCTCGTGCGCGCGCCGGGGGCACGAGCGGCGGCTCGTCGGTGAGCCGAAATGTGCCCCAGTGCATGCCGACGAAGCGGCCGGAACCCCCGAGGTCGACATAGGCCTGCACGGCCTCCTCCGGGTTCATGTGCGCTTCCCGCATGAACCACCTCGGCTCGTAGGCGCCGATCGGTAGGCTGAGCAGGTCGGAGCCGCCGCGGCGCTCCGGACCCTCGGTCAGCCACGGGGCACGGAAGCCACCACCGGGCCGGTGGTGTGGAGGTGTCGACACGACGGCCCGAGACGCTAGTCGCCCGCCGCCGCGGTCCGGCACGCATGCGAAACCGGCCACATGCTCGCGACGGGCGACGGACTCCGGCTCACGGCGATCGCGTCACGGTGATCGCGTGGGTAGCGTCGATCGGCACCACGGTGTATTCCGTGGTACTCCCACAGAGCGAGCACACCGCGTGCGTGCGGTCGAGAATCTCCATTTCGGCCACGTTTCCGCAGGCCTCACAGTGCGCGGTCAACGTCTTCGATTCGTGCGGCAAATCGCTCTTGGCAAGCCGCACTCCCATGACCATCCCCGGCCGGCCCGTGAGGGGGCAGGTTCCCTCGCTGCAGCCCTCCCCGAAATCGAGACACACCACCTCGCCGCCGTCCGGAAGGCTCGCGTGGCCGGAGCGGTGCTCCTTCGTCATGGTCAGGCGCACCTTGTGGTTGCACCCGGGGCAGTATACGGATGATGTCTCCATGTCAGTTTCCCCCTTGTCGGTCGCGAGCGCGACGTAGCAGGTCGGCGTAGCGCTCCTTCATCTCGGCACTCGGCACATCGAACAGCGGACACAGGTCACCCGTGCAGCTGTCCCCGTGCTCGAGGCAGATCAGGTCCTTCGCGGTCGGCTCACGCCCTTCGGCCACGACCCGCGGGTTCACGATCACGCGCACCTTCCGGTCGCAACCGGAGCAGTACGCGAGGTGGGCGTCGAATGCCATATGGTCTCCTCGCGGCGTCAGCCGCGGTCTGCGGTCCGAGCGGCGGACCGAGGGGTCCCCCAAGGTAGGGGCAGCGTGCCGGCTCACGGCAGTCGCACCTTTGCGCAGTCGCCTGTCCGGCCTTCGAGTGGGCAGTCGGTTCCTCCAGTGCACCCGTCGCAGGGCCTGTGGCGGAACGGCAGAGCAGCCACGAGGGCGAAGAGGCCGGCGAAGCCGATCACTCCGATCCAGACGGTCCATTCCATTCGTCGTCCCCCTACGAGGTGAAGAGGCCGGCGAACCCCATGAACGCTAGCGACAGGGTCCCGGCGAGGACCAGCACGAGTCCCATGTTGCGAGCCACGGCGGGAACGTCGGCGAGTTCGACCCGCTCTCGGATCGACGCCATGAGGGCGAGGGCGAGGGTGAGACCCGCACCCGCCCCGAGGGCGAAGGCCAGCCCTTCGACCGCACCGTAACCGCGGTTCGTCTGGAAGATCGCGAGGCCGAGGATCGCGCAGTTCGTCGTCATCAGAGGGAGGAAGATCCCGAGTTCGCGAAAGAGGGTCGGACTCAGCTTCTTGATCGCCATCTCCACGATCTGCACCAGCGACGCGACGACGACGATGAACGAGATCAGGCGCAGGTAGGGGGCATGGACGAGCACGTAGGCGTTGAGAAACGACGCCGTCAGTGACGTGATCACGAGCACGAAGACGTTCGCGCCCCCCATGCGCACCGCCGTACCGACCTTCGCCGACACCCCGAGGAACGGACAGAGGCCGAGGAAGAGCACCAGGGTGAAGTTGTTGACCAGCATCGCCGACACGAAGATCCACGCCAGTTCGCTCATCTCAAGCCTCCCGCGCGCCGGTGTCGACGGTGGCGGTCACCCCGTGCGGCCACTGCCGAGGATGCACGGGGACCACCCGCCGCTCCTCCCACCACGCAAGGGCGAGAAGCAGCGCGCCGAGCGTGAAGAAGCCTCCCGCTGGCAGAATCATGACGATCCATGGCTCGAAGGCGTCTCCGAAGAGGGAGACCCCCAGGAACGAGCCGTTGCCGAGGACTTCACGCAGCGCGCCCATCAGAAGCAGGGCGATCATGAATCCCACACCAGTGCCGAACGCATCGAGGAGCGCGCGACCGACCGGCCGCTTCGAGGCGAACGCCTCCTGCCGCCCGAGGATCATGCAGTTCACCACGATCAGGGCGATGAAGGCGCCGAGCGCCTTGTGGATCTCGGGCACGACGGCGGCGAGTACCATATCGGCGATCGTCACGAAGGTCGCGATGATCAGGATGTACGCGCTGATTCGCACCTCTTTCGGGATCCAGGACTTCAGGAGCGAGACGAGCACGCTCGAGCCGGTGAGCACGAAAAACGTCGCCACCCCCATGGCGATGCTGTTGGCGACCGTGTTCGTGACGGCGAGGGCGGGACAGAGGCCGAGTAGCTGGACGAGAACGGGGTTCTCGCGCCAGACGCCACGTGCGAAGTCTTCGGCCGGCGTAGTGACCCGGGGACTCACGGCAGGCCTCCCACGATACGGACCCGAGCGGACTCGGCCGACTGAGAGTCGGCCGGTGCGGGGTCGGCCAGCGCGCCGCCGGCGATGGGCGCCGTGCCCCAGAGGACATCCACCGCACCCCCGACGGCGTCGAGGCGGTTGTTGATGATGTCGACGATGGCGCGGGCGCTGATGGTGGCTCCCGTGATCATGTCGATCTCGCCATCGGCGCCGGAGCCCGCTCCGGGCTTCACACCGATCAGCGGCGTCGCAGCGCGCCGGAATTCGGCCACGAAGCTGCTGTCCTTTTCGATCTTGTCGCCGAGGCCCGGTGTCTCCTTGGATTCGAGCACCTTCATCCCCAGGACCATCCCGGCGCCCGGATCGTAGCCGAAAATGAGTCGGATCACATCCTGGAATCCCGGCTCGGCCGCCGACAGGGCTACGCCCACGGGGTCGCCCGCTGGATCGAAGCCGACATACAAACGATCCGCCGCCGCCGTGTCGGCGGCAGCCGGCGGCTGGTCCGTGAAGGACCCGTCGATCATGTAGAAGGTGCGCGTGCTCGCCGGGCCCTCGAGCACCTCGACCACCGCCTGCTCGAGAACGCGCGCCTGGTACTCGACGATGCGCGGCTGACTCCACAGGTGGACGAGCACGATGAAGAAGCCGGCGATGGCTCCGGCCACGGCGAGCGTCGCGACGAGTTGGACCGAGGGAGTGCCTCGCGCCTCGGGAGCCGAGACCGTCGGGAGCGCCGTGCTCATCGGGCGACTCCCCCGCTACCGCCGCGGGCCGCGGCAGTACCGAACACACGCGGCTGGGTGGCGCCGTCGATGAACGGCACGAGCGCGTTCATCAGGAGGATCGCGTACATGATCCCCTCCGGAAGCCCACCCCAGAGCCGGATCAGAACGACGAGCGCCCCGATGCCGGCGCCGTAGATCCATGCCCCCCGGTGGGTCACGGGACTCGTGACCATATCGGTCGCCATGTACACGGCGCCGAGCATCAGTCCACCGGAGAACAACATGAAGGGCGCACCCGGAAAGCCGGCCGGATCGATCGCGTGAATCGCGCTGGAGAGACCTGCGACGACGGCCAGAATGCTTACCGGGATACGCCAGTTGAGATAGTTGCGATAGGCGAGGTAGGCCCCGCCCAGCAGAATCAGCACCGCCGACGTTTCGCCGAGCGATCCGCCGGTCGTGCCCAGGAAGAGATCGTACACCGGAGTCGACACCTGCTCGAACTTCATCAGACCCAGAGGCGTGGCCCCGGTGAGGGCGTCGGTCCCGCCCCGCAGCATGGGAATGGCGAAGGTATCGCCCGCGAAGACCGACCACCCCTGCCGCGGCAGGGGCCAGGTGGTGAGGGCGGTCGGGAAGGCGGCCTGGAGGAAGGCGCGACCCACGAGCGCCGGATTGAAGACGTTCTGCCCGAGTCCTCCGAAGAGCAGCTTCCCGAAGCCGACCCCGAAGGCTCCGCCCAACGCGGCCATCCACAGCGGCAGGCCGGCCGGTAGCGTCAGGCCCAGAAGAAGGCCGGTCAGCGCCGCCGAGCCATCCCCGAGGGCACCGTCGTGACCGAACCACCGCTCCACCCCGACGGCGCCGATGACGGCCGACGCGATGACGAGCAGGGCCGAGGGGCCGAAGCTCCAGGTGGCTGCGATCACCAGGGGCAGCAGGGTCGCCGACACCGTCCACATGATGCGCGCCGTGGAGTCGGGCGCCTTCAGGTGCGGCGACGCGACGAGTTCGAGACGTACCGGGTTCGGCCGCGCCGGCCCGGAGTGCACGCTCACGCGGCCTGCCCTCCGCCCGGCTCCCGCCGCGCCCCCCTTCGCACAGCGCCCTTGGCCACCGCGAACATCTGCGACAACGGGATGTTGGACGGACACACGTACGAGCACGAGCCGCACACCATGCAGTCCATCAGGCTGTGCCCGACCATCTCGTCGTAGCGCCCCGCCTGCGCCTGCTTGCCGAGGAGTGACGGATTGAGGAACACGGGGCAGGCGTCGAGGCAGTGCCCACACCCGATGCAGGGGTACACCCGGCGCGGCTTCGCCTCGGCCGCGGTGAGTGCGACCAGACCGCTCGTGCCCTTCAAGACGGGCGCATCCAGATCGGCCTGGGGCGTACCCATCATCGGCCCGCCCATGAGCAACTCGCGGGCGTCGTCGGTGAGCCCGCCACAGAAGGCGAGGACATCGCGAAGCTTCGTGCCCACCGGCACGAGGAGGTTCGATGGGCGCACCACGCCGGGGCCGGAGACGGTGACGATCCGCTCGATGAGCGGGTATCCCGTCTCGAACACCTCGGCGATGGCCGCGATCGATCCCACATTCTGGACCACGGTGCCCACATGGATCGGCAGCTTGCCCGAGGGCACCTCCCGCCCGGTGACGGCGTGGATCAGCATCTTCTCGGCACCTTGCGGATACTTCACCCGCAGCGACACGACCTCGACGTCGAGGTCGTCGGGCACCGTGGCTCGCAAGCGGGCCACCGCATCCGGCTTGTTTCGTTCGACGCCGATCACCGCCCGCGAGGTACCGAGGCACTGCATCACGATGCGGATTCCGAAGTGCACCCGCTCCGGATGCTCGACCATGACCCGGTGGTCGGAGGTCAGGTAGGGCTCGCACTCGGCTCCGTTCACGATCAGCGCTTCGACCGATCGATCCGGCGGCGGATCGAGCTTCACGTGGGTGGGGAAGGCCGCACCACCCAACCCGACGACGCCGGCGTTCTTCACGGCTGCGCGCACGCCCGAGGGGTCGAGATCCTCCCATCGTGGGACGAGCCGAGGGCGGGGGATCTGGGCCGAGTGGGGGTCGACGGCGATTCGGATCGCCTCGGCCTGCGAGCCGTCGGGATGAGGCCACCATCCGACGTCGACCACGGTGCCCGAGGCCGAGGCGTGGACGGGGACCGATACGTGGCCCTGGGCCTCGGCCACCTGATCGCCCCGCTCGACCCGCTGGCCCACCGACACCAGACACCGGGCGGGCGCCCCGGCATGCTGACGAAGGGGCAGCACGATCTCGTCGGGGAAAGGCATCCGGCGGATGGGGACGGCGGCGGTCGCCTCCTTGTGGTCGGGCGGGTGCACACCGTGCCGGAAGCCCCTCTGCCACCAGTCGGTCAAGCGCGACATCACGAGCCCATCACCCCTGCGCCGCCCCGGTCAGTTGAAGGGCTCGGCGCGCGCGATCCACTTCTCGAGGTTCTTCTCCTTGGGATTCAAGGGAGTCCCGGGATGGATGATCGCAGCCGGACACTTCTCGGCGGCCTGGACGATTTGGGCGAAGGTGCCGGCGCGCGGATCGCCGATCTCGGCCTGCTTGGACGCGTTGTAAACGAACAGCTGACCGTTGATCTGGATGCACTCGTTGCACGAGGTGCAGAGCGGCGTATCGATCCACGGCTCGAGAGCGAAGGTGTCGTCGGCGTCGGGCGCCGCCGTCGCGCCTGCCGCATCTACCGCGTCTGCCGGATCTGCGGGGATGGGGGCGGCCGGCGCCTTCGGAGACGCCGCGAGCGAAGTCGCCGCCCCGGAACCGTCGGTCGCAACCGCCAACGCACCACCGCCGCCCGGCGCGTCGCCCTCCTGGCCGTTCCCCCCGCCCCATCGCAGCCCGCCCACGTCGTCCGCCGTTACCGGGTCCAGAGGACTGGCGAAGGCCTGGGCGAGGATGTCGGCGACCGTGCGATCACCGCCGCCGTGCGCCAGCAGTCCCTGCGCCATGCGCCGAGCCACGGCAGCGGGCAGGTCGGCCCGTAGACGCGCAAGCTTGGCCTCGTATTCGGTCCGCAGCGCCTCGAACCGGGCCGCGAACTGCTCCTCGGCGGCGTCGTCGAGCCGTTCGCGCACCTCGTCGGGTACGTCGAGGCCGGCGAGTTCACGGATCTGGTGCCAGAAGTTGAGACGCTCCTCGGCGAGCGAGACGATCTCCTTCGACACGGCCACCCGCGATCGTGTGCGATCCGCCGCCAGCGTCCATATGAACGGTCGTTTCCCTTCGCGTTCGGAAGCCGCGATCTCGAGGAACTCGTGGAAGAGCACGTGCGCGTCGTCGTCCCAATCGTCGCGCGAGAGTACCTGGAAGTGCTTGCGGAACCGGGTCTCCGTGAACGCCCAATCCGCGATCGTGAGCGGGAACGAAGCCGTTTGCTGTTCGCCCTCTTCGTCGAGATAGTCGAGCGAGTAGGTGGGCCAGGTCTCGTCGAGCGCCGGGTTGCCATCGAGCGAGAGGCAGTCGGCGATGTCGGGCCCCCCGTCGGGGTCGTAGGTGAGGAACGGGAAAGCCCGGCTCTCGAGGGCCAGCTTGGCCGCCTCCGGCGCCCACTCGTCGGCGAGCCCGTGCTCCACCGGACACGGCGTGTAGATGTTGAACAGGGCCGGACGTCGCGAATTCAGCCCCTTCATCACCCCCTGCATGAGGTGGGAGGCCAGCGCCTGAGACGACTGGTGCACGAACACGCCCCGATGCGCCATGGCGATGTACGACAGCTCCTTGCGCACCTCCTCCTTCCCGTGATGCGCCTTGCCCCAGGCGCTCATGTCGGCGATCTGCCCGGTGAAGCCCGACGTGCACGCCTGACCTCCGGTGTTGGAGTACACCTGGGTGTCGAGCACGAGCACTCGGATCGGCTTTCCGCTCGCCATCAGGCGGGAGAGGTTCTGGAAGCCGATGTCGAGCATCGCCCCGTCACCACCGATCGTCAGGATCGGTGGACAGAGCTTGAACTCCTCGTCGTCGAGGCCCTGCCAGTCCAGCGTCGCCAGAGCCGGCTCGTCCCGCTCCGGGGCATAGCGATCCTCGAGCAGAGCCTCCGCTCGGCGCACCTCCACGAAGCCGTCGACCATCTTCCGCATGTGCCCCTCGAAGACGCCGATCGCGATGCTCGGGGCGTCCTGGAAGAGGTGGTTGACCCAGGGGAACGGGTAGGGGTTGTAGGGATACGTGCTTCCCCACACCGAGGAGCACCCGGTCGAGTTGGTGATGCCGACCGGCGCACGACCGCGTCCGCTCGGGCCCTTCTCGTAGCGCCACCGCAGATCCTGGAGGGCGGCCCGGGTGCGGTTGATCACCTCGACACGGGACCGCACGTCGTCGGGCACCTCGACGATCGCAGGGCCCGCCGCCAGCCGCTCGGGGTCGGCGTGCTCGGCCACCAACGCCCTGGCTTTGCCATCGAGCTCCTGGATCAGGCGGTCCAGCTTGGCTACGAACGCCGTTACGCGCGGCCGCACCACCGCCTCGATCGTGCTCACCACGAGGTGAACCGCGGTCTTCTCACCACACCCCATGCAGGCGCCGTCGCCGCCGGCCATGGACTGGTAGTTCTCCTTCTTGAGCAGGAGGGACGACAGGACGCCGATCCCCTCTTCGAGATCCGACACGTTCACGAAGCGATCGGGCGTGTCGGGGAGCGTCTCCCAGAACTTCCAGTTCCGCCGTAGCCGGTCGACGATCTCGTCGTCCTGACGGACCGTCACCAGCGCCTCTTCGGGGCAGACCTCGACGCAGATGTTGCAGCCCTTGCAGGCCTCGGGGTTGATGGTGATCGCCAGAAGCCCCCCCGAACCCTTCTCCCGCCGTTCCGGCACATCGAAGAACGGGGTCGTTCGGGCCACGGGAAACTCCGCCAGGACCCCGAACACGGCGGCCCATTCGTCGTCGAGCTGCGATCGTCGATCCGGGGCCCACCCGAGCCGATCGGCGACACTCGCGTAGGCGCGGGCCGCGACATCGCCGAAGGTGCTGAACGCACCCGCCTGCATCACCGTGCGGCATTCGCGGGCGATGTGCTTCGACACCTGTCGCACGCGGTCCTTGGGAGCGCCCGGGGCATGGGCCACGGCACGCTCGAGCAGGTCTTCGACGGGCACCACGAGGCCGGGGATCGCCGCATCCGGACACTGCATCCAGCACTGGCTGCAGCCGGTGCATTTGTCCGCCACGAAGTCGGGCACCTCGAAGCGAATATCCGTCATGTCGCGCACCGCGCTGGTCGCCGCCGGAATCGCGCTGATCGCGGCGAAGGGGTCGGCGATGCCGTCCTGCCCCACGGCGCACACGGCACAGACCTGCTCGAAGAACCGCCCCGGGTCGGCGAGTCCCGCCTCGGCCGGCACGTCCATCTGCGTCGGCATCCGGGAGGCCGGTGCCTCGGTCGGCTCGTCGGCCCCCGCCTCTCCCGACGGGTCGATCCGACGAATCTCGTCGAAGCCGCGCCGAATCACCCGTACGTTGTCCTGTACGACCTGATCGCCCTTCTTGCCGAACTTCTTCCGCATCTGCTCGAGGATCCCTTCGAACAGCCGATCTTCGCTCATCCCCTCCTGGGCCAGGAGCGGGCTCGTCCGGAAGAAGGCCCCCATGAAGGCTGCGCCTTGCATGCGGTAGCGAAGCTCGGCATCGCTCGCCTCGTCCTGGGCGATCCCGAAGCCGTCGAGCGCGTACACCGCGATGTCGCGATCCCGGATATCGCGGCGGATGTACTCCGGGAAGCTGGCCCAGACCTCTTCGGGCGGGCGGTCGCTCTGAATGACGAAGACCCCGCCGCGCGCGAGCCCCGCGAGCGGGTTGGAGTGCCCGAAGACGTTGCCGTCGGGCGACAACACCACGTTGACGTATTTCAGTTCGGCGTTGGGCCGCACCTCTTCATGGCTCAGGACGGCGTAGAAGGTGGTGGGCTGGCCCTTCTTCTCGGAGCCGTACTTCGGGTTCGCCTTCACATGCATCCCGAACAGCTCGAAGGCAGTGAGGGCGACGTTCTTGCCCATGGTGATCGCGCCCCACCCACCGACGGAGTGGATCCGGAGCGATACGGCGTCCTTCGGGAGCAGGTTGATCTGCTCCCCGGGAGGTAGCGCTCGATTCGCGATGTCCGGATAGGCCTCCTCGAGCTGATCCTGCCAGACCTGCAGCTTGGGAAGGCGGGTGTTCTTCCGGATGAACTCCACCCCGATGTAGTAGTGCCGCCGGGACGGGTCGCCGCTGCGCATGTGCTCGACCGCCGCCACGAGATCGCCCCCCTGCAGGTCGCGGGAACCGAAGCCGAATCCGGCGGCCCAGAACCCGGGAATCTCGTCGGGCTGAAGGGCGGGCAGCCCGGGGAACGGCAGAGGCGCCGGCTCGGCCGAGGGGAGCGGGAACCGACGATACGCCGCGGGACGGCGAGCTCGCCCGTTTTCCATCGCCTGGCCCATCGCCACCCGGATCTCGCGTAGAAGCGGAGGATCCGCCGCGAGCGGCTGATCGACGCGTTCCAGCACCGTGACGCCCTTCTTGCCGGCGAGGAGCGCGGCGATCAGATCGGAGGGGAACGGGCGGAACATGGTCACGTTCAGCACCCCGGCCTTGATCCCCTGCGCACGAAGGTGGTCGACGACGGCCTCGGCATTCGGCACGACGGTGCCCATGCCGGCCAGCACCCACTCGGCGTCCTCGAGCCGGTACCCCATCACACGCGAGTACCGACGTCCGGTGAGGGCCGCGTACTCGTCGAAGGCGCGCTCGGTGAGCTCCTTCAGATGATCGAAGTAGAAGGGGCGCTGCGCGGCGACCCCCTGCGCGTAGGAGTCCTGATTCTGAACGACCCCGAGCATGGCCGGGTAGTCGAGATCGAAGAGCTGCGGCACACGCCGTCGCTTCTCTCCGAAGACGAGCCGCTGGGCCGGTGTCGGAGAATCGATCAGGTCGGCCGGGTCCCCGAGGTAGTCCCGGATCAGCTCCGGTTCCGGCAGACGCACGTCTTCGATCACATGGCTCGTCAGAAACCCATCCTGCGCGCTGATGCCGGGCGTCAGGGAGAGTTCGGCGATGCGGTGGGCGATGAGCGTCAGGTCGGCGGCCTCCTGCACGTTCTTCGCGAACAGCTGGAAGAAGCCCGTGTCGTCGACGGCGTGGTAGTCGTCGTGCCCCGCGTGGACGTTGAGGGCGTGCTTCGTCATCGCCCGCGCTGCCACGTTGAGCACGTAGGGAAGCCGCTTCCCTGCGGCCGCATACAACGACTCGTGCATGTAGGCGATGCCCTGCCCGCTCGAGAAGTTGGTCGACCGCATACCGGTCATGCTGAGCCCGGCCGTCACACCGGCCGCCGCGTGCTCGCCCTCCGGTTCGAAGAAGACGAGACGGCGTCCGAAGACGTTTTCCTTGCCCGCCGCCACGGCCAGCGCCCATCCCTCGCCCATCTGGGTCGAGGGGGTGATGGGATAGGCCCCGGCGGCCTCGCTGGCATGCGTTTCGGCGTGGACGACCGCGTCACTCCCGTCGCAGGCCGACGGAATTCCAGGATACTTCACCGCAATCATGCCATTACCTCGTGGTCATCCGGGAGGCGGAGTGATGGGAACTGGCGCCCGTCGATCCAGACGATCGCGCCCGTGGGGCAGCGCTCGACGGCCTTCGGGTTCGCCCGTTCGATTTGTCGGTAGTCGATGACGGCCAGGCCGTCGCGCACCTCGATCAGGCCGGGGGCGGCATCCTGAACGCAGCGTTTGCACCCGGTGCAGGCGACGCTGCAGACCGCTTCGGCGGGGTCACCGTCGAGCAGATTTCGGCACTGCACCAGCAGGGGTGCGTCCATCGGGAGG
>JANQNV010000015.1 GCA_028279425.1 Longimicrobiales bacterium | reverse complement strand
CGGGACGGCGGTCCGAGCCTTTACCTACCGCAGCCGCCGGGTCGACTCGTCGCGGAAGCCGTCCCGGCGCTATCTGGGGCTCCTCCTCGCGGGCGCGCGGGACCACGGGCTCCCGGCGTCCTACGTCGACGCGCTCCGCTCCCTCGAGCTCGCCGTCGACGAACGGGAGGCCGCTCAGGGCAGCCTGTTTGGCGACTGAGCCGAGGAGGAGCTAGGGCGCGGCGCGGCGACGCAGCGTGCCGGTGGGATCGACCCGCGTGCGCAGCACGTGGAGCTCTTCGTCGCTGGGGGTCTCGGTGGTCGGCACCGTGTCGGGGACGAGGAGCTCGAAGCCCGTGTTGGCGACCACCTCGTCCACCGAGACACCCGGGTGCACCGAGCGCAACCGCATGTGTTTCTCGTCCTCGCTGAAGTCCATCACGCCGAGCGGCGTCACGCAGTACTTGGGGCCGCCACCGGGAAGGCCGAGCTTGCGCCGGGCGTCGGACCCGCCCTCGCCCCAGCCGACGGTGCTCACGAAATCGCAACGCGGCACAAAGGTGCGGGCGTTGTGGCTGTTGAGGACGATGTAGTAGCGCCCGACGTGGGTGCTGAGGGTCGGGGTGCCCACCGAGCCGGGGCCCCGAAAACGGAGCTTGGCGTGGTCCTTCCCCACGCCGATCAGGTTGGTGTTGCCGTGCGGGTCCACCTGGACGCCGCCGATGAAGAACACGCGTCGCTCCCACGACCCGACGTCGTCGAAGCGATGACCGCGGTCGCTGAAGGACTCGGCCCAGCGCACGACCCGGTTGTCCCACCCGAAGGCGGGGAGGGGGAGGGTCTCGAGGTGCGCCACGTTCATCTGCACCCCGAGGAAGATGAGCTCCATGTTGGGCCCGTGGAGGATGTGCGCGAGACGCACCGCGGCTTCGGGGACGGGGAGGGCGACCCCCACCTGGAGCTGCTCCCCGTCGCGGAGCTCGCGGGAGAGGAATACGGCCATCAGCTCCTGGCGCGTGCACTCGGCCATCGCGCTCTCCTAGTACTCGTGCAGGGCGAGGAGGGTCTGGACCCCGACCCGCTCGAGGTACTCGCCGTGACACGTGGTCCCGTGGCAGTAGGTGTCGAGAAAGGCCTCGAGGGCCGCGGGCTCGTCCTGCTGCGCCGCCGCCCTCGCGGCGTCCACGTAGCGCTTCAAGAACGCGCTGTCCTGGACGTAGTAGCCGCGGCTGTAGAAGGGGTGGGCGCCGTAGGGCAGGCGGACGACCGCGTCGGCCCCCGCCAGGGTGGTGGCCCAGGGGTTCGCGCGCACGGCTTCGTTGGAGACCACCTTCTCGACCTGGACGATCGTCTTGCGCGCGGCCCGACACAGAAAGAGATCGAGCCAGCCGGGGCCGCCGTGGTGCTGGACGTTGCCGTAGGCGTCGGAGACCGCGGCGTGGACGATCGCGACGTCGGGGCGGATCGGTGGCACCGCCAGCAGCGGTTGGCCCTCGAAGGGATCCTCGATCACGCGCAGGTCGGGGTTCACCTCGGGAAGCGAGGTACCGACCCCGCCGCGCCAGGGCAAAAAGGGAAGCCCCTGGGCGCCGGCCTGGAGGGCGGCGGTGAGGATCCCCTCCTCGCACTCCCAGATCTCGACCTTGCCCGCCTCGGCGGCGCGGCGGAACGACGGGGCGACCGGCACGCCGAAGCCCCCACCCGCGTAGTAGCTCACCACCTTGCGAACACAGCCCGCCGCGATCAGCAGGTCGAGGGAGAGCCCGGCCGCGACGACGGTGAGGTCGCGCACCCCGCGGCGGACGATGTGGCGGATCATCGCCATCGGCGCGGGCTCGCCAAAGGCCACCGTCATGCCATCGCGCACCCAGGCGGCGGCCACCTCCTCCTCGAGGATGCGTTCGCTTCGCGCGCCGTCGCTCATCGGCGCTCGCCTCCACCGGGCGCCGTGGGGAAGAGCGCCTCGTCCTGCAGGGTCTCGGGGCTCGGGAAGGCCCGTTTCGAGTGGCTGAGACCGAGATCGAGACACATCTCGCAGAGCTTGTAGGCCACGAGTCCCGGGTTCACGACGGGGACCGGGAGCCGCTCCTGCAGGAAGGCGTGGGACTGGTGCATCGTGGTCGAGCCGAGCACCAGGACGTCGGCGCCGTCCTCCTCGATCGCCAACCACGCCTCCTCCTCGAGCTTCGCGAACACCACCTCTTCTTTGCCCGCGAGGAGCTCCTGGACGTCGGGGCGGGTGTCGATGTGGCGGATCGACGCGAGCCGGTGCTCGAGGCCGTACTCGGTGAGGGTTCTGCGGTAGAGCGGGAACCAGGGCTCCCACATCGTGAGGATCGAGAACTGGTGCCCCAGCACACACGCGGTGTGGAAGGCCGCCTGGCCGGGTCCGATCACCGGGATCGAGAGCCGGGCGCGCAACGCGTAGAGCCCGGAATCGCTCACCGTGTTGATGCAGACGGCGTCGAAGCCCTCCTCCTCGGCGCGCATCCCCGCCTCGACCACGATCGAATCCATGATGTAGAGGTCGTAGTAGCTGTCGGCGAGGGTCATCAAGCGCTTCGAGCCGACGAATTCGACGTCGAAGTCGGGACGGATGAACGCCCGGGGGATCTGGGTCTCGATCAGCTCCCGGGTGTGCTCGGAGAGCGGGACCGGGAAGATGACCTTGATGCGTTGGCTCATGCCTCGCTCCTCACGCGCCGCCGAAGACACCCCTCGCTCCCGACGGGTGCCCCACTCTACACTGCCCACCGACGCCTGGCGTAGCCAGGCGGTGGAGGCCCCGTGCTCGAGATCGGCATCTTTCTGCCCATCGCCAAGGGCGGCTTCATCGTCTCCCGGAACGTGCCCCCGACCTGGCCCACCTGGGAGCTCAATCGCGACGTCGTCCTGCGCAGCGAGGCGATGGGCTTCGACTTCGCGCTCTCGATGGTGAAGTTTCGCGGGTTTGGTGGCGAGACCGAGTACTGGGACTACGCCCTGGATTCCTTCACCCTCACGGCGTCCCTGGCCCCGGTCACCGAGCGGATCCGGCTCGTGCCCTCGGTGACGAACCTGAGTCTCCACCCGGCGGTGGCCGCCCGCATGGCGGCGACCATCGAGGCGGTGTGTCCGGGCCGCTTTGGGTTGAACATCGTCTCCGGGTGGTACAAGGACGAGTTCCACCAGATGGGGCTGTGGCCGGGCGACCAGCACTTCGAGACCCGCTACGACTACGCGACCGAGTACGTGCGGGTGCTGCGCGACCTCTGGGAGACCGGACGCTGCGATTTCCGCGGCGAGTTCTTCACCCTGCGCGAGGCGCTGATCCAGCCGGTGCCGACGACCCCGATCCCGCTGGTCTGCGCCGGTCAGTCCGAGCGCGGCGTGCGCTTCACCGCCGAGTGCGGAGACCGCAACTTCGTGATCGCCGGCGGCAACGTGGGGGACGTGGAGGCGGACATTCGGACGATGCGAGACATCACCACCCGTCTCCAGGGCTACGCGCGGCCGCTCGGGCGGCAAGTGGGGACGATCGGGTTGTTCAACATCATCGCGGCGGAGAGCGACCGCGAGGCTCAACAGCGCTTCGATCACATCGTCGCCGGGGCCGACGAGGGGGCCCTCGCCCAGCTCGTCGACCAGGCGGAGCTCGATCCCTCCGAGGGCATGTCCGAGAGCCTCAAGCGGAAGTCGATGTTCATGGGGCTCCCGACCCTGGTGGGTGCCTACGCGACCGTTGCGGGCTATCTCGACCGGCTCTACGAGGAGGCCCACCTCGACGCGTGTATGTTCGCGTTTCCCGACTTCGAACGGGACCTCGACGAGTTCGGGGAGCGCATCCTGCCGCAGATGGCGTCGCGGCGGGGTGATCGGGAGGCCTGAGGGATGGCAACGGATCGGATCGGAGACAAGCTCGAGCACTGGCCCTACCAGACCTACAACTGGGGACGCTGGGCCGACGGTCGCGGCACCCTCAACCTGATCGACCGGGAGGCCACGCGGCGGGGCTTTGCCGCGGTGCGGGAGCACGCGGTGGTGGAGCTGGGGTCGACGTTGCGGGCCGACGACGTGACCGGCGAGTCCGACTACGACTCGGACTACCACTACGAGCTCCTGCGCGCGGGACGCTACGTCTTCGCCCCGGAGAGCGACGGCCTCTTCGAGTCCGGCGATCGCATCGCGATCGCGACCCACGGAATGACCAACTCGCACATCGACGCCTTCTGCCACGTGGGGCACCGGGGTCGCTCCTTCGACGGACGCCCCTGCGAGGAGGTCGTGACCCTCGAGGGCGGAGTGAAGCGCTACCCGATCACCGAGCTCGGGGGCTTCGCGACCCGCGGCTGGCTGATCGACGCGCCCCGGGCCCGCGGACTGGCGTGTCTCGCCCCCGGCGATCCGGTGACGCCTGACGATCTCGCGCCCTTCGCGAGCCGGATCGAACCCGGTGACGCCGTGGTGATTCGCACCGGTCGCTTTTCCGCTCCCCTCGTGCGGCCGGACGACGCGGACGCGCTGGACAACCACGGCAACTGGAGCGGTCTTCACGTCGACTGTATCGAGACGATCGCGCGTTGGGACGTCGCCACGGTCGCGACCGACGGCCCCGGCGACAACTTTCCCTCGACCACGCCCCACTGCTCGGTGCCGATCCACGTGCTCACCGAGGTCTACCTCGGGCTCCCGTTGATCCACCACCTCGATCTCGAGACCTTGGCCGCGCGACTGGACGAGCGCACCGATCCGAGCTTTTTGCTGACGGTGGCCCCCCTCAAGATCGAAGGCGGCACCGGGTCTCCCGTCAATCCCATCGCGACGATCTGAGCGTCGCCCGCGCCACAGGTGTTCGCGACACCGCCGCGCCGGTCGCAGCGACGCGACGTGTTCGCGACGCCGGCGCAGGCACCATACAATCGCCGCCTCGTTCCCCTTTTCGCGAAAGGACAACCCGATGCGCGCAGCGTTTCTCGGTCTGCTCACGATCTCGCTTCTGGCCGCACCGGCGGCCGCCCAGGACTGGGTGCCGTCCAAGTACGGCGCCGACGACACCATCGGGGCCGTGAACGAGATCACCCCCGAGGTGATCCTCAACGCCGCGAAGCTCATCAAGGTGGGCAAACGCTACGGGCTCGGGATGGTGACGGCGCGCGAGACGCCGGCGGCCGGCTCGCGGATGTTCGAGCTCACGGTGTTCTCGGAGGGTGCAGACGGCCTCGGCGAGCCGCTCGGCACGAACAAGTTCGGCTACTTCGACGACTGGATGCTGACCTACATGGGCGTCGGCTCCCAGATCGACGGGCTGGGTCACGCGGCGATCGACAACGTCTTCTACAACGGCAACACCTCGAAGGACTTCTACCACCGCCAGGGGCTCACCAAGTTCGGCGTCGACCAGATCCCGCCGATCGTGACCCGGGGCGTGGTGCTCGACATGCTCGGCTACATGAAGGCCCAGGGCTCGAAGGCCGTGATCACCAAGGGCGGGGTCGAGATGCTCGCCGCCGGGACCGCGCTGAACCGGGCCGAGATCGAAGGCGCCGCCGCGCGGCAGGGGATCGCCTTCCAGCAGGGCGACGTGATCCTGCTCCACACCGGCTACATGGCGATGGCCGAGCTCGACCCGGCGGCGGCCAAGGCCGGGTGGCCGGGAATCGGTGTCGAGGGCGCGATCTACCTGGCCGGGTTCAGCCCCGTGGCGATCGGGGGCGACACGATCGGCACCGAGGCACAGCCTTCCGAGAAGGAGGGCGAGTTCGTCCCGGTGCACCAGGAGCTGATCGTGAAGCGCGGGATCTACATCCTCGAGAACATGGTCACCGAGGAGCTCGTGGCCGACGAGGCCTGGGAGTTCCTCTTCGTGCTCGGCCCCGCGCGCTTCAAGGGCGCGGTCCAGGCGGTGATCAACCCCGTGGCGATCCGCTAACGGCGCGCGCGAGGAGAGCGACGTGGCCCTGCGACGACCCGAGCGCGCCCGCGTCGCGCCGGACCCCGAGGCGGCGGCCGCCGCCCGGGAGGCGATGCGCGACCAGCCCCACAACGCGGTCAACGTGCGCGCCACGATGGCGCTGCACCCCGGGCTCGCCAGAGCGCTCGGGGGGCTCGCCGGCTTCGTCCTGAACGACGCGACGACCCCCCGCCGCCAGCGCGAACTCGTGATCCTGCGGATGGGCTGGAACTGTCAAGCCCGCTACGAGTTTGGCCAGCACACCCTCTACGGCAAGGCCCACGGGGTGAGCGATGCGGAGGTGGCCGCGGTGACGCGGCCGCTCCGCACGCACCCCTGGTCCGACGAGGACCGGGTGCTCCTCCAGATGGCGGACGACCTCTACACCGACGACTGTGTCAGCGACGCCACCTGGGCCGAGCTCAGCGCCCGCTTTACGGTCCCCGAGATCATGGAGTTCGTGACCTCGGCGTTGACCTACCGCGTCGTGTCCGGATTCCTGAACAGCTTCGGGGTCGAGCTCGACGAGGGCGTCCCCGGCTGGCCCGGAGAGACGTCCTAGGCGACCCGCTCGTGGCGTCGCTCCGCCCGGACGGCTACGCCGACTTCTTCACCTCGAAGGTGTCGGCGTCGGGCGCGGTCGTCGCCGCCGTGAAGTCGTCCATCGAGTGGGGCCATTGGGTGACGAAGCGCCGGTTGGGCCCCGCCCGGTAGTAGAAGTCGTGGCCACAGCTCGCCTGCCAGACGTCGACCTCGTCGATGTCCTTCTGGATCTGGTCGTTGAAGCGGTCCATGACCTCGGGGCGGATGTCCATCCACGCGAGCTTCTCGTCGTCCATGCGTTGGATCTGGCGCATCACGTAGTCGACCTGTCGCTCGAGCATGAAGAGGATGCACCCCTGGTTGGTGTTGGGGCCGTAGAGCATGAAGAGGTTCGGGAACCCCGCCGTACTCATCCCCAGGTAGGCCTGGGCGCCGTCGCTCCACGCCTCCTCGATCGAGCGACCGCCGCGTCCGTGGACGTCCATCGTCGCGAGGTAGCGGGTCGTGTAGAAGCCCGTCGAGTAGATGATGGTGTCGAGCTCGCGAAAGCCGCCGTCCACCGTGTGGATCCCGCGGGCCGAGACCTTGTCGATGTCCTCGGTGATGAGCTCCACGTTCTCGCGGTTGAAGGTCGGGTAGTAGAGATCCGAGAAGAGCGGCCGCTTGCAGCCGAAGGGGTGGTCGGGCGTGAGCTTGCGACGTGTCTCCGGGTCGCGGACCTCGGCGATACGCTCGAGACCGGACTTCTCGATCTCCGCCAACACGGCCTTGTCCTTGAAGGTGCACAGCGTGTTCCAGGTGTCGTAGATCTCTTCGCGGCTCCGCGTCACCCTGCTCGGGTCCTGTCGGAACGCCTCGAGCTCCTCCTCGGTGTAGGGCGTGTTCGGCTTCGGCACGACCCAGTTGGCCGTGCGCTGGTACATGTGGAGCTGCTCCACCAGCGGCGCGATCTCCGGGACGAACTGGATGGCGCTGGCGGCGATGCCGACGACGCCGACGCGCTTGCCGCGCAGGTCGTGCTCGTGGTTCCACCGCGCCGAGTGGAAGTAGGTGCCCTCGAAGTCGTGGAGCCCTTCGATGTCGGGCCACACGATGTCGTTGAACATGCCGATCGCGCTCACCACGACCTGCGCCTCGAGCTCGCTCCCGGACTGGGTGCCGACCTCCCAGCGGGCGTCCTCCTCGCGCCAGCGCAGTGAGGCGACGCCGTCGTCGAAGCGCATGTGACCCCGCAGGTCGTACTTGTCGGCGATGTGGTTCAGGTAGCCGAGGATCTCGTCCTGGCCCGCAAAGGGTCGCGACCAGTCGTTCTTCTGCTCGAAGGAAAAGGAGTAGAGGTGGGACTGCACGTCGCACTCGGCGCCGGGGTAGCGGTTCCAGTTCCAGGTCCCGCCGACCTCGGAGGCCTTGTCGAGGATCACGAAGTCGTCGATCCCCGCCCGCTTGAGCTGGACGCCCATGCACAGGCCCGCGGAGCCGGCGCCGATGATGACGATGCGGTGGGATTCGGTGCTCATGGATCCTCCAGCGGCAGTCCGCGGATTATACCGTGCGGTAGGCGCCTGTCCTGCGAAGCGCCTCGGGAGCCGGGAGGCGTTAGCATGGCCACGTGGCCACCCAACCCGACGTTCCGCGACTCACCCCGCTTCCCCCCGACCTCGGCCGGCGCTGGTTCCGGAAGTACCCGCAGCTCGGTCGGGGCCCGGTCTCGACCGAGTCCGTCACCTCCCGCCAGTGGTACGAGTGGGAACGCGACTACATCTTCAAGAAGGCCTGGCTGAACGTCGGCACCGCCGACGAGGTCGCCCGGCCCGGCGACTACATCGTGCGCGAGATCCACGCCGCCGGCGCCTCGATCCTCATCCTGCGCGGGCGCGACGGCGAGATCCGCGCTTTTCACAACGTGTGCCGCCATCGTGGCAACAAGCTGGTGTGGGATTACCGGGGGAGCCGCAAGAGCGGTGCCTTCCCCTGCCGCTTCCACGGCTTCACCTACGACACCACGGGCCAGCTGGTCTTCGTCCCCGAGGAGGGCAACTTCGCCGAGCCCATGTGCGGACGGCTCAACCTGCCGCCGGTCGCCACGGGGGTCTTCGAGGGCTTCATCTTCGTGAACCTCGACCCCGAGCCCCAGGAGACCCTCGAGGAGTTTCTCGGGCCGATCGCGTCGCACCTGCGCGACTATCCCTTCGAGCGGCTGCCGCACCGCTACCACTACCAGTCGTACCAGCGCTCGAACTGGAAGCTCGGTCTCGACGCCCAGTCCGAGGTCTACCACGTGCCCTACCTGCACGGGCAGACCTGGCCCAAGCTCTTCAATCGCGAAGACCGCCCCCACGTCGAGATGCTCGACGTGACGCTCTACGACCGGCATCGCTACGGCAACTGGCCGGGGAACCCCGAGTACGCGCCCCGCGACGTCGAGGTCTACGCCCTCGGCACCTACAACTCGATCACGCGGCTCGGCGGCGACCACCAACCGACCGGACCGGGGATCAACAGCAGCGACGCGCCGGACTGGGGCTTCGACATCGTCCACCTGTTCCCGAACACCAACATCCTGGTGCTTCCCGGGGTGTGGCACACGCACCAATTCTGGCCTCTCTCCGAGAACAAGATGCTCTGGGAGCTCAAGGTCCACATGCTGGAGCCGGAGACGGCAGGGGAGCGCTTCTCCGACGAGTACGCCCGGATCCTCCTGCGCGACGCGCTCCGCGAGGACGGGACGACCCACGAGCACACCCAGGAGGCCCTCGAGTCGGGGGCGACCTCGGAGATCCATCTCCAGGACGAGGAGGTGTTCGTACGGCACGGGTACTGGGCGGTCGAGCAGGAGATCCGACGTCATCGCGACGGCACCCGGGACTGGATCGGCCGATGAGTCCCACACCCACGACCGGCGGTAGGCTTCCCGAGGCCTTCGCGGACCTCGAGCCGTTGGCCCAGGCGGGGTGGTGCCTCGGGAGCGAGCAGGAGCGGCTGGCGAAGCGCCACGCGAGCTCGGCCGCGGAGCTCCAGACCTTCTACGATCTCTTCGCACCGCGTCTCGAGGCGGTGGTGGCCCACCTGGACGCCGCCCCGGGCACCCCGCGCGATTTCGGCGAGCCCGACCAACACCTCATGTGGCTTCTCCTCGCGATGGCAGAAGTGAGCTTTGCGGTGGAGAAATTCGGCGCCGACGAATCCGACTACCGCGGCATCGAGGCGGATCGTTTCGTCCCGGTCCACGAGCTCGAAGCGGGGGGCCTCCCCGTGCCCAACGCGTACCGATCCTCCTAGCCCGGAGCACGGCGGGAGAAGGGCGGGGGAGGGGGAGACCGAGTGGAGCGAAGCGCGAACGGCGCGGCGGCGGCGTTGCTGGGGGCCGCGTTCGGAGTCGTCGGCTGCGGCGCTGGGGCACCGACGAGCGAGTGTGTCGGCGACGACGTGATCACCCCGATCTGTGGCTTCCTGGCACCGGAGGACCTCCAGGTCCTCCCGGGTGAGCAGGCCCTGGTGGTCGGCGGCTTCAGCCTCGACAACGAGAACGGCGACCTGCGGATCGTGACACTCCCCGACTACGAGATCCGCGTGGTCTACCCCCCCGACACCGGGCCCGCAGCGCCCGAAGGGATGGCCTGGGGCGACCCCGCGTGCCCGGGTCCGCCCACCGACGGCTTCGCCGCCCACGGCCTCCACCTCTCGCCCAACGCCCAGGGCAGCCACACCCTGCTGGTCGTGAACCACACGGGGCGCGAAGCGATCGAGTGGTTCGAGATCACCGACGATCTTCGGGCGTCGTGGCGCGGCTGCGTGATCGTCGACGAGCCCTACTGGGTGAACGACGTCGCGATGCTCCCCGAGAGCGCCGGCGGGGGCTTCGTCGCGAGCCACATGATGCCCCGGGAGATCGCCGGGACCCTCTTCGACCGCCCGATGAACGACCGGGTCGAGACCGGCTTCAACATCCAGTGGACCCCCTCCACGGGCTGGACCCAGATCGAGGGGACCGAGGGGGCGCTGCCGAACGGCGTCCAGGTCTCCGCCGACGGATCG
>JANQNV010000004.1 GCA_028279425.1 Longimicrobiales bacterium | reverse complement strand
AAGAGGGAGAGCAGGGCAAACGCAAGATCACCCAGTGGACGCGCTACGCGACGCTCGGGATCGCCGTGGTGCAGAGCCTGCTCCTGGCGACCGCCCTCGCCGAACTGCCCGCGCTCGAGGGCGCCGTGCTGAACCCCGGCTGGTCCTTCCGGCTCTTTTTCATGCTGGGTCTCACGACGGGCACGATGTTCATCATGTGGCTCGGGGAACAGATCACCGAGCGCGGGATCGGCAACGGCATCTCGCTGGTGATCTTCTCGAGCATCATCGTGAGCATCCCGGGGGCGCTGGCCTCGCTCTACCAGATGGTCACGACCCAGCAGTTCACCCCGCTCGGGGCGATCCTGCTGATCGCGACCCTGGTCGGGATCACCGGCTTCGTCGTGTTTTTCGAGCGCGCCCAGCGCCGGATCCCTCTCCAGCACGCCCGGCGGGTCGTGGGGAAGAAGGTGATGCAGGGCGGCAACACCTACTTCCCCCTGCGGGTGAACACCGCGGGGGTGATTCCGCCGATCTTCGCGTCGTCGATCCTGGTGTTCCCGGCGACGATCGGCCAGTTCGTCGACTCTCCGACGCTCACACGATGGATGGAGGACTACCTGTCCTTCGGGGGCACCCTCTACAACGTCATCTACGTCGCGATGATCATCTTCTTCGCGTATTTCTACACCGCGATCGTGATCAACCCGGTCGACGTCGCCGAGAACATCAAACGCTCCGGCGCCTACATCCCGGGGATCCGTCCGGGACGCCGCACCGCCGAGTACATCGACCGGATCCTCGGCCGGCTCACCCTGGTGGGGGCGATCTACGTGTCGGCGGTCTGCGTCTTGCCGGTGATCCTCTCCAACCAGGCCGGCGTGCCCTTCTTCTTTGGCGGCACGGCGCTCCTGATCGTGGTCGGGGTGTCCCTCGACACGATCGGGCAGATCGAGGCCCATCTGGTCTCGCGACAGTACGAGGGCTTCGTGCGCGGAACGCGGGTGCGTGGGAGGCTCGGACGGTGAGTGCCACCCGACTCCTCCTCCTCGGACCGCCCGGCGCGGGCAAGGGCACCCAGGCCGAGCGCATCGTCGCCGAAGCCGGGATCCCGCAGATCTCGACCGGCGACATGCTGCGCGCGGCGTCGGCCGCGGGCACCGAGGTCGGAAAGCAGGCCCAGGGCTACATGTCGCGGGGCGAGCTCGTGCCCGACGAAGTGGTGATCGGTGTCGCCCGCGAGCGCCTCGCCCAGGACGACGCCAAGCGGGGATTCATCCTCGACGGCTTCCCGCGGACGGCGGCCCAGGCCGAGGCACTCGACCGGTTGCTGGCCGACGCCGGGGTCGCCCTCGAGCGCTGCATCGCGATCTCGGTGGACGAGGAAGAGCTGGTCCAACGGCTGCTCAAGCGCGCCGAAATCGAGGGGCGCGCCGACGACAACGAGGAGACGATCCGCAATCGAATGCGTGTCTACCGCGAGCAGACCGAGCCGCTGATCGCCCACTACCGCAAGAGCGGCGTCCTGGTCGAGGTCGACGGCCGCGGCGACATCGATACGGTGGCCGCGCGGATCGCGGAGGCGCGGGACTGATGGCGCTGGGGTCCTCCATTTCGGTGCGCACGCGACGCGAGATCGAGCGTCTTCGCGGCGCCGGTCAGCGCGTGGGGGAAATCCTCCTCGAGCTGCGCGCCGCGGCGAAGCCCGGTGCGACGACGGCGGACCTCGACCAGCTGGCGCGCAAGCTGATCAAAAAGACCGGGGCCGAGTCCTCGTTCCTCGGGTACGGGCCCTACGGTCTACCGGCCTACCCGGCGGTGGTGTGCACCTCGATCAACGCCGAGGTCGTCCACGGCATCCCGGGGCCGCGCGAGCTCAAAGACGGCGACCTCCTGAGCATCGACTTCGGCGTGATCCACGACGGTTTCCACGGCGATTCGGCGACGACCGTGGCGATCGGTGAGATCGGAGACGAGCCGCGCCGTTTGCTCGAGACGACCGCGGCCTCCCTCGACGATGCGATCGCGCAGATGGTGCCGGGCAATCGGCTCTCGGACATCGGTCACGCCGTCCAGGCCAGGGCCGAGGGTGAGGGCTACGCGGTGGTGAAGCAGTTCGTCGGGCACGGAATCGGTCGCGAGCTCCACGAACCGCCCCAGATTCCCAACTACGGACCGCCGGGGCGCGGACCGCGGCTCAAGCCCGGAATGGTCTTTGCGATCGAGCCGATGGTGAACATCGGCGGCGACGCGGTGCGGGTGCTCGACGACCAGTGGACGGCGGTGACCGCCGACGGCTCGCTGTCCGCGCACTTCGAGCACACGATCCTGATCACGGACGACGAGCCCGAAGTGTTGACACGCGTCGAAGGCTCGCATTGAGGGCGATATGAAGGTTCGAGCTTCGGTCAAGAAGATGTGTGACCCGCTCCGACGGTCCGGACGGAGGGACAGGTGAAGGTTCGAGCTTCGGTGAAGAAGATGTGTGACCCGCTCCGACGGTCCGGACGGAGGGACAGGTGAAGGTTCGAGCTTCGGTCAAGAAGATGTGTGACAAATGCCGCATCATCCGTCGTCGCGGAGTGGTGCGGGTGATCTGCGACAACCCCAAACACAAGCAGCGCCAAGGCTAAGGCGGAGGACCACCCATGGCACGGATCGCCGGAATCGATCTGCCCCGCAGCAAACGTATCGACGTGGCCCTGACCTACATCTACGGGATCGGGAACACCGCGGCGGCGGAGATCTGCACCAAGGCCGACATCGAGGGCAACGTCAGCACCGACGCCCTCAGCGACGGCGACGTGGTGCGGCTGCGCGAGATCATCGAGAACCAGTACAAGGTCGAGGGTGATCTCCGACGCGACAACACCCAGAACGTGAAAGAGCTGATGGACATGGGTTGCTACCGCGGCCTGCGACATCGGCGCGGGCTTCCGGTGCGCGGCCAGCGCACCCACACCAACGCCCGGACACGCAAGGGCCCCAAGAAGACCGTGGCGGGCAAGAAGAAGGCCCCCGGGAAGAAGTAGAGGCACGAATGGCCAAGAAAAAGGTCAAGAAGAACATCTCGGCTGGGGTGGCCCACATCCAGTCGACGTTCAACAACACGATCATCACCATCGCCGACACGTCGGGGAATACCCTGGCGTGGGCGACCTCGGGGCAACAGGGCTTTCGCGGTTCGCGGAAGTCGACGCCCTTCGCCGCCCAGGTCGCGGCCGAGGAGTGCGCCAAGAAGGCGATGGAGCACGGGGTGCGGACGATCGGGGTCTACGTCAAGGGTCCCGGCGCCGGCCGCGAGTCGGCGCTCCGCGCCCTCTCCGCAGCCGGGCTGCGGGTCAACATGATCCGCGACGTCACCCCGGTGCCCCACAACGGCTGCCGCCCGCCCAAGCGGCGGCGGGTCTAGGAGGCGAGATGGCTCGCTACACGGGACCGGCGTGTCGGCTCTGCCGGCGCGAGGGAACGAAGCTCTTTCTCAAGGGCGACCGCTGCTTCAGCGAGAAGT
>JANQNV010000001.1 GCA_028279425.1 Longimicrobiales bacterium | reverse complement strand
GCGGCGAGGGCACGGGGGGTCCGGCCTCGCCGAGGCTTCGCACGCCGGCGTTGCCGGCGATCGTCGCTGCCGGACCCCCCGTGCCCTCGCCGCTCCGCGGCATCCTCCCTATTCGACGCGCAGCAGTACCTCTCGAAACACGATCTCCTCTCCCGCCAGCACGAACAGCGTCGTCGGAAGATCGCGCGTGCGCGACCTCATCTCTTCGAGATAGGCCCGATACCCACCCTCGCCGACGGCGGCGGGTGATTGGAGTCCCATCAGGACCAGGTCGCTATCGCCCGATACGGTCTGGAGGATCTCGTCGAAGGCGCGCCCATTCGCCACCTCCACGATCGGGCGCACCCCGGTCCGGGTCGCCTCGACCAGCTTCTGGAGGTGCTCGAGCGTGCGCACTCGGGCCTGTTCGTTGGGCACCACCGTGATCATTCGCACATCGGCCCCTCGCCAGGCGAGGCTAGACCTCAGCAGGTAGCCGAGAATCAGCAGCAGGGCGCCGTTGCCCTGGAGCCCACCCCACCAGACGTCTACCTGCTGTCGAAGGCCGAAGCCGCGGTTGTCGGCGTCGCGCACCAGGACCACGTTGCGCCTCGCTCCGTGGAGCCGGCTGATCATCGTGCAATACCGATCTCGCAACTCTTCCCGAGCCGTGTCACCGAGGAGGACGGTATTCGGCGAGAGGGCTCCGAGGCCGTAGTACTCCACGAGTCGTTCGGCCCCCGAGAAGGGGTCCGGCGCCGGCACGACGCGCACCAGGCCCTGCACCCCTCGCTTCGCCAGATACTCGCGAATGCCCTGTTCCTGGACCTCTCTTCGCTGGGGCGACACCAGATCGACCGGAACCACCGTCGCCACGGTGAGGAGCCCGCGGCTCTGGGTGAAGCCGTCGGCCAACTCGATGAGCGGCCATCGGCGGGTCGGTGCCCCCGACAACACGAGGAAGTGGGGACGCCAGTTGCGGGGATCGCTGTCGGAGCGGATCCGGAGTAGACCGGCGCGTGTCAGCGACATCCAGACGCCTCGACGCACGTCCCCGAAGGTGGCCTCGAGGCCCTGCCGTTCGAGCAGAACGAACACGACGAGCACCACGAGGCCGGCCGCGAGCGTCGCCAGCGGATTGATGAGGAACATGACCGCCACGCAGCCGAGCGCGCCCAGAAGCGACACGACCCACGGCACCTGGAACTGCGGCCGGAACGAGGGACTCCCGAGAAACCGCTCCACCCCCGCAGCCACATTGAGGACGCCGTAGGTGGTGAGAAAGAACATGGTGAGGACCGGCGCGATCAGGTTCAGGTCGCCGATCCACACGGCTGCGAGTGCGAGGCCGAGGGTGACGAGCGTCCCGGCCCGGGGAGTGTCTTCGGCACCCGCCCCGCGCCCGAGCCATCGCAGGCGGCGCGGCAGGACCCCGTCGCGCGCCAGCGCCTGGAGCACCCGTGGAGCGCCGAGGATGCTCCCCACCGCCGACGACAGCGTCGCCCCCCAGACGCCGAGCAGAATCGCGTCTCCCCAGAGGGAGATGCGGCGCATCACGAGCGGGTCCCCGAGCAGCGTCGCCGAATCGGCGCGCGATGCCAGCAGGACCGGAAGCGCCATGTAGATCACGTAGCCCACACCGATCGCGGCGAACGTGCCCCGCGGAATCGAGCGGCCCGGGTCCTCGAGGTCGCCCGACATGTTCACCCCGGCCATGATCCCGGTCACCGCCGGGAAGAACACGGCGAACACGACCCAGAACGACTCTCGCTCGACCGGCACCGGCGGCGGAGCAACGTCGACCCGGGTCGGTTCGAGCGGTGATCCCAACGCCAACGAGACGAGCGACAGCACGATGGCCGCCATGATCACGTACTGGCTGCGAATGGCGGCCTTGGCCGAAATCAGCGCCAGCGCCGCCACCAGAATGGTGGTCACGATACCGACGACCCGAGCGTCGGCACCTGGGAACGCCCCGACGACGGCCTCCGCGAACCCGACCGTGTAGAGGGCCACCGAAAGCGCCTGGGCGAGATACAAGGGGATCCCCACCGCCCCGCCGGTCTCGATCCCGAGCGATCGACTGATCATGTAGTACGCACCGCCGGTCCGAACACGCTGGTCGGTGGCGATGGCGGCGATCGACAGGCCCGTAAGGAAGGTGATCGTCGTCGACAGCGTGACGATCAACAGTGTGCCCCCCAGCCCCACGTTGCCGACGACCCACCCGAAGCGGAGGTACATGATCACGCCGAGGATCGTCAGTAGCGACGGCGTGAAGACTCCCCCGAAGGTGCCGAGCCCACCCGGTCGTCCGGCGACGACGCGCGCGCGAGGTGGGGGGGCTGCGCCGCGGGCGGGGCCCCGCGCCGATTCAGCCACGCGCCCTCTGATCGTCGTCGCGGAGGGTCTTGTAGGCGGCGAGATGCCGGACGGTGCCCTGGAAGTCGCCCGATGCCTCGAGCAATCGCGCGAGGTTGAAGTGGGCCGACGACAGGCGAGGGTCGCAGACCAGGGCGCGGCGATACGCCTCCGCGGCCTCGTCGACCCGACCCGCGTCGTCGAGGGCGACCCCCAGATTGAAGTGGGCCAGGGGATGCTCGGGGTCGGCCTCGAGGGCCGCCCGATAGCGGCCCTCCGCCTCATCGACCCGACCCGCTTCGTGGAGCAGGCGGCCGACATTCACCAAGGCGTCGGGGTGTCCCGGATCGAGCCGCAGCGCCTCCCGGTACGCGCGGTGCGCCTCGTCGACCGCAACGGCCTCCAGATCGAAGCCGAGGTCGTACCAGTCGTCGGCGTCCATATCGCCCGCCGCCTGCCGCTCTTCTGCGACCCGCGCCGCAAAGGGCGCCACCCGCGAGGCCAACTCCCCCACGGAGAAGTCGAAGGCGACCTGCTCCGTTTCAGGCGCCCACACGGTGCCGGAGTCGCGCACGAGCACCTCGTCGCCCCGAGCTTCGATGTGGACGGCACTCAGCGGTCTTCCCGCAGGCAGTTGCCGAGAGAGACGCCTCAGCGCCCGACCGATTCTACGAGCCGGCACCCCCCTCTGCCGCAGCCCCTCGGCAGCACGCAGCAGCACGATCTGGGGGAACGAAAACCGCAGACTCCCGTCCGGACGTCGTTCGACATCCAACCACCCCCCATGCGCCCATCGGCGGACCCGCTCAGGGGGGGCCCCAAGGACCTCCGCAACCTCTCGTGTGGTGTATCCGCTCAGCCTTCGTCCACCTCGAAGACCATCTCGATCTCGACCGTGAGATTCACGGGCAGCGCCGCCATTCCGACCGCCGAGCGCACGTGGCGGCCGCGATCGCCGAACACCTCGTTCAGGAGTGCGCTCGCTGCGTTCATCACCTGCGACTGGGCCGTGAAGTCCGGGGCCGAGTTGACCATGCCGAACACACGCACGACCCGCGACACACGGCTGAGGTCACCGATCTCGGCCTTCAGCGAGCCGAGGATGCAGATCACCACCTGTCGCGCCGCGGCCTGGGCCTCTTCGAGCGTCGCCTCGGTGGGCACCTTGCCCCGACCATTCCCGTCCCACTCCCCGCACGGCGCATGGCCCGCGGTGAAGACGAGGTTGCCCGTGCGCACGGTACGGTCGAAGGCAGATCGGCTCGGCCCCTGCGGCACGGGAAGCGTGATCCCCATCTCGGCGAGACGCGCCTCGGGGTCGTACTCCTGCGCGGACGAAGCACCGGGGATCAGAAGGGCGAGGCTGACGAAGGCGGCGAGCAGGAGACGCATGATTCTCTCAGGACCGGGGTTCGACGGGTGAAGTGGCCGGAGTTTCGGGGCGCCGCGAGATGGGCGCAACCCACCCGCGGCGCTCAGCCCCCTGCAGCCGTCTTCTTCGACCCCTTCGTCCCTGCCTTCTTCTTCCCCGCCTTGGCGGCCGGCTTGCGGGTTTCGTCTTCCTCCAACGAGGCCTTCAGCGCCGACATCAGGTCGATGATCTGCGTCGCGGGCGCTTCCTGCGGCGCCGACACGATCTCCTGGCCCTCCACCTTGGCCTGGATCATCGCGAGCGCTCGCTCCCGCACCTCGTCCTTGTAGGCCGTGGCGTCGAAGGAGTCGGAGGCGGCCTGGTCGATCAACTGCCGGGCGAGCGCCATCTCGGCATCCTTGACCTCGGCTTCGTCGACCGGGACCTCGCTGAAGGACCGGACCTCGTCGGCGTACTTGAGCTGGTCCATGACGAGGCCGTCCTCATGGGGGCGAATCATGACGAGGTACTGCTTGCCTCGGGTGGCATACTTCGCGATGGCCACCCGTCCCGACTCGCCGAGCGCTTTCGACAACAGGCGGTAGGCGCGTGCGCCGCCCTTGTCGGGGCCCAGGTAGTACGGCTTGTCGACGTAGACGGCGGCCACCTCGTCGCGCGGGACGAACTCCGTGATGTCGATCTCGTCCTTCTTCGGCTGTTCGATGGCCTTGAGTTCTTCGGCGGTGAACAACACGTACTGCCCCTTCGCGAACTCGTATCCCTTCGCCATTTCGCTGCGCGGAACCACGACGTCACAGGTGGGACAGGTGTATTGCTGCTTCACCCGCGTCCCGCACTCCGCGTGCACCATGTTGAATGAGACCTTGCGACCGCTCTCCCCCGTCGAATAGAGCTTGACCGGAATCGACACCAGGCCGAACGAGATGGTCGAGGTACCGATTGCACGAGCAGCCATAGGTCGGATCACCTGTCGGAGGGTGCGTGGCGCGGATGCGCTTCGGCGGCCCGAGAAGGCCGGATGCGAAACATGTGTTCCGCCGCCCCGCGCGTGCAAGGGCCCCGCGACGCCGATGACGGCTCGAGAGATCGCGTCAGCGCCCCGTGGTTCGGCGAAGCTCCCGCACTCGGTGGGCGCGGCGGTCGACCTCGGCCCACCCACCCTCCAGGGCCCCTGACTCGACCGCGTCGGTGAGCGCCTCGGCCAGCTTCAGCGCGGGATGGGGGACCCCCTCCGCGGGTCCGCCCAGGTTGACGGCGTCCATCAGCAGGTCCGCTCCAGCCACCAGCGAGGCCACCGCAGCGGGCACCGAGCCCTCGGCGCCCGCGCCGCCCATATCGAGCGAGTCGGTCGCGACCACCCCTCGAAACCCCCACTGGTCGCGGAGAATCCCCGTCAGCGCCGCACTCGACGCCGATGCCGGCCGGTCGGGGTCCAGCGCCGGCCAGATCACGTGGGCCGCCATGATCATGTCGGGGCCCGACGTCGACGTGACGAAGGCGCGGTAGGGCGCGAGCTCGAGATCGGGATCGTAGTCGGGTCCAAGTCTCGGTCGAGCCACGTGGCTGTCGAGGTCGGCCGACCCGAGGCCGGGGAAGTGTTTGAGGCAGGTCGCCACCCCCTCGGCGCGGTGGCCCTCGACGACGATCCGGGCGCACCGGGTGACCGCCTCCGGATCGCCGGCGAAGGTGCGCCCCTTCGCGGCCAGAGGGCCCGCCGGCCGCCGTCCGAGGTCGACCACAGGGGCCAGATTCCCGTCGATCCCAACCGACGCGAGAGTGCGCGCCTGCCGTCGCGCGAGATCGAACTGCTCGGCCGACGGCCGCCGTGCGAAATCGGCTGCGCTCGGGAGGCAGTCGGCAAAGCCGCGCTCCGGTCGCAACCGAGCCACGTTGCCCCCCTCCTGATCCACCAGAATGACGAGCTCGGCGCCGAGGCGCGAGCGCAGATAGCGGCATAGAGCCTCGACCTGCGAAGGCGACCGGACGTTGCGTTCGGCCGCCGCACGGGCCTCGTCGTCGGGGGCGCCAGCGGCGAGCGCCGCCCGATACCTCGGCACGTCCACGTCGAACAAGACGACGCTCCCGACGCCTGCGGCCGCGCACACCTCCAGATCGGCCTCGAGCTCGGGATCGCCGGCGGCCGCTCCACGGACGCCGACCGAAAGCAGGGCACCACAGCGGGATACGGGGCGAGGCGTGTTCATGCTGGAAAGGTAGTGGCCGTCTGGCGCGTGCACAGGACGCCGTCGACCTTGGGGGTGGACGGACCCCTTCGATTCCAGCTGCGGCGGAGGTTGAGCACCCGTTGGGCAACGACCGACTCGAACGGTATCGCGCCAAGCGCGCCGCGGGAGAAACGCCCGAACCCTTCGGCGGCGCGGGCGCTTCGAACGGCGCTCGGCTCTTCGTGGTGCAGATGCACGCGGCCCGGAACCTCCACTGGGACCTGCGCCTCGAGATGGAGGGCGCTCTCGAGAGTTGGGCCGTGCCCAAAGGACCTTCGCCGAACCCCGCCGACAAGCGATTCGCCGCCCACGTCGAGCCCCACCCGCTCGAGTACGCCGATTTCGAGGGTGTGATACCCGAGGGCCAATACGGAGCCGGCCCCTCCATCTGCTGGGATCGCGGGGTCTGGATCGAAGTCCCGGCAAAGCCGGGTGGGCCCCCACACGGGTTGGAGCACGGCAAGCTCCTGTTCGAACTCCGAGGGTATAAGCTCAAGGGCCTGTGGACCCTCGTGCACACACCCAAACGCGGCGACAACCACTGGCTCCTGATCAAGGAGCGGGACGACCAGGTCGATGAGCGGGGCACCGACCTCTACGCGCACGACTCGATCCTGTCGGGGCTGACGGTCGACGAACTGCGCGATCCGGCAACCAAGCAGACTCGCCTGATCGAAGAAGCGCGCGCCGTCGGGGCGCAGGCGGGCGAGCTGTCGGGATCCGACCTGCGACTCATGCTCGCGACCGCTCTCGAGGAGCCCTTCTCACGCGGCGGATGGGTCTTCGAGATCAAGTACGACGGCTATCGAATCGCTGCCGAGCGCACGGGATCCGGAGCCCGGCTCTGGTCGCGCAACGGCAACGATCTCACCGAGACCTTCCCGGAGATCGCGCGTGCGGTGCGGGGACTCCCGTACCCCGGGACGATCATCGACGGTGAAGTCGTGGTCCACGACCCGACGGGCATGCCGTCGTTTTCGCTCCTGCAGAAGCGCGGCCGGCTCACGCGCCGGGCCGACGTGGCCGCAGCGGCGGTCCAGCTCCCCGCGACCTACTACGCCTTCGACCTCCTCGCATTCGGCGGCCTCGACCTGCGCCCGCTCCCCTTGGTCGAGCGCAAGCACCTGTTGCGGTCGGTGCTGCCGTCCGTAGGACCCGTTCGGTATTCCGAGCACATCGAGCGTGAGGGGATCACGGTTTTCGAACACGCCGCGCGCCTCGGAATCGAGGGCGTGGTGGCCAAGAAGGCCGACGCCCGCTACGCACCGGGGCGTTCGGACGACTGGTTGAAGATCCGGACCGTGCGCAGCGATGACTTCGTCGTCGTCGGATGGACCGATCCACGCGGCACGCGGAGTGGGTTCGGCGCCCTCCACCTGGGATGCTGGAGCAGCCCGCCCCACGACGACCCGAGAGCACGCCTCCTCTATTCGGGCTCGGTCGGTACCGGCTTCAGCGAGGATGACATCGACGTCCTCCTCGCCGATCTCGAGCCCCACGTCCGCAGCGCGCCGCCTTGCGACGGCGAGGTCCCGACGGGTCGGGGGCACCACTGGGTGGAACCGAGGACGGTCGTGGAAGTGCGGTTCAAGGAGGTGACTCCCGCCGGTCACCTGCGGCACCCCTCGTTCCTGCGGAGGCGGTCCGACAAGGATCCCTCGGAATGTGTGCGCCCCGAGGGCGCGCAGGACCCGCGCTCGGCCGATCCCGACGAAGACGCCGAGGCGCTCCTCCCGGAGCCGGCACCCGTGACCGGTGCGCTCGACACGACCGTCGCCGTCACGAACCTCGCGAAGGTCCTGTATCCGGAGCGGGGCATCACGAAGGGCGCGGTCATCGACTACTACCAGGCCATCGCGCCGTGGATGCTGCCGTATCTCAGGAATCGCTGCCTCGTGCTGACCCGCTATCCAGACGGTATCCACGGCTCGTCGTTCTACCAGAAGAACGCCCCCGACTGGGCGCCGGACTGGATTCGGACGGAGACCGTCTACAGCGAAGGAAGCGCCCGGGATCTGAGCTACTTCGTGATCGACGACGAAGCGGGCCTTCGATACGTCGCGAACTCGGCGGCGCTCCTCATGCACGTCTGGGGTGCCCGCGTGGACACCCTCTCGCACCCCGACTGGTGCATTCTCGACCTGGACCCCAAAGACGCGCCGTTTTCGCACGTCGTGGAATTGGCCCGAGCCCTCAAGGAGTTGTGCGACGACATCGGGCTGCCCCTCCACGTGAAGACCAGCGGCTCGTCGGGCTTGCACCTGCTCGTACCGCTGGGAGGGCGACTCACCCACGACCAGTCCAAACAGCTGGGGCAGCTCCTCGCCACGGTGGCAGTACAGGAGCGTGGCGATATCGCCACGATCGACCGCGTGGTCGAGCGGCGCGACGGGAAGGTGTACGTCGACTTCCTCCAAAACGGCTGGGGCAAACTGCTCGTCGCCCCCTTCTCGACACGACCGGTCGCCGAGGCGTCTGTGAGCATGCCGCTGCGGTGGCCCGAAGTCGAACCCTCGCTCGGACCCCGCGACTTCACCGTGACCAACGCCGTGGAGCGGATGGAGGCGCTGGGCGCGGATCCTCTCCTCGAGGTGCTCGACGAGGCACCCGACCTGCTCGCCGCGCTCGAGCGTCTGCTGGTGCGGGTCTGACCGCCTACGGGCGCGTGTCTACGCGCTTACGGGCGCGTGTCTACGCGTTTGCCGGCAAGCAGCTCGCGCACCATTCGGTAGAGCTGCTCCCGTCGGTAGGGCTTCTTGAGGAGGGGCAGGTCGTCACGCTCCGCGAGGGGCCCGGCCGCGTCGAGGTATCCGGTCGACAAGATGATGGGGAGGTCGGGCCGGAGAGCTCGGAGCGCCTGCGACGCCTCCGCCCCTCCCATCCGTGGCATCGTCAGATCCATGAGCACCAAATCGATCGAGTCGGGCCGCTCTTCGAACCGCTCGAGCGCCTCGAGGCCGTCTCGAGCGACGACCACTTCGAGGCCGAGTACCTGGAGCATGGCCTCGGCCACCTCTCGCACCGACTCCTCGTCGTCGACGACGAGGATGCGCCCTCCCACGATCGCCTCGTCGGCGAGCGGATTCTCCGAGACCGGGGCGACCGCACGCCGCTCCGAAGGGAGGGCTGGAAGGAGCACCTGGATCTCGCTCCCCCGCCCCTCGGTGGTGCGTAGGGTCAGCGCACCCTGGTGCCCGCGCACGATGCCCAGCACCGCCGCGAGGCCCAACCCCCGACCTCGCGCTTTCGTGCTGAAGAAGGGATCGAAGATACGTTGGCGCGTCTCCTCGTCCATCCCGATGCCGGTGTCGGCCACACGAATCCCGACCCAGGGCCCCGCATCCGGCCGGGCATCCACCACGGCCTCGGTCTCGCCCACGGGATCGAACTCGGACCGGAAGGTGACGAGTTCGATCCATCCCCGTCGCGCTCCGACGGCGTCCGCGGCGTTCGTGAGCAGGTTGAGCACCACCTGCCGCAACTGCACGACGTCGCCCATCACGGCTGGAAGCCGAGGCGCCAGACGGAGCGTCAGCTCGGCCGTCGGCGGGAGCGACACCTCCATGAGGTCGGCCATCTCCTGGACGACCTCGTTGAGATCCACGGGCTCGACCGTCGACCGCCCCTTCCCCGCGTAGGCGAGCATCTGCTGGCACAGATCGGCGGCACGCTGCGAGGCCCGCAGCACCTCTTCGACGTGATCGCGGGCCGGATGGTCGGGCTCCAGAACCGTTTCTGCGAGGTCGGCGTTGCCCATGATTGCCACGAGCAGGTTGTTGAAGTCGTGGGCGATCCCACCGGCGAGCAAGCCCAGGCTCTCCAGTCTCTTCGTCTGCTGGATCTGCTCTTCCAGGCGACGCCGCTCGGTAAGGTCCCGCAGCGCCCAGATTCGTCCCGACACCCACCCGATCCTCAGAGGCGCGGCAAACCGCTCCAGAACCCTCCCATCTTCGAGCGCGACCTCGTCGAGGATCTGGCGCTCCGACTCGAGGAGACCGGGTAGGGGTTCGTCTTCGACCTCCAGTAGGGCCTCGACGCGCGGATCGTCGTGTTTCAGAACATCCGGCACAGCCTGTCGCCCGTCCGGATCCCACAACTCGGCAAAACGACGGTTCGCAAACGAGATGCGGCCGGACGAGTCGGCGGCCACGATCGCGTCGGCCGTGGCCTCGAGAACGGAGCGCAGTCGCTCTTGTGTACGCTCCAGCGCATTGGCGCCGCGTTTGCGATCCTCCACGACGCCCGCGACCACGAGCGACGTGATGGCGTTGATCGCGACGAAGAGCCAGAGCTGAAAGAGGCGCTCGTTGATCGAAAGTGCCGCCGTGGCGAAGGGCCCGGTTTCGAGCGCGGTCGCGCCCATGGCGACCCCCGACAAGACGAGGTTGGCCGCCGCCGCGCCGGGTACTCCGAATCGGATACCCGCCCAGATCAACAGCGGAAACGGCGCGTAGAGCAGGCGGCGACCCGGAGTCCCAGGATCGTAGGTCCAGAAGATCACGACGCCGAGAATGGCTACCGACAGCATGGCGACCGATGCTTCGGCCACGCGGGGAACCGACCATGCCCGGGGTTCCTGGAGCGCCATGATGAGGGGGGCCAGCAACACCATCCCGTTGGCATGCGTGAGCCACCAGAGCACCGTTATCGATCCGAAGGTCGAGGCATCCGTCCCCTCGAACACGACGAGCGAGATCGTCGACAGGACCGCACTCACCCCTGCTGCCAGCCCAGCCGCCAGAATCACGAGGGCCGCGATATCGATCCCGCTCCGAAGACCCTGCTCGACCCCGACTCGCCGCAACAGAAACGCCGCTACGACGGCCTCGAGCGAGTTCGTGGTGCCGGTGGCGAGGGCGTGCAACAGTGACCCGCCGGTGATGAGGGTGACCAGCACCTCTCCAACGAAGATGAACGGCCACGCCTTCGGTCCGAGGCGGAGGATGCCGGCGAGAGCCACACCGCTCCCCAACCAGACGACGCGCGTCAGGTCGAAGTCGAGGCCGAACCACTGCGGCTGCAGCGTGACCAACCCCAGCAGGAGGTAACCGACCATGTAGCCGGCGGCCGGAAGCGCGATCGACGAAGGTTTCGGCGTCACCGGGAGCCGCCCGAGCTACGGCACGACGACGAAAGGGCCGGCCCGCTATCCAGCGGTCCGGCCCTTCCTGCCGTTCCTACGCCGAGCGTCAGCAGCTACGGCACTTGTTGTTGTTCTCACTACCCAGCCGCATGAGCAGTTCCACGGTCTCGGGGAACGGCTGCACCCGCGACTGCGGACCATTTGCCATATCGGCTGTCGTCTGCCCACGACGACTCACGAGCGTCACGTCAGCGCCCTGGTCGACGAGATACAGAATCAGCTCGTTGTCACCACGCGAAGCAGCGTGGTGAACGGCCGAGTAGCCGTCGTAGTCGCGCTCATCGACCGGCACCCCGAGTTCCTCGATCAGATACTTCACCGCGGGCAACCAACCATCGGGTACGTACCGATGCGAGTTGGCGGCGAAGTCCTTCCCGTACCCGACACCCGACGCGGCGTGAAGCGGGTACACCCCGGGTCCGCCTACTTCGACGGGCGGAAGCCCCGAGGGGTCCTCCTCTTCGTCGGTATCGGCACTCCGGCGGAAGCGGCGCTCGGCCGGCTTGCGGGTCGGGATCGTGTGGTCGGCTCCATACTCCTTGAGGAGGCGCATCGCCGGTACGTCGGCGGCGTAGGCCGCCCTCCAGAACGCCGTCGCGCCGTCGGCATTGATGCCGAGCAGATCGAAGTTGTACGACATGTACCACACGTGCATGCCGACCCGAGCGTTCACATCCGCGCCGGACTCCAGGAGGAACTCCATGTAGTCCAGGTACGACAGCTCCTGCTGCTCGTGCGCCTTCGGCTGCGGGTACAACGCCTTGGGAGCCCAGTGCAGGTTGATCGCCGCGAAGAGCGGGGTCACGCCCGCATGCGACGCGAGATTGACGTCGGCACCGCGCTCGACCAGCTGACGGCCGAGATCGAAGTGACCATTGATGGTCGCCATGAGCAGCGGACTCGACTCGTCTCCGCCCGTGAGCTGGTTGATGTCGGCGCCCGCATCGAGAAGCGCGAAGACCGTCTCGCCGTGACCCTGGCGGACCGCGTGGTGGAGCGCCGACAGACCGCCCTGACCACGCACGAGGTCGCCGTAGCTCCGGGGCCGCGGCATTTCGTCCGCGTTAGGCGTCGGTGCGGTCGGCGGCGGCGCGACCGCATCGCGGTCGGGCTCGACCTCGTCTTCGTCATCCTCCTCGTCCGGGTCCTCGTCCGGATCTTCCTCCTCCTCGTCCGGCTCTTCCTCTTCCTCGTCGGGCTCCTCCTCGGGCTCTTCTTCCTCCTCGGGGGGAGCCACGTCGGAGTTCGCAGTCGCCTCGGCCAGACGCTGTGCGCGAATGGCGGCCATCCGCTCGCGGCGGGCGCGCCCCTCGACGGCGTCCTCGGCCATGAGGTCCGAAATCATGACGACCTCCGAGGCGAGGTCGATCTCGGCTCCGGCGAGGCTCAGCAGGGAGATGACTTCGGTGCGACCCGCGTCGGCGGCCCACATCAGCGGAGTCTGCCCCCAGCGGGTCTCCTTCGCATCGACCTCTGCCCCATGATCGAGGAGGGCCGTCACCCCGTCGACCGTACCCGATCCTGCAGCCAGATGAAGGGCGGTGACTCCGGTCCCGGTCGCGGCGTCGACATCGGCACCGGCTTCGAGGAGGCGGGCCACGACGGCCCCCTCACCCGAGCGCGCCCCGACCATCAGAGGCGTGTACGAGCCGACCCGTGTGGCGGGGTCCGGATGCGCACCCGCGTACAGGAGGATTTCGGCCAGCTCGAGGTGCCCGTGCTCGGCCGCCCAGTGCAGGGCCGTCATGCCGTCGCCCTGCGCCGCATTCACATCGGCGCCGCCCTGAAGAAGGCTGCGCACTCGGGCGACGTCTTCGTCCATCGCCGCATCCGCGACGGGTGCCTCGTTACCGAGTCCCGTGGAAAACAACACCGCCGTAAGGGCGACGATCACGTCGACTCGGAACTTCCTCCGCGGGGAGGAAGTGCGTCGGCGGCTCACATCGCCTCCGCAGCGACACCCGGGTTCGTGAACGAGAAGTCTCCGGTACTGTCGCCGAACGTGACCATGTCTTCGAGTCCGAGCTGGTGCATGACCGACAGCATGACGTTGGCCATCGGCGTGCCGTCGTCGGCCCGGAGGTGCATCCCACCGGCGGTTGCGGCCGTGGCGCCCCCGAGGAAGATGAGCGGGCAGCGCTTGTGGTTGTGCACGTTCGGGTCACCCATCGGCGAACCGTAGATGATGGTCGTCTTGTCGAGCAGGCTGCTCTCGCCTTCCTGGAGCTCGGCCAGGCGGTCGAGGAAGTACGGCAACATGCTGACGTGGTACCGATTGATCTGCGCGAAGTCCTTGACGTTGTCTTCGTTGTCGCCGTGGTGCGAAGCCGGATGGAACGGCTTGTCGACGCCGCTGCCCGGGTACACGCGCGACGACCCGTCGCGGCCCAGCTTGAAGGAGAAGACACGCGTAACGTCCGACGCGAAGGCGAGCGCCTGCAGATCGAACATCAGCTTGACGTGCTCCTCGAAGGAGTCGGGCACGCCAGCCGGGGCGGACGGCAGCTGGCGAACCTCGCCGCTGCGGTTCTGGGCTTCGACCATCTCGATGCGGCGCTCGATCTCACGGATGTTCTCGAGGTAGCGATCGATGCGGCGGCGATCTTCGGCGCCGACCGCCCGCTTGATCGAGGCGATCTGCTGAGGCACCCAGTCGAGGATGCTCATGTTGGTCTGACGACGAAGCGCACGCTGCTCTTCCGTGCCGCCGGCCCCGAACAGCTGATCGAACACGACCCGCGGATCCCGGATCATCGGAAGCGGTTCGGTCTCCGAAGCCCAACTCACCGTGTCGGTGTAGACGCAGGCATACCCGTAGGCGCACCCGCCGGCCTGGTCGACCGGCTCGATGCACAGCTGCATCGAAGGAATCGGAGTGGTCTGACCATACCGCTCCGCAAACATCTGATCGAGCGACTGACCGACCTTCACATCCGACCCCTCGGTCTGGTGCGGCCGCTGCTGGGTGAGGAACACCGCGCTCGAGCGGAAGTGGTCTCCCCCGATCTCCTCGGGCTCGAATGCCTCGGCCATCCGAACGTCGGTGTTCGACACGATCGTCATGTACTGGCGGTAGGCGTCGAGCGGGCTCAGCGCGCTCGACGCGAGATCGAAGTCCGTACCCACGCCGGCGGGCGCCCAGAAGTTGTTTTCGAGTCCGTACTTGGCCGAACCCGCGGCTCCGTGGACCATCTCGATCGCGACGAGTCGGCCCCGCTCTGCTTCGGCACGCACCTGACCCATGATGCGACCAGCGGGCGTCATGGCATCGAGGAGCGGAAGCGAGATGGTGGCCCCGAGGCCCCGCAGGAAGGTGCGGCGGGGCATGTGTTTTCCAGTCAGGAACATGGCGATGTCTCGTGTAGGGGTCAGTTCGAGGCTTCGTCGGTGACGGCGCCGGTTTCGGCCTTGGCGCGGAACGCATCGCTGCGCACCACACCCTTGATGAAGGCCGACATGCGGAACTCCTGCGCCGCGGCCTGGCGGGTGATTTCTCGTACGGTCGGCATGTCGAAGTATTCGACACGACGTCCGAGTGCGTAGGCCATCAAGTTCTCGGTGAAGTTACGTACGAACGGTTCGGGGCGGTTCACCAGTGCGCCACGAACATCTGCGACCGAAGTCAGGGGCGTGCCGTCGTACAGCTCGCCCGCGACCTCGACGGGGTTTCCAGCATCCTTGATCCGGTATCGCCCTGTGACGTCGTAGTTCTCGAGCGCCAGACCCAGCGGGTCGATCACGCGGTGGCACGAGTTGCACGAGGGGTTGGCCCGGTGCATCTCCATCTGCTCGCGCACCGACAGGAACCGTCCGTCGACCGCGTCGTCGGTCTCTTCCAGTGTCGGCACGTCCGGCGGCGGAGCCGGAGGCGGAGTCCCGAGCAGCACCTCCATGATCCACTTGCCGCGCAAGACGGGCGAGGTGCGATTGGCGTGAGACGTGAGGGTCAGAATGCTCCCCTGACCCAACAGGCCGCGGCGATGCTCCGAGGGGTATGCAACCCGCTCGAAGTCCTCACCTGCCAACCCACGAATCCCGTAGTGCTGCGCCAGCCGCTCGTTGGCGAACGTGTAGTCGGCCGTCAGCAGCTCGAGCACCGGCCGGTCTTCGGCCACCATGTGGTTGAAGAACCGGACCGTCTCTTCGACCATGTCGTCGGCGAGCTGGGTGTCGTAGTCCGGATACTTGAGCGCGTCGGGATGCACCTTCTCGATGTCCGACAGACGGAGCCACTGGGCGGCGAAGCGCCACCCGAGCCGCTCGGCCTGCGGTGCGGCCAGGAGCCGATCCACCTGCTCCTCGAGTATCTCCGGATTGGACAACTCTCCCGCAGCAGCGACCGACAACAGTTCGTCGTCGGGCGGCGAGCCCCAGAGGAAGAACGACAGACGCGAAGCCAGATCGACGTCCGACAGCGGGTAGATCCCGTCGGCGATCGGAGACTCTGCGAGTTCCTCGATCCGGAAGAGGAAGTGCGGGCTCGCCAGCATCGCCTGAATCGCGACGCCGACGCCGGCTTCGAAGCCTCCCTGCTCGTGACCCTGACCGTAGAACATCATGAGGTCGTCGAGCTCACCATCGTTGAGAGGACGACGGTACGCCTTGGTCGCGAGGCGATCGATGATGCTGCTCGCGCAGGGCTCTTCTTCGTCCGGGCTGGTCGGCCGGCACTGGAAGACCTCCCGGCGGGACGGCGTGTCCGACACGCCGGTCACCTTGAACGGGCCGCCGATCCGGAGTTCCCGGAGATGCGGAACCGTGGTGATGCCGTACGCGAGGCCGATCTGGGTATCGGCCAGGCTGTGGCCGATCGGTGCCAGCACGTCGACGACCGGGCCCTCTTGCGTCGGCAGGAAGGCGGCGGCCACGCGGTGCGGGCCGGCGCGAATGAACACCGGATCACTCTGGATCTCCGTACCGTCCGGGTCCGCCTGGTTCATCCACCGGTCGATCTCGAGAAGAGCGACCCGCTCTCCATCGACCGAGATCTCCAGGACTTCGCCCCGGGCCGTGCGCGCGAACAGCTCGCCCGTGGGCGTCGGCTGAAGGAGGATCCTGAAGCGGTATTCCCCATCGGCCGCGAAGGTGTGCTCGATGGCGATGCCACCACGCGTGCCATAGGGTGTGCCCGGGATGTACTCATCCTGGGACGCGAGCCTCGGCACCTTGTACGTCGCCTCGCTGGGGATCGCCTCGGGGTCGCCGATGGCGAGACGGCTCACCTCGGCAGCAGCGTTGAGGTAGGCGTCCATGAGCGTCGGCGACAGCATCTGCACGTCGGCGATGTTGTCGAAGTTGGCGCTCTTGGTATCGGGAGGGAGATACCCCTCGGGGTCGATCTCGAGTCCGAAGAGATCCTTCACCGACGCCGCGTACTCGGCCTGATTCAGGCGCTGGAAGGTGCGCGTGCCCGGATTGGGCGACTCGATCGCGGCGGAGTCGATGGTGGCTTCCAGCTGGCTCGTGAGCGCTTCGAGCACCCCCTCTTCCGGGCGACGCGACCCGGCGGGCGGCATCATGCCGGCGCGCAGCTTCCGAATCATCGCCTCGGCCACCTCGGCCTGCTGATGGGCCGAGCCTGCGTCGAAGTCCTCCAGCGAGAAGTTGCCGACCAGTCGGCGGTCGTTGTGACATCGTTGGCAGTACTGCTCGATGACTTCGTTGCTTTCGGGCGACTCCAGGGGCCGCATGGAGACCATACCCGGCTCTGGTGCCGGGCCGTCCACGGCCGAACCCGTGTCGACCGACCCACCCACCAGCAACAGGCCGAGTCCACCGAGGAATACGACTGCCCTCATACCGTGCCTCTCCTTCGATTGGTTGCTACTACCGACCGCGTCCATTCGGGCTCCCGCAGAGCCCGGAGCGCCGCGACCGTGAAGCGGAACGCCCTTTCAGGACGTTCTCACGCACGGCTTCTCAGCGCCCACGCGCGAGGGACATACCTTCGAGTGTCCCAGGAGCGGACACAATATGGCCCACCCCCGCGCTCGCGCCAGAAGTTTCGGAGGAGTGCGGCGAGACGGCTGTCGACCCGCTCCACCCATTCCCCCCCGGGGACTTCGGCGATTTAATGGAAGACTCGTACGCCGACGAAAACGTTGAGCGAGACGTTCCGGGCTCCCCCTTCACCCCCCCGGCGCAGACGCACCGAAGCGAAGAAGCGTCGATGTGACGCGACCGCTACCGGCGATGTGAAGCACGTAGATCCGGTCGTACTCGTCGGCGTCGATCGGAGGGCCGGCATCCCCCCCGAGCGCTTCGACCATCGCAGGCGTGGTGTTGGAGTGCCCAACCACGAGATGCCGTCCGGCACGACGGAGCGCGTCGAGCCACGCCTCCATCTCCTGACCTGCCCGGGGATCGTACGCATTCACCGTCAGGCCGAGGGCCTCCGCCAAGGGCTGCGCGGTCTGCTGCGTACGTCGGTACGGCGTGGAGTGGATCGACGTGATCCCGGCCTCCGAGAGCAACCGGGCGAGCTCCCGGGCGCGAGCCTGCCCCGCCGCCGAGAGCTCGGGGTCGGGCTGGTCGTGCATCCCGTCGTCGGCGCGTTCCGCGTGTCGTACCAACCACACCACGGCGCCCGGGTCGGCCTCCTGCGCGGCAAGGGGCGCGGCCGTCGCCGCACCGCACCCGACGGCCAGGGCGACCGCAAAGGCGATCGCGACCGGATAAAAGGCTCGTTTCGTCATGATCGCTCCGTTGGCGGAGAGTGAGCAGGGGTGCCGGAAGCTAGCCGGAGGCGCGCGGGAAGCCAGCGGGCGTCATGGGAGACTACCCGCCCAACCCGCCACCGCCGCCGCCACCGATGCGACGACCTCCTCGTCGGTGCGACCCGACCTCTTCCGGACGTGGAACCCATGGTCGGCGTCGTCTTCCACGTGCAGCCGCGAGCCTGGACGCAAGCCGCGCATGAGCGGCTCGATGTCGGCGATGCTGCCCATCTTGTCGCGCGTCCCCTGGACCACGAGTACGGGGAGATCCACCGCAGAGAGGTGCTGCCCACGCTCCGTGCTCGGTCGCCCCACGGCATGGAGCGGGAAACCCACCAGCACCACGCCCTCGACCACGGGCAGCGCCCCGTCCGAGGCAGCCGTCGAGGTCATCCGACCACCGAACGACTTGCCTCCCGCCAACAGCCGGGCCCGATCGCAGCGCTCATCTCGGAGCGCACGGCCGAACGCGGCCGCGCGCCGGACCGAGCGGACCGCCGCCGCCGGACGATCCGGGCGGCGCTTCCCGGCAGCCATGTACGGGAACTCCCACAACAGGGTCGCGACACGCTCGGCCCAGAGGGCGTCGGCCAGACCCGCCATGAACCGGTGGCGCATTCCGGCCCCCGCTCCGTGTGCGAACACCAGAAGCGCGACCGGGTCGCGAGGTACCCGCAGCAGCCCCGGGAGCGGCGCGTCGTCGCAGTCGGCAGGCACGACCAACTCTTCCACCTCGATCATCGCTGTGCCCTTCCGGAAAGCCCTTGCTCTGGATCTGGCCCCGCTCCGTCGACATCGTCCATGCGGATTCGGTGATGCGTCATCGCTACTCTTCCAGACTTCGAGGTTGTGAGATGGGTGGACGTGGATGGGTCGTCGCGCTGTTGCTGGTCGCATGTGGTGCCGCGCCCCTTACGGGGCAGATCGATGATGCAGTGCTGCCGTCGCCGAGGATCGTCCTCGCTGCGGGTGGTCTCACCGCTGACCTCGCTCCCCCCGCCGACGCCGAGGGCGGGCACCTCCTCGGAGCGCGCCTGGACTTCCCCCTCGCCAACCGAGTCATGCTCGAATCGTCGGTCGAGCGGGCGTCCATCGACGCCGGCGAGTCGTCGGTCACACGGTGGCAGCTCGAGTTCGGGGCACGCCTTGAATGGCCGCTGGGTCGGGTGAGACCGTTCATAGGCGGCGGAGCCGGAGCCTTGCTGTGGCCCGGCGACGAACGCCCCGCCACCGCCGATTTCGTCGTGGCCACGTATGGCGGGATGGGCGGGGTCCGTATCGACCTCACCGATCGGTTCGACGCGCGCGGTGAAGTCCGCAGGCGTTGGTTGGATGGCCTCGAGTCGTCGGTCACCACCTTCGGAGTCGGGTTAGGCTGGCGCTTCTGACGGTTGAATCGACGACGACGAGTTCGCGTCGTCGTCGCCCGCCAGCGCCTCCGTGACCACCGCTGCGGCCATGTGGCCGGTCATGTTGGTCGCACTGCGAAACATATCGGGGACCCGGTCGATGCCGAGTAGAATACCCAACCCGGCGAAGGGGGCCCCCACCGCACTCAGGGCCGGCGCCAGCGTCATGATCGACGCACTCGGGACCGGCGCGACGGTCGATGCCGCGAAGAAGCAGGCGATCGCGGCCCCGACCCACGCGCCCCCCGGCACCTGCACGTCGTAGAGCCAGGCGAGGAACACCACCGACGCGCCCTGAAAGAGCCCGCTCCCGGCGCGGTTCAGCGACGCCGCCAGTGGGAGAACGAGATCCGACACGCGCCTCGACACGCCGAGGGACGGCGCGTCACGCAGCAGAACGGGGAGGGTGGCGACGCTGCTGGTCGTCGTGAACCCCATGGTGTAGCTGGCCATCGTCGACGCGATGAATCGTCGCGGACCCACCCCTCCGACGACGGCCACGAGAGGGAGATAGACCACCGCCATGAAGATGAAGAGGCACACGATCACCGTGAGGACGAACACCGCGAGCGACTGAAGGAGGCCGATGCCCATACGGGCCGTGGCCGGGGCGGCGAGCCCGAAGATCCCGACCGGAGCGGTCCAGAGGATCCAATGCACCAGGGTGATGAATGCATCCGAGACGGCGTCGGCCACACCGACCAGCCGTTCTCGCGCCTGGGTCTCCAGCGTGCCCGCGGCGGCACCTACGAGAATCGCGAACACGAGCAGGGGGAGGAGGCGGCCCTCGGCCGCCGCGGCGAACGGGTTGCGCGGCACGAGCCCGACGACGAAGTCGATCAGCCCCGGAAGCTCTCCCACCTCGGGCCCGGCTCCGGTATCGGGAAGCGGCACGGGCGGCACGAAGCCGAGCGCGAGGTGCATCCCCACCATACCGAGCACGACCGCGGGAACGGTGGTCGACACGATGAATCCCAGCGATGCGCCGCCCATCCGCCCGAGGGTGCGCGTGTCACCGAGCCGGGCGACCCCGGCGAACACGATCGCCACGACCAGCGGGATGACGACCATCTGGATCGCCGCGATGAACAGCTCGCCGAACGGAGCCGACCCGGAGGCGATGGCATGAAGCGCGGGGGATCCGGTGCTCGACGCTGCGAGCCCGACGGCGAGCCCGGCCATGAGCCCGACAAGCATGAGGCGGTTGTTCATCGGCCCGAAGGTAGCGCCGCCCCGACCGGGCGGCGAACGGGCGTCAGGCGTCGCGCATCTTCTGTAGAACGCCTCGGAAGGCGGCGAGCGACTCGACCGAATGCAGCCTCGCGTCGAGCACGACGTCGCGGACGGCTCCGGCGGCCGGCCCCCCGAGAACGACCTGCGCCCCCGGCGGCAATTCGTCGAGCAAACGGCTGACCTGGCCCGGAATGCCGTCGACCGACAGGGGGTTGATCGTACTGATCCCGACTACGTTGGCCGCGACCGTCTCGGCCGCCAGCGCGAATTCTTCGGGGGGGAGGTCGTGACCGAGGAAGGTGACCCGCCACCCCTCGAGCGCCGCGGTCGCGCCCGCCAGCAACGCGCCGAGCTCGTGCATCTCGCCGGTCAGCGTGCCGACGACGACCCCGGGGCCGTCTTCGTCGGCACGGGCCGGCTCCACCATCCAGTGGAGAACGCGCTTGATCACCTCGGTCGCCACGTGTTCGTGCGCGGGGCGGACTTCTCCATCGACCCACCTCTGCCCGATCGTGCGCAGCAACGGCGAGACGAGTCGGTCCGTGAACGCCGCGCTGCCGAGCGTGACCACAGCGCGCCGCAGTTCCTGCTCCAGCGCCTCGGCATCCATGGCCTCGACGGCCCGCCACGCTTCGGCCAACGCGGCGTCGACTCGAGGATCGCCCATCTCGGCCGGCCCGAGCGCCGAGCGGTCCTCCCGCACGAGCTGACGAAGCTCCTCGACCGATAGCTCCGCCACGTTCCGGATCGCCCGACCCGCATCGGTAGCGCGCTTCAACAGCAGGAGGCGCTCCACGTCGTCGTCGGAGTAGAGACGCTGTCCGCCCTCGGAACGACCCGGCTCGACGACGCCGTAACGACGCTCCCACGCGCGCAAGAGAGTCGGTGCGAGCCCGGTGCGAGCCGCGACCACTCGAATCGGATGGCGGGGGACGGAACGATCGGTGGAGGTCGTCATGAAATGAACGTACGCAGTTGTACACCCGCTGTCAAACTAATTTCCTCCACAACTCTTGACGTTGTCCAAGGTCGGGTCTACGATAGCTGCACAAACGCTGTACGACACAGCGTCGCAACTTGTTTCTTCAGGAGTTTTTCGGAATGAATCGCATCAGCAAGCTGGCGGTCGGAGCCGCCGTCGCCGCCGCTTTTGTTGCCGCTCCCGCCTCTGCGCAGATGGGTGGTAAGGACATCGTCGACGTAGCCGTGGAGGCTGGTAGCTTCACCACGCTCGCCGCCGCCCTCGAGGCCGCGGGTCTGGTCGACGTTCTCAAGGGCGACGGTCCGTTCACCGTGTTCGCCCCCACCGACGAGGCGTTCGCGAAGCTCCCGGAGGGTACGGTCGAGGCTCTTCTCGCCGACAAGGACGCGCTCACCGCGATCCTGACCTACCACGTCGTGCCGGGTAAGGTCATGTCGTCCGACGTGGTCGGTCTGACCGAGGCCGAGACGGTCAACGGCGCCAAGATCGCGGTCGCCGTCGAGGGTGAGTCGGTCAAGATCAACGACGCCACCGTGACCGCCGTCGACGTCGCGGCGTCGAACGGTGTGATCCACGTGATCGACTCGGTGATTCTGCCCCCGCAGAACTAATCGAGGCGGCGCGAGCCGACTGTAGTACCGGCGGCCTCGGATGGGCCGCGACGGCACGACGGTGGTCGACCTTCACGGGTCGGCCACCGTTCGTGTCTTCAGCAGGATTCGCCGGAAACGAGCGAACCGGTGTGACGGCTTGTGGCACACCCTCCGCCGCGTGATGCTCCGCCATGGGCCCAGCATCAAGGCGTCACCGCTGTTGCGACTGAAATCGTGCCCGTCCAGACGAGAGGAGCGTGATTTGGCACCGTCAAATGAGCGACGAACAACGCCGAGGGGCGCGATTTCAGCCGCAACCCGGCAGGGCGGGCAGCGGCGATCCTCGTAGCGTGAGCAGGCCCGAGGTGGACGTAACTTCCCGAGGGCGCGAACCCCTGCGGCTCGCCCTGATCCTGCTCGCGGCGTGGGCCATCGTCGGCGCCTACACCGGATTCCGCCTGCATCGCGCCGGGGGCCTTTTCGGTGAGGCCGTCGGGCTCTGGCCGTCGATCCTCGTGCAACTGGCTCTGAGTGCCCCCTGGCCCGCGGCGGCCGCGCTGGCCTGGTGGAGCGCGCGAACGTGGCCGGTACGACGCGTCGACGTACTCCGCCCCCTGGTTCTGCACATGGCGACCGGGCTCATAGTCGCCGGATCCGTGCAGCTCTTCACGGCGGCGGTCGAGACGATCCTGCCCTTGGGCATGCGTCCACTGAACCCGTGGGCCCGCCTACCGGAGCTGCTGACCTCCCGCGGCCCACCGGCCCTCGCCGTCTACCTCACCCTCGTCTTCACCTGCCTCGTCATCCGAGGGCAGGCGGATCAGGAGGTACCGGGCGCCGGCATCGACGACCCGCCCTGAGCCGCCCTCCGACGAGCGGTCTTCCGAGCTCGGTCTTCGGCTTCGACCATCCGGTCGAGAAAGGCCCGTTCGTTGGGTGTCAGGGCCCTGACGTTGGTGGCCCGAAGCTTCGCGAGGACCTTCTCCATCTCTTCGCGGTTCACCTCGTGGAGGAGGGAGAGATCCAGCGACTCCCAGCGGTCCTTCGCCTCGAGGTCCATCACGTAGAGCGACCGGTACTCCGAATTCGGCGCTTCGACGCGCCGGCGCTTCTGGGCCCGTCGGGCGCGGCGATACAGAACCCACACGACGCCAGCGGCGATCGTGTTCAGCCCGAGCAAGACAAATAGGAGCATGGTCATCTTCTTCATACCGGCGTTCGAGTCCGTCACTGGGATTGGACGCGTTTCGGGCCCGAATGGTTTCGTCCGGTGGGATCGCGCGCACCCGGAAGTCGGGCGCCGCCAGGGTCGGATGCAACTTGTTGGGGTCGAGGCCCGTCCAACCCTGGAGGGGGTGTATGACGGCCCCCCTTCGGATCGATCGAATACCACGGGGAGAGGCGCGATGTCGAGTAGACCACCGGAGGCGCGCGAAACCGGGGACCGGATGCTCCCGGGGGTAGACGAGATCATCAACATCTTCGCTCTGGCCAACAGCGTCGAGCTGATCCGTGACTCCGACGCGGACGACAGCCGTACGCTGGAGTGGTACCGCGACGGAGGGCCCCGAAGGATCCACATTCAGGTGGCCGGCGAGGCGAGCCTCGACGTCGACGTCGCGGCCGAGCGGGGATCCGGCGATGCGTCGGTCGAAATCCGCGAGCGTTTCCGGGCAGGAGTCGCCGTCGGCGAACTGCGCACCCTCCTCGTCGAGGCCATCGACGCCGCCAACGCCCTGACGCTTCCCGCAGGGGGCGTCGCATGAGCATCTGTGAGCACGCCATACGTGCTGTGAGCACGCCGTACGTGCTGTGAGCACGCCGTACGTTCCCATCGACTGCGGTCTGCACGACGAACTCCAACTGCGCGTGCTGCGGGGCCGCCCCGTCGCGCTGTCGTGGCGGGAGGGGGCCAACCGGGTCGTGCACCGGTCGACTCGGCTCGTCGACGTGACCAGCCGCGACGCCGCCGAATACGTGCGACTGGACGACGGGTCCGAGATCCGCCTGGACCGGCTGATCGACGTCGACGGGCTTCGCTTCGACGCGTCGTGCGACCGGTGATGCCACCAGGCTGACCCCCCGCCCGAACGCCTACGTCAGGGCGGGTCTCGAGCGCGCGTCACCGCTGACCGTGTCGGGCCGGGTTGCGCGGAAGTCGGGCCAGCGCCCCCTTGTCCGTGCGCACCGAGTGCACCGCCTCCCCAACGCCCGCCGCCACATGAAGCGCCGAGACTTCGTTCGAACCACCACCGCCGCGGCCGTCGCCGCCGTATCCACCCCGATCTCGGCCTCGGCACGTGGCCCCGAGGTCGTCGTGCGACGAACCATTACGCCGTTGGTCATCTCCGACGTCAGCGGCATCCGCTATCGAAACGGCGGCGCCGAGAGCGCGATCGAGCGGGCCTTTCGAGGCATCACCGAGGGAGAAGACGTGCTCGACGCCCTGATTCACGGGGTCAACATCCCCGAGCAGGACCCAACGGAAACCGGGATCGGATACGGGGGACTCCCCAACGCCGACGGGGTGGTGCAACTCGACTCGTGTTGCATGCATGGACCCCGCCGCTGGGCAGGCGGGGTGGCCGGAATCGAAGGCGTGCGCACGCCGTCTCGCGTGGCGCGTGCCGTAGCCGAGTTGACCGACCACCATCTGCTCGCCGGTGAGGGGGCTCGGGAGTTCGCGCGCGCCCTGGGCTTCGAGGTCGAGGCCGACCTCAACACACCGCGCTCGCGGGAGCTGTGGCTGGAGTGGCGCCGCCGGGTCGACCCCGGGCACTGGTTGGACCCCGAAGCCAGAAAGCGAGGGCTGGGCGAGCGGGGCGAAGAGACCGATCCCGATGTGATCGGTCGCGGGGGCGGCGACGCGGTCGCGATGTCTCCGCAAGCACTGCGACGTCGAGCCGACGCCTGGTATCGCGCCGGACTCGACATGGTCGCCGAGGGACTGATCCCCGCTCACTCCTTCTGGGGCACCATCAACTGCGACGCCATCGGGCCGAACGGCGACATTTGCGGCGTCACCACGACGAGCGGACTCGCCTGGAAGATCCCAGGCAGGATCGGAGACTCGCCGATCCTAGGTGCAGGACTCTACGTCGACAACGATGTCGGGGCCGCGGGATCGACGGGACGCGGAGAGGCGAACCTCTACAACCTCTCCTCGGCGATGATCGTCGAGTTCCTTCGCCAGGGTATGCACCCGAAGGACGCCGGGATGGCGATTCTCGAGCGGATCCGAGCCAACACCGTGGAGCCGCGTTTGCAGAACGACGACGGCGAGCCCGCCTTCGACGTGCGCTTCTTCATCCTCAACAAGGCGGGCGAGTACGCCGGGGTCGCCATGTGGGGGAGCAACGAAAATGCGTTCGCCGTATGCGACGAAAACGGCGCCCGCGAAGAACCTCTCGAAGGACTACTCGCGCGGTAGGAGCTTCACCGGCATCCAGCGCAGGTGGGATTCCAGGACCTCGGCCGGCGTCAATTCCTCGTCGCTGATGCCGGCCAACTCCTCCTCGCGCCGCCAGGTGAATTCCACGGCGCGCATCTGAAGGTCGAGCATCCGGCGCTCGACCGTCTCGCTGAGTGCGATCTCGAGGGCGATCTGACCCGTAGCCCCCATGCGCCACAGCGTCTTGCGCTGTTGTGTCGCGTCGAGGGTGAACTCCGCCGGGGTACCGGAGGTGTCGATCGCTCGCGTCGCGTCGCGGATCACGCGATCGCTGGCTCCGGCGATGTTCTGGTAGGCCAGCACCCGCCGGAGTACCTGCTCGGCTTCGTCTCCCTCGATCCGGTAGATCTGCTCGGGCGTCCAGGGATCGCATCGAGCGCACGGAACGCCGAGACCGATCCGGCCGTCACCCGAGTGGAGGGGGTAGCACCACCACGACAAGTCGTAGCGGAGGGCCCGCAGGGTGCTCTGGCAGTACGGACAGGTCTCCCGACCGCGCCAGGCCGCCCAACCGAATCGCCTCCAACGCAGGACGTCGGCGACCGGGGTGTCGGTCCAATCGATCGCGGCGTCGGGGTCGGACAGGCCGAGCACCTCCCCGACGAAGTTGAGCGCCCCGAAGGTGTAGGCCGTAAAGCGGGAACCGCGGCTCTCGAACGACGCCTTCCGGCTGCGGAGTTCGCGACCGTAGCGCCACCACGCCCGCTCCTCGAGGCCGGCGGCGCCGACCCGTATGAGGATGATACGCTTCAACCGCAGCAGCCGGATGTGCGCGGTGTGGGCCACCGGCACGGCCTCGTCTCGCGCCGCCCGCTCCAACTCGTACAGGGCGGCGTGGCGGTCCTCGACCGGGATCAGGCTCCATCGGAAGCAGCGGCCGCACACGATCCAGAGGCGCCCGCGCTCCGGATCGTATGCGATGCGACGCCCGACCGGCAGGTGCTCGAATCTGCCGTTGGGCTGAAACGGCTTCTCACAAAAATGGCATCGTCCCGCCACGTCCCCTCCCCTTCAGAGACCCACCCCCGCACTCCCGAGACATCCCTCCATTATAGTCGGAGACCCCCTATCGACGATACGCGACCCTCCCGGCCATGACCGTCATGTCGACCACCGCAGTGGGGATCTCCTCCTCGGGAATCATCAGAATATCGTCGGAGAGAATCGCGAGATCGGCATACTTCCCCGGCGTGATGGACCCGAGCACGTCTTCCTGGAACGCCGCGAAGGCGTTGTTGATCGTATAGGCCCGCAGCGACTCCATCCGGTTGAGCGCCTCGTCGGGGTAGAAGCGTTCACCGGTCCGGGTCATCCGACTCACCATCGCGTAGTACGAGGCGATGGGGTCGATCGGTTCGACCGGCACATCGGTGCCATTGGTCACCGTCGCACCGGAGTCCCAGAGCGAGCGCCACATGTACGCCCCCGTTCTCGCGCGCTCCTGCCCGAGCTTCTCGGGCACCCAGGGTCCATCCGACGTGCCGTGGATTCCCTGCATGGAGGCGACGACGCCCAGGTCGGCGAAGCGAGGAATGTCGTCGGGATGGAGGTGCTGCGCGTGCTCGATTCTCCACCGCAGCCCCGATCCGTCGACGTCGGAGCTCGCCCACGCCCGTTCGAAGAGGTTCAGCACCTCACGGTTGGCCCGATCTCCGATCGCGTGGACGTTGAGCTGGAATCCGTGCCGCGCCGCGATCCGAGCCGTCTCTTCGACGTCTTCCACAGGAGACGTATTCAGCCCCGCACTCGAGGGAAGGTCTTCGTAGGGTTGGAGAAGCCAGGCACCGTGCGACCCCAGCGCCCCGTCGATCGATCTCTTGATCGAGCGCACGGTCAGAAAGCCGTCGGCGTGATCGTCGAGGTAGTAGTCGGCGAGGTTGGTGTCGAGCGACGCATTCGACGCACGGACCATGGCGTACAGGCGGACCGGCAGTTCGCCGGCATCCGCCAGTTCGCGATAGCCGTCGATCGTCGCGAAACCGGTGCCCGCATCGTGAAACGAGGTGATGCCCTTCTCGAGCGCCTCCTGCCCCGCGAGTTGCACCTGGCGACGGAACCTCTCCGCGCGCTCATCGGCGGTCATCTCTTCGCGGCGCAGATTCCCTACGAGTCCTTGCGCGGTTTCCCGCAGCAATCCCGTCGGGCGACCGGAGCCGTCGTGTACGATGGTCCCGCCGATGGGATCGGGCGTGGTCGGGTCGATGCCCGCCAACTCCATGGCGCGGGCGTTGACGAAGGCGGCATGGCCCGAGGCGTGGGTGAGGTAGACCGGATGATTCGGCGACACCGCCGAAAGGGCGTCGTGCAACGGCACCCCGTCGACGTTGGGCTCGGGCGTGGCCGTCCACTTCTCCTGGTGCCACCCTCGGCCGCGGATCAAGGTGCCCGCCGGAAGCTCCGCTGCCGCGGCCTCCACCTGCGCCACGATGTCGTCCCAGCTCGTGGCGGTGGTCAGGTCGAGAATCATCTTGGAGTCCCCGAGCCCGGTGAAGTGCCCGTGCCCCTCGATGAAGGCGGGGATGACCAGCCGACCCTCGGCGTCGATCACCTCGGTCTCGTCACCCACGAGGTCACCGATCTCGGCCGCCGTGCCGACCGCGACGATGCGGTCTCCCCGCATGGCGACGGCTTCGGCCTCCGGAAGATCTTCGTCGACGGTGACGACCCGGCCGTTCGTGACGACGAGGTCGGCGGGAGTCTGGGCCGAGCGCTCGGGGCCGCAGGCCGCGCCGGCGAACGCGAGGGCGAGGGTCGAGAGTCCCGCTACCTGGGAGCGACGCATGAAGTGCCTCCGCACACGATCGAAACGTACCGGCGGCCCGGCCGACCTCACGGAATTCGCCGGGCCCTGAGTACGTCATGGTAGGCAGGGCTGCAGGCCGGGGCAAAAAGGAAACGCCCCATGGCTCAAGCCGTCTGCGCCGCCCCCCGTCCCGCGGCGCGCCCCGTGGCCCATGCCCAGAAGAAGTTGTGCCCCCCGATGGGTCCGAAGGCGTCGAGCAGCTCACCGCACAGGAACAGTCGGGGCGACACCCTGCTCTCGAGGGTGCGCAGGTCGACCTGATCGAGAGCGACGCCGCCCCCCGTCACCTCGGCCTTCTTGTAGCCCTCGTTGCCGTCCCAGGGCAGGTCGTAGTCCCCGAGGATCCGGGTCAGGGACCGCCGCTCGGCGCGCGTCAGTCTCGAGACGGCGCGGTCCCACGGCACCCCCGCCTCGTGCACGAGTCGACGCGCGAGACGGGCCGGCACGTGGTCCGACACCACCCCCCCGACGATGCCCTGCCGCGCCGACACCAGCATCTCGTCCCACTCCGCGGTCTCATGCGCGGCCCAGCGCACCCGCAGGGACTGACGGGTATCCGCCCCACCCACGGTGAGATGCGAAGCGTCCAGCACCGACGGACCGCTGTAGCCGCGGTGGGTGAAGAGGAAGCCGTCGGTCGTCTCGAAGCGCGGCCGCGCCCCCGGAGCCCGAATCCGTACGGAGAGCGACACGCCGGCCAGATCGGCGTGATCGGCGCAACCGGTGAGGGGCGTCAGGGCGGGATACAGCGGATGCACCTCGTGCCCGAGCGCCTCGAGCCATCCGAGCCCCGCACCGTCGCTACCCGTGGCGGGAACCGACAGGCCGCCGGTGGCCACGACCACGCACCGCGCCGACAGCGTCGCACCTCCCTCCAGATGCACACGCCAGTCGGCGTCCGGCGAAGGCGGCGGACCGAGCCCGGTTACCCGGGTATCGAAACGCATGCGCGCTCCGGCGCGCCGCACCGCCTCCACCAGGCCGTCCCGCACGTCTCGAGCGCGATGCGACGAGGGAAACAACTTGCCGGTCTCGGGCTCCAGGACGAGATCGATCCCCAGCTCACGCGTGAAGAACTCTCGCTGCTCCACCAACGGCCACGACTTCAGCAGCCGCCGCATGCGATGGGCCGACGAGGCGGTCACGTATCGTTCTGGCCGAGCGACCCCCGGCAGCACGTTGCAGCGCCCTCCGCCGCTGATGAGAATCTTTCGGCCACCATCGCGCGTGCGCTCGACGAGCTCGACCTGCGCTCCCGAACGCGCGGCGAAGTGCGCCGCGAGCAAACCCGCAGCTCCGGCCCCGATGACGATGACGCTCCTGTCGGTCACAGCACCCTCACCGGCCCATCATTCCCAGGATGCGACCGCGCCGGGCCTCCATCTGCGACGGCGCGCTGTGGAGATTCGAAGACAACGGGTGGGGAAGGGTGGCTGCCAACGTCGCGGCTTGCTGGCGGTCCAGGCCGGAGGCACCGATGCCGAAGTAGTGCCGGCTCGCCGCCTCCACTCCGAACACGCCAGGGCCGAACTCCGCCGTGTTGAGGTAGAGCTCGAGGATACGGTCCTTGTCGAGAAACCACTCTAGGCGCTGGGCCACCACGAACTCGCCCGCCTTTCGCCGAAGCGACCGCTCCGGGGTGAAGTAGAGATTCTTGGCCAGTTGCTGCGTGATCGTGCTGCGGCCCTTCATCTCGGCGCGGTCGCGCCAGACTCGCCGCACCGCTCTCGCGAGCGCCACCAGGTCGGACGGGTGGGTCCAGCGAAACGGAGGCTCACCGTCGTACCCCACCTCGTCGGCGAGGGCGAGCCAGTCCACCCCGCCATGTAGACGGAAGCGTTGGTCTTCGGCCAGAATCACCGCCTGGACGACATCGGGCGACATCCGCGAAAGCGGGATCCAATCGTACCGTATCGAGATGTCGGCCCCCTTTTCGGCGGCCTCGGCCGTGCGATACTTCATGAACGACGTCCGCTCGGGCTCTCGCCACTTCCACGACACGGGCCAGGGAAGGAACAGCCATGCCAGCAGGGGAAGTCCCACCGCGAGTGTGATCCCCCAACGGATGATCCGCCTGAGTCTGCGAAATCGCCTCTTCATGCCCCACAAGCTACCCCGTTCGTCGCCCTGATGACGAACTCCATCATGACGGACGCCCTGTGGGCCATCGGCGGCCTCGTCGTGCTGATGCTCGGCGCCGACCTGCTGGTGCGGGGTGCATCGGGGCTCGCCGCGCGACTCGGTATCCCGCCCCTCGTCATCGGCCTCACGGTCGTGGCTCTCGGCACCTCGGCTCCCGAGATCGCCGTCAGTGTCGACGCTGCGCTCGACGGGCGCCCCGACGTGGCCCTCGGCAACGTGGTGGGGAGCAACATCTTCAACATCCTCCTCATCCTCGGGGTGAGCGCGGTCTTCGCTCCCCTCGTGGTCAAGAGTCAACTCGTCCAGTTCGACGTACCGGTGATGGTCGGGGTTTCCGCGCTCCCCCTCCTCATCGGTTGGGATCGGTTGATCTCGAGGGTCGAGGGTGTGTTTCTCCTCGCTCTCCTCGCAGCCTATCTCGCTACGTTGGTCTGGTGGTCGAAGCGAGGCCGCGACTCGGTCGTCGCCGTGACGTCGAACCCGGAAGCGGCACGCCCGCCCGGCTCGGTGCTCCTCCAGATCGCCTGCGCCCTGGGGGGTCTGGCTTGCCTCGTCCTCGGCGCGGACGCCCTGGTGGAGGGCGCGACCTCGATCGCGCGCACCGTCGGGGTGAGCGAGCTGGTGATCGGGCTCACGCTGGTCGCGGCCGGCACATCGCTCCCCGAGCTCGCCACATCGGTTCTGGCGAGTATGCGCGGCGAACGCGATCTCGCCGTCGGCAACGTCGTGGGCAGCAACCTGTTCAACGTACTCGCCGTGCTCGGAGCGGGGGCGGTCGCGGGCGGCGGAATCCCGATCGCGAGCGGGCTCCTTCACTTCGACTTCCCGGTGATGCTGGCGGTCGCCATCGCTGCGCTTCCCGTGTTCGTGACCGGGGCGTCGATCAGTCGCCGCGAGGGCACGGTCTTCATCGCGTACTACGTGTTGTACGCGGTGTACCTGGGACTTCATACCGCAGACCACCCCTTCGAAGAGGAGTTCGGGATCATCGTGCTGGGCGTGGTCGTGCCGCTGACGATCGCCCTCGCCGCGGCGATCTGGTGGGGGCGGGACCCCGCGCCGCCTTCCGGGGTCGCTCAGACCGAGGGCCCGACGGAAGCCGACCACGCGTGATGCCCGGCCGGTGAGTTGGCGCACCGACCGCCCGCCGGTATTCTTCGCCTCCGCCTCCCACGCCTCGAGTCCATGACGCCCAATCGCATCGCCGGTCGGACCATCCTCATCACCGGGGCCACGGCCGGGATCGGTGAGGCCTGCGCGCACGCCTTCGCACGAGACGGTGCACGCCTGGTGATCACCGGCCGCCGCAGCGAGCGACTCGATGCGCTGGCGGACGAACTGACGAGCACCCACGGCGTCGATGTGCACCCGGCCCCGCTCGACGTGCGCGATCGCGAGGCGGTCGATGCACTCCGTACTCGGCTCCAGGCGCTGGACTTCGTACCGGACGTACTCGTCAACAACGCGGGCAAGGCGCTGGGCCTCGACCCCATCCAGGGTGGTGATCTCGACGACTGGGACGAGATGATCGACACCAACGTGAAGGGACTGCTGTACACGACGCGCGCGTTTCTGCCCGCCATGATCGAGGCCGACCGGGGACACGTCGTCAACATCGGCAGCATCGCCGGGCGCTGGGTGTATCCCAACGGCGGCGTGTATTGCGGCACCAAGTTCGCCGTATTCGCCCTCACCGAGGGAATCAACGTCGACCTGGCCGGAACGCGCGTCCGGGTGTCGAGTGTCGACCCGGGTCTCGTCGAGACGGAGTTCAGCCGCGTGCGATTCCACGGGGACGCGTCACGCGCCGACTCCGTCTATCAGGGATACACTCCGCTCTCGCCCTCCGACGTCGCCGACGCCGTCTCGTACGTCGTCAACGCCCCCGAGCACGTGGACGTGTTCCAGCTCGTCCTCATGCCGACCGATCAGCGCCACGCCACGATCGTCCACAAGGAGTCGGTCTGAGGCGGTCCCCGCCCGACCGCCTCGCTCTTGAGCACTGAACGCACGTCGCCGCGCCTGATCGTATTCGCGCTATGGCTCCTCGTCTTTTCATCGGCGAGCCAGATCATGATCATCTCGCCGATCCTCCCCCAGATCGGCGAAGAACTCTCGATCGGCGACGCGGCGTTGGGAACGCTCGTGTCGGTCTACGCGCTGATGGTCGGCGTGTTCGCAATCATCTCGGGCCCGATTTCCGACAAGATCGGCCGGCGCCGAATTCTGCTCCTGGGCACGGGAACCATGACCGTCGCGCTGGTCATGCACCTCTTCGCCCGCGACTACACGACGTTCCTCGCGGTGCGGCTCTTCGCGGGCGTCGCAGGTGGCGTGCTGAGCGGCGCAGCGGTGTCGTACGTGGGCGACTTCTTCCCGTACGAGCGCCGCGGGTGGGCCACGGGGTGGATCATGAGCGGGTCGGCCTTCGGGCAGGTGATCGGTATCCCGCTCGGGATCGTCATCGCGGGCCGGCTGGGGATCCGCGCGCCCTTCGGTCTCTTCGCCGTCACGATGGCGCTGACGTGGATTCTGATCTTCCTGCGAGTCCCTCAGCCGGACGTGGTGCGGTCCGAGGGTCGCCTGACGGTGGGGAGCGCCCTCCGAAACTACTTCGACATGATCCGGCGGCCCGAAATCGCCTGGGCCGCGGCCGCCTTCTTCATGATGTTTCTCGGCCTTTCGCTCTACGTGGTCTATCTGCCCACCTGGCTGGAGCGCTCGTTCGTCGAGGCGACGCCCAACGGGATCGCGACGCTGTTCCTGGTCGGAGGGCTGGCGAATGTATTCACCGGGCCTCAAGCCGGTAAGCTGTCGGATCGGATCGGGCGCAAGGGGATCATCCTGGGGTCCTGCGCCGGGTTGTCGATCGTCATGCTCATCACCACCGTCGTGGTCGACGCATTCTGGGTCGCCTACCCGATCTTCTTCCTCACGATGGTCCTCGTCGCGGCGCGGATCTCGCCCTTCTCGGCGCTGCTCACCGCCCTGGTGAAGGACCACCGCCGAGGGGCGCTGATGAGCCTCGCCGTCGCCCTCGGCCAGGTCGGGTTCGCTGTGGGAGGCGCCGTGGCCGGGCCGCTGTTCGCCAATCGTGGGTACGCGAGCAACACGGTGCTGGCCGCGGCTTCGGTCTTCATCATGGGACTCATCGTCTGGTTCTTCGTGCCCGAGCCCGCGGCCCGCGGACGGGTGGTCGAGACGCCCCCGGCGGCCGGGTTGGCGGACGCCTCGTCGATGGATCCCGAAACGTCCTGATGCCCCCTCCGCGTCGCCTCGCCGTGGTTACCGGTGCGTCGTCGGGCCTGGGTCGTGAATTCGCTTCGCTTCTGGCGGCTGAGGAGTGGGACCTCATCCTGGCCTCGCGCGACCAGGCGCGGCTCGACGATCTGCGATCCCGTCTCGAGGGGGACTTCGGAGTCGAGATACGTGTCGTGGCCTGTGACCTCGCCCACGCAGCCGGCGTAGGCACGCTCCTCCGGGCGGTCGATCCAGCTCGGCCCGTCGACCTGCTGATCAACAACGCGGGAGTCGGACTCCTCGGCGGGTACCTCGACACCGACGCAGAGGCGGAGGCCGCGATGATCCGGCTCAACGTATCGGCGATCGTCGGCCTCACCCGCGGCCTGCTACCGGCCATGGTGGCCCGAGGCGCGGGACGCCTCCTCAACGTCGCCTCGGTGGCTTCGTTCATGCCGGGCCCGGGCATGACCACGTACTACGCAACGAAAGCCTTCGTGCTGTCGTATTCCGACGCGTTGTCCCAGGAACTCCGAGGCACGGGGGTTTCGGTCACGTGTTTGTGTCCCGGCCCCACACGAACCGAGTTCCTCGCCCGGGCCGGCGCACGCCAACCCGGCTCTGCGCAGCAAGGCGTCATGGACCCTCGGCCCGTCGCCCGCGCGGGCATCGACGGAGCCCTCGCGGGTCGGCGACGCGTGGTCCCGGGGTGGACCAACAAGGCGGCGGTGTGGGCGGCAAAGGCCATGCCTCGGGACCTCATGACGGCCCTCGTGGCGAGGATCCAACGCTCCCGAGGGTGAAGAGCAAATGCGAAACGGTGGGCAAACCCAGAGCGGACCCCTACGTTAGCCAAGCGACGCTCCGTTCCTCTGCACCCCCGGCGATCCGTGAACGAATCGGCAGCCGACTCCGTCTTCCGCATCCTGCTGGCCGAAGATGCCCCGGACCAGTCGCTCCTGCTTTCGGCCCTTCTCCAGAAGCTCGGTCCATTCGACGTCACACTCGTGCAAGACGGGCTCCAGGCGCTCGAGCTCGCCCAACGTGAGTCCTTCGATCTCGTTCTGACCGACCTCAACCTTCCGGGCATCGACGGGTTCGAGCTCACCCGCGCCCTGAAGAAGGCCTTCCCGCGGCTTCCGGTCCTTGCAGCCACGGGCTATACCGACGCGTCGTACGTGTCCGGGGCCTACCGGGCCGGGGCAGACGCCCTGATGACCAAGCCGGTCGACCCCGAAGATCTCGAGGCGAGACTCCGCGAACTCCTCCCGAGATGGCGGGCGGGTGACGAAAAGGCGCCGGCGGTGATCGCGGTCGGCGCGCGCCCCGGAGACGTGGAGTTGGGCTGCGGGGCGTCGTTGGCCGCCCACCAGGCGGCGGGGCACGACGTCCTCATGTTGGTGCTCCTCGGCGGAGACGACGACGACCGCGTCGTCAACCGAGCGCGCAAGGCGGCGAAGGAGCTCGGCGTACGGTTGTTGTTCGCCGATTCGGGATCGGCGGACCCCGATGCCGTCGAAGCCCAGGTCGCCCGTGTCGTGGCCGAGATGCGCCCCACCTGGGCGTATCTCCCGTCGGCCGCCGACCGCGACGAGCAGCGGCGCAACGCGCATACACTGGCAGAGGGGGCGACCCGCTCGGTGACGACGGTGCTCGGGTACGCGACCCCGACCTCCAGCCTCGACTTCGCTCCGAGCGTCTATCGCGACGTGGGGCGCTGGATGGACGCGAAGGTGTCGGCCCTGTCGTTCCATCACGCGGGGCACGCGCCCGATCCCGGCCTCTCGCCGGATTTCGCGCTCGCCCACGCACGCTACTGGGGACGCTTCAAAGGCTTCGCTGCCGTGGAGCCCTTCGAGCTGCTGGGCGGCGAAGATGCGGCGGGGTCGGGCAGCGACACCGAAGCGGCCGAGACACCACGACCGCGCGACGACGCCGGGGCTCCGCACCCGGCGGTGACCGTTGTGGAGGACGAAGCTGAACCGGTCGGGATCCCGGCTCCGATCGGCGACTTCGCTCCAGAGGGCGCGGCGCCCACGAGCGACGACGCTCCGGCTCCCGATCCGACCGGGTCGCTCGAACCCACGCCCGACGACCCGCCGGTGCCTCGGAAGCGGGTCCCCCCGCCACCGATCCTCCCCACGCGTCGGTCGTTCCGTCCCGATGGAGAGTGAGGGCCCATGAAGGGAGCGCGACGGCGTCCCGCCCTGGCCCGACGCACGATCGCGGCGGTCTGAGGGCCCGAGGAGCCCGCCCGACTTCACGCCGTGGGCCGCCCCCCGTAGCTTACGGGGCCTGGTGCCTGGGCATCCACTCTGCCGGGCCTGCCTCCCCCCAACCGGGACGTCACCGTGGCCGCCGTTCCCCACCTCGAATTCGAACGCGACATCGTCGAGATCCAGGGCCAGATCGACAAGCTGCTGGCGCTGGCCGAGAAGAAGGGTATCGATGTGTCATCCGATCTTGCCGCTCTGCACGACAAGCTCGAGACGCTGAAGCAGGACACCTACCAGAATTTGCGCCCGATCGAACAGGTGCAGGTCGCGCGTCACCCCCGCCGCCCATATACCCTCGACTACATCGACGCGGTGTTCACGGACTGGCTCGAACTCCACGGCGACCGCGCGTTTCGCAACGACGAGGCGATCGTGGGCGGGTGGGCACGCCTCGAAGGTCGATCGGTGATGGTGATCGGACACCAGAAGGGGCGCGACATGAAGGAGAACCTTCGGCGCAATTTCGGGATGCCCCATCCCGAGGGATACCGCAAGGCGCTGCGCCTGATGCGGATGGCCGAGAAGTTCGGCCGGCCGGTCGTGACGCTCATCGACACGCCCGGGGCCTACCCCGGAATCGGTGCGGAAGAGCGGGGCCAGGCCGAGGCCATCGCGATGAACCTGCGCGAGATGGCCCGGATGCGGGTCCCGCTGGTTTCGATCGTGATCGGCGAGGGCGGTTCGGGCGGGGCCCTGGCCCTGGGGGTGACCGACCGCATCCTGATGCTCGAACACAGCATCTACTCGGTCATCTCTCCCGAGGGCTGCGCGGCGATTCTCTGGCGATCCGCCGAGCATCGGGAAAAGGCGGCCGACGCACTCAAGCTCACATCCACGAATCTGTTGGCGCTCGGGGTGTGCGACGAAATCATCCCCGAGCCGAGTGGAGGAGCTCACTCTGACTGGAACGCCACCGCCGCCTCTCTGAAGGAAGCCCTCCAGCGGCATCTCGTGGAACTCGAGAGCCTCGACAGCGACGAACGCATTCGACTGCGACAGAACAAGTTCGAGAGCATCGGTAGTTGGCGGGGCGAAGGTGACATGAGCGCGTGACGGCCTTCGCCGAAGTCCGGTTCAAGGGGACCCGGCGAGACTACTTCACAGCCCCGGGATACGATCTCCGCCCCGGCCAGTGGGTCTTCGTAGAGGCCGATCGCGGCGAAGATGTAGGTGAGGTTACCGCCGTGGGCCTGATCGCCGAGCGGAAGTGCTCCTCGTCGGGAGGCTGCGCCACGCCGACGCCGGAACGGCGGGTGCTTCGCAGGGCCAACGAAGCCGACGTCGCCAAGCTCTCGGAGCTCCGCCAGGACGAAGAGCGCGTCCGCTCCCAGACCCGCGTTCTCGTCAAGAAGCACGGGTTGAAGATGAAGGTCACCGAGGCCGAGTGGCAGCACGACCGCAACAAGTTGATCGTGTATTTCACGGCCGACCGGCGCGTCGACTTCCGGGAGCTCGTGCGGGACCTCGCCCGGACGTTCCGAACCCGAATCGAGCTGAAGCAGATCGGAGTGCGCGACGAGGCCGCGCTGCTCGGAGGCGTCGGTCGTTGCGGCCGCGAGCTCTGCTGCTCCACGTGGCTTCCCGAGCTGAAGCCCGTCAGCCTGCAACTGGCCAAGGATCAGCGCCTGTCTCTCAACCCGGCCCAGATCTCCGGGTGTTGTGGACGATTGATGTGCTGCCTGATGTACGAGCACAAAACCTACGTCGAGTCTCGACGGCGCTTCCCGCGCGAAGGGAAGGCTCTTCAGACCGCCCAGGGTTCGGAGCGTGTGGTGGGGGTCGACATCCTTCAGGAGACGGTTACCCTGCGTCACGAGTCGGGCCAGAGGCGTACGGTGACGCTCGACGATCTCAAGCGCGAAGTGGCCGACGCGGGGCGGGAACGCCGCAGTCGGGATTGAACTGCACCACCACGAGGACGCCGTGTCGAACCGGACCTACCTGACCACCCCGATCTACTACGCCTCGGGCGAACCGCACCTCGGGCACGCCTATACGACGATTCTCGCCGATGCCTTCGCCCGCTTCGCCCGCCAGGCCGGCGACCGCGTTCTATTCCTGACGGGCACCGACGAACACGGCCAGAAGATCCAGGAAGAAGCCAACCGCCGCGGCGTGGAGCCGATCGAGCTCTGCGACGAGATGGCCGAGCGCTTCCGCGACGCGTGGGATCTGCTCGACATCGGCTACGACCGATTCATCCGCACCACCGAGGCCGAACACATCGCGATCGTCCAGTCGTTCGTACAGCGCCTCTACGACCGGGGATACGTGTACGCCGGCGAATACTCGGGGTGGTACAGCGTCAGCCAGGAGCGGTACTTCACCGAAAAGGAGATCGGGCCCGACCGCGTCGACCCGATCGCAGGGAAGCCGGTCGAGTGGGTCGAAGAAGAGAACTGGTTCTTCCGGATGAGCGCGTTCCAGGAGGCGCTCATCGCACACATCGAAGCCAACCCGGACTGGATTCGCCCCGAGGTACGCAAGAACGAGATCCTGGGCTTCCTTCAGCAGCCGCTGGGCGACCTGTCCATCTCGCGACCCAAGCGGAGGCTCCGCTGGGGGGTCGAGCTCCCCTTCGCCCCCGAGCACGTGGCGTACGTGTGGGTCGACGCCTTGATCAACTACGTCACCGCCTCGGGAGCCATCCCCGCGGGTACCCGCCCCGACGATCCGGCGTGGGACGACGTGGCCGATTCGTGGTGGCCCGCCGACATGCACCTCATCGGAAAGGACATCCTGACGACCCACGCGGTGTACTGGCCCACCCTGCTGATGGGAGCCGGGCTTCCGCTGCCCCGCTGCATTCTCGCCCACGGGTGGTGGGTCGTGGGCGACACGAAGATGTCGAAGTCGCTGGGCAACGTGGTCGACCCGCTCCAGTTGCGCGAAACGTTCGGGGGCGACGCCGTGCGTTGGTACCTGCTCCGGGAGATGCCGACGGGATCGGACGCGTCGTACACGCCGGAGCGTTTCCTCGTGCGCTACGACGAACTGGCGAACGTATTCGGCAACCTCGCCCAGCGCTCCATTTCGATGATCGGGAAGTACCGCGACGGGGTCGTGCCGGACGGCCCGGCCGACGGCCTCGACGCCGCAATCGACTCCACTCTGTCGAGTGTGGCGGCGTCGCTCTCCTCCTACCGCCTGCACGAGGCGTTGGCCACGGCGATGGACCTGGCCCGGACCGCCAACGGCTACGTCGAGGAGCGGGAGCCCTGGGCGCAGGCGAAGGATGCCGCCCGAGCGTCGGACCTGGACGAAACGCTCGCCACTCTGGCCCGGGTCCTCGGCGTCCTCGCGGCTCTGTTCCACCCCGTCTGTCCCGAGCGTGCCGAGGAGCTCGCGCGGCGACTCGGCCTCGACGGCGTTCCGACTCTCGATGGCGCCCGCAACGACGAGCCGGGCGGCCGAACCGTCCATCCGGGCGAGCCGCTGTTTCCCCGGGTCCAACTCTAAGAGGGGTGGAATCACCCCGATTTCGGCCCGTTTCGAGGCGACTCCCGTAGCGTTCCGAAGCAGCTGCTGTAGCGCGCCATTTGTTTACCTCGGGCACGCTCGAACGCCGATGAAACCAAATGGCGTTTGCCGCGTAAATACGCCGCGAAACGGAACCCCCGCCCGGCGTTGACACGCGCTCCGGAAGGCGTCTAGCTTTCCTGTTCGCCGTCTCGCCGACGGCACCGTCGAGGCCTCTCGAAACCACGGTGTGCATGCACGACGATCGTTGGACCCTGCTGCTGGTCCGGGGCAATCACGACCCGGTGAAGCAGATCTCCCTCACGAATGGGCGCCTGCGGCGTGCAGCGTGGGGTGTGGGTGGCGTTGCGGTCGTCGTCGCGGGGCTGGTCGCCGCGGCGGGCATCGGTGGTTTCGGCGCGCTGCGGTCTCTCGACTCTCCCGATGGGGAGACGGCGATGGAGTTGACGCGCCTTCGCGAGCAGGTCGCGTCTCTGGAGTCGACGCTGACGTCGCTCCAGGGGCGAGAGGCGGAGCTCCGGACGGTCGCTGGCCTCCAACCGCTCGACTCCGACGTCCTCGCCGCGGGAATCGGTGGTCCCGGCTCCCTGTCGCCCGAAGACAATGCCCTCTGGTCCGTGGACCCGCAGCTCGGCAACCAGGCATTCGCGATCGACTACGACATCGAAGCGCTCCAGCGTCGGGCCCGTGTCCTTCTCGAGAGCATGGACGAGGCGGGCGACTCTCTCGCCGCGCAGCACGACCTCCTGATGTCGACGCCGACGCTGTTTCCCACCGCGGGCTCGATCAGTTCGCGGTTCTCGACCGCTCGGCTGCACCCGATTCACAATCAGGTGCTCAACCATCCGGGCGTCGACATCGCCGCTCCGGCGGGCACGCCCATCCTCGCATCTGCACGCGGACAGGTGTCGCGCGCCGGATGGAGATCGGGATACGGCCAGACGGTCGAGATCGATCATGGATACGGCTATACGACGTTGTATGCGCACGCGTCGAAGCTGCTCGTTCGGGCGGGCCAGGAGGTCGAGCGCGGTGACGTGATCGCCCAGGTTGGACGCACGGGAACCGCGACGGGGACGCACCTCCACTACGAAGTGCGCCGCAACGGGCAGCAACAGGACCCCCTGAACTTCATGCTGCCCGGCACGTTCAACTAGTTCCTCTCGGGTCCGTGGAACACCGTCAGGCGAGGGCGATCCCGATGTCGCGAGCCTGCGTACCGTTCGCCGCCGTACTCTGCCTTTGGGCGACCCCCTCGACCGCCCAGCAAGCCGTCGCCTTCGACTCGACGGCCGCCGAGGTCCGACCCGCCACGTCCGACCCGCTCGTGGCTCGCGAATCCGTCCACCCCACGGGCTTTCCCCGGATCCTGATCCTCGACGATCCGGGCTCCCCCGTGGTGACGTTCCGCCTCTCGATCCCGGTAGACGCGACGGTCGATGCCGCCACCGCGGCGCCGATCCTCCAACGGATGGCCGAAGGGCGTATCTCAGGCTCTGCTCGCACCCTGGGTGCGCGCGTCGAAGCGGGCGCCTCGGCCACGGCCATCTCGTACACCCTGACGGGCGCCGCGGCCGACCTCGACCACCTTACGTACATCCTCCGTCAAGCCACGCGTGCGCCCCAGGCCTCGCAAGGTTTCGCCGCCGCTCGCAGCGAGTTGCAGGCGACGCTCGCGCGCATCGGAGAAACCGGCGAGGGGCAGGTGGAGTCTCAGCTGCGGGGTCAGGCGAGCCCGGGCGACCCCTCGGTCGCCGAGGTCCGCGAGCGGCTCCGTCGCCTCTCGTTTTTCGATGTCGAGGCGTTCTGGCGAGCGAGTCATCGGCCGGAGCAGATGACGTTGATCGTGGTGGGCGACGTGGCCACCCCGCCCCTCCTCGCCGCACTCTCCGGGTTGGGCGCGCAGAGCGAACCCGAACCGCCCCGGGAGCCCACCCCGCCGTCGCCGCCCGTGCGCGATCGCCCCGACCTGCTGCGCCGCTGGCTCGGCTTCGGCTGGACGACCTCTCCGACCCTCGATCCCCGGGCGGTGGTCGTCGCGTCGTTGGCGGCCCGCCACCTCCGCGACGAGCGCGACCAATACGAAGCGTACGTGCGCCTCTGGGAAGGTCGAAACTCCGACGTACTGGCGGTGGTGGGCTCGACGTATCCCCGTGACGCAGCGGCGCTCGAGCGTCGCCTCGCAGGTATTCCCGCGGAAATGGCTCGCGCCTCCGATGCCGAGATCGACGACGCCGTGGAGCGTCTCGAGTGGAGCCTCCTCGCGCAGGCGCGCACACCCTGGGGGCGCGCCACCCTGGTCGGACGGTTCCTCGAAGCCGGAGGGAGCGCAGACGCCGCCCGTTCGTACGTCGACGCGCTGACGTCTCTGACCGCGGACGACGTCCGCGCCTTCGCCTCGACCCTGCAGGCGGCGCGGCCCACCCGGGTGGAGGTACGGTAGTGCGCCGGGCGTATCTGTGGGTCTGTATGGCCATCGGCCTCGCGGTTTCCGATGAGGCCCGAGCCCAGGTCGCGACAGACGTGGTGGAGCTGTCGAGGCCGACGTGGGCCGCCCGGTTCGCCGTCGAGACCGTGACCTCCACCCCGCTCGTGGGGATCGCCGTCGCCCTCCCGACCGGATCGGGGGCCGACCCCGCCGATCGGCCCGGTGCCGGCCGCCTCGCGGCCGAATCGGTCGGAGAAGCCGTCGAGCGTCGCATCGGGCGGGGCCATGCGGAGGCGCGGGTGGATCTCGGCCCCGATCGTGCCACACTCGTCTTCCTGGTCCGTCCGGAGCGCGCCTCGGAGTTGCTCGAGGTGCTCGGCGAGGTCGGATTCGGAGAAGGCCCGGGCGCCGAAGCCATTCGGGCCGCCCAGGCCCGACACGCCGATGCCCTCCGTTTCCAGCAGGACTCTCCCCTCCACGATGTGGGTGTCGAACGACGCGCTCTTCTCTACGGCAATGGCGACCCGCGCACCCGGCGTCCCGAAGGCACACTGGCCTCCGTCGAGGGCATGTCCGAGGGCGACGTCGAGGCGGCGCGTCGCGCGCTGTTCGTCCGGGGCGACGCTCGGGTCGTGGCCGTCGGACGGGCGCAGTCTGCGGCCCCCTCCATGGCGGGGGCGGCGGACGCGGCCGATGGTCCCACAGCCGGCCCAGCATGGAGTGCTGCCGACCGGCGTGCGGTGAATCGAGAGGTGACGAACACCTGGATCACCGTGGGCTTCCCCGTACCCGAGGGGCTCTCGCGCATTGCCCTGTTGTTCGTCGCCGACCGCATGAGCCAGGAGTTGAACGCCTCTCCACCCGACCCCGGGCTGTTCGACGCGTCGGTCTCCGTGGTCCAGACGTCCGCGGGCGAGATCGTCCTCGTCGAGGCGGCCGTGCTGCCGGAGTCGGCCGACGGCTTCGAATCGCGCATCCTCGCGCTGCCTCAGCGGCTCGCGAGCCAGCGCGACCCGGCCTTCTTTCGCTTCCACCGTGGGCGGTTCCGCTCGACACGCCTCGTAGCCGAAGCCCCACCTGAAGAAGCGGCCGCGCGCCGTGCGATCGACCTGCTGGTGCGAGGAGAGATCTTCGACTTCGAGGAGGCGGTCTGGACCCTCGACGCCCAGATCGCCGCCGAGGCCGCGCTGTCTCTCGGCCCCCCACGTGTTCTCGTGTTCGGCCCCGACCTCGGTGGATCGGACCGATGACGCGACAAGACGGGAGCCTTGTCGGTCGGCGACCCGGTGGTTACGTTCGCCCGCTGTCGTGGTCATCTCACGACCCGGCACCTCTCGTAGACTCGTAGCACCCCTCCAAGGAGCGAAGCTGATGAAGCGCGGCACCCTGCTCTTTTCTGCCGTTGCCGCCATGGGGCTGGCCGCATGTGGCCCGGCCCAGGTGGTCGTCACGGGCCAGATCGAGGTCGAGGATCCCAACACCGGGCAGATGGTCACCCGGGAGTTGAGCGACCTGGAGGTCATGCTGCTGCCCTACGATCGGGACGCCATCTTCGACTCGTTGACCGCAGCGGCCTCGGCGCCCGAGCCCCAGGTCCCGCAGGAGTTGTCGGCTGCCCAGGACGCGATTCGCCTCGCTCAGGAGGAGTGGCGCGCCGCCGAGAATCGCTGGAATACCCTCCGCGACACGCTCCAGAAGATCTCCACCGCCATGGAAGAGTATCTTCCGAGTGAGGGTCAGTACCGACTTCTCTTCAACGACTTCCAGGACCTCGACGCCGAATACGCGCAGGTCGAGCGAACCAAAGACCAGCTCTTCGCCACCTTCGATTCGCTCTCGAAGGAGAATATCGCGCGTGCACAGGAGTACCAGATGCGCGTCGACGAGTGGGCGGGAGACGCGTTCACCGAGGTGGATGCGGTGATGCTGGCGAAGGTGCGTGCAGCCGGTCTCGACGAGGCCGCCGACACGACCGACGCGAGCGGCGTGGCTGCCAATCTCATGGTCAAGCCGGGCGAATACTGGGTGCACGCCCGCTACCCCGAGGTGTACACGGAGCTCTACTGGAACATCCCCGTTTCGGTCGCACGGGGTGAGCCAGTGACCGTCACGCTCAACCGGGCCAATGCGGAGACGCGACCGATCTACTGATCGACGACGCGCTGTACCTTCCACACAGCCCCGGGGCGCCGACCGCGCTCCGGGGCTGTGTGTCGTTCGGCTGTAGACCTCCTGCCGCGACTTCGCGAGTGTTGAAGGCAACGCTCACTCTCCTTCGCGAAGAGGGTCGCCCGTGCCCGACAATCCCCAGCTGACGATCGACGCGAAGGGGATCGGCCGCATCACCTTCGACGACCCCGACCGGACCCTGAACGTGCTCGACGAGCCGGTGATGGCGGCGTTGGAGGCGCGTCTGGCCGAGGCGGGCGAAGCGGCAGCCGCAGGGCGCATCCGGGTCCTCGTCTTCGAAAGCGGCAAGGCCTCGGGCTTCCTCGCAGGAGCCGACATCGATGCGATCGCCGACCTTCAGGGACCCGACGACGGCGCGGCCAAGGCGAAGGCCGGGCAAGACATCTACATGTCGCTGGAGGCGTTTCCCACGCCGACGGTGGCAGCCATCGATGGTGTGTGCCTCGGCGGGGGGCTCGAGCTCGCTCTGGCCTGCCGATTTCGGATCTGCTCCGACGACCCGAAGACCACGCTCGGGCTTCCGGAGGTGCAGCTCGGATTGCTGCCCGGATGGGGGGGAACGACACGGCTCCCGCGACTGATCGGGCTACAAGCCGCCCTGGATCTTCTGCTGACGGGACGCTCGATCGAACCAGAGAAGGCCCGGCGCATCGGTCTCATAAGCGAAGTGGCCCCCAAGGCCGTCTTCCGGGAGCGGGTCGACGCCTTCGCCCTCGAGACCCTCGACCTGCCGAAGGGAGCATCGCGGAAACGTCGGCCATGGTTGCGGCGGCTGGTCGAGGACACCCTCCCGGGGCGCACCGCCGTCCTGGCCGCGGCCCGGCGCAACGTGCTCGAGCGCACCGGAGGACGCTATCCGGCCCCCCTGAAGATCCTCGATGTGGTGAAGCGGGGTGCGTCGCGCTCCGTGCCCGATGCACTGGCGATCGAAGCGCGGGCCTTCGGGCAGCTCGTGGCCACCCCGACGCACGCCAATCTTCTGCACCTCTTCCGCCTGCGCGAAGAGGCCCGGAAGACCGACCGCGCAGTTCCGGGGGCCCAACCGGATACGGTCGACCGCATCGGTGTCGTGGGCGCCGGCATCATGGGGGGCGGGATCGCTCAGCTCGCCGCCTTCCGGGAGGTCGAGGTGAGGTTGAAGGACATTCGCGACGAAGCCGTCGTAGGCGGACTCAAACACGCCCGCCGACTCTTCGACCGCGCCGTCGAACGGCGCAAACTGTCGAGCAGCGAGGGCGACCGTCGCATGGCGCTGATCCGCGGAGGCCTCGACTGGCACGGCTTCCGGGCGGCCGACCTCGTGGTGGAAGCCGTGGTCGAGCGGATCGACGTGAAGAAGGCGGTGCTTCGCGACCTCGAAGACCAGACGGAGGCCCGATGCGTCCTCGCGACGAACACCTCGTCCCTCTCGGTCGATGAGATGGCCACGGCGCTGAGCGACCCGAGCCGATTCTGCGGGATGCACTTCTTCAATCCCGTGCACCGCATGCCCCTGGTCGAAGTGGTCCGGGGCACCCACACCAGCGACGAAACGGCCGCGACCGTTCACGCCTTCGCGGTCGCCCTCGGTAAGGTGCCGGTCGTGTGCAACGACGGGCCCGGGTTTCTGGTCAACCGCATTCTCGGCCCTTACCTCAACGAAGCCGGGCACCTGCTCTCAGACGGGGCGCCAATCGAGGCCATCGATCAGGTCGCCACCGACTTCGGTATGCCGATGGGTCCGCTCCGGCTGATGGACGAAGTGGGTCTCGACATCGCCCGCCATGCCGGTGCCACCCTCTACCGTGCGTTCGGAGAGCGCATGCGGCCGGCCTCCTCGCTCGTGGCCCTCGAACAGACGGAGCGGCTGGGCCGCAAGAACGCGTTGGGTTTCTATCGCTACGCGGAGGGCACCGACCCGACTCCCGACCCGGCCGTACTCGCCGAAATCTGGTCGGGGCTGGACGGCGACCCTGCCGAGGCGCCCGATTCGGCCGACATCCGGGAGCGGCTCGTCCTGGCCATGGTCAACGAGGCGGCACGGGTGCTCTCCGACGGGATCGTAGCGACGGCGGCCGCGGTCGACCTGGCGATGATCATGGGCACGGGCTTCCCCGCGTTCCGGGGCGGCCTCCTGCGATTCGCCGACGCGCATCACCCGCGCCGCCTCGTCGACATGTTGGACGACCTGGCAGAGCGCGTCGGGGTGCGGTTCACCCCGGCCCCGCTGATTCGCGATCTTGCGGACGACGACGAAGGCTTCTACGACCGGTTTGCATCCGGCGCGTGAGCATCCCGCTCCGGATCCACTACCGTCGTCTCCCCGAGCGGGTCGTGATCTACGATCAGCATCTGCTGCTCGACACGCCCGATGTGAAGGTCTCCTTCCAGCCGTCTACGCCGCTCGCGGGCCCGCTCGAGGTTGCCGGCGTGCCGATCCTGGAGCCGGGCGCGCCCGCCGTATGGTTCACCTTCCCAGGTGTCTGGCACGACATCGGCCGCTTTCACACCGCCGAGGGCCGCTTCACCGGCGTGTACGCCAATGTGCTCACGCCGGTGGAGATTCGGCTCGGGGTACCCGTCGAGTGGTCCACCACCGACCTCTTCCTGGACGTGTGGTGCCCACCGGGGGGGCCACCGACTCTGCTCGACCACGACGAGTGGGAACAGGCGCGTCAGCGAGGCGACCTCGACGACGGGACGGCCAGACGGGCCGACGCCGAAGCACGGCGGATCATGGCCGACGCACGGCGTGGATCATGGCCCCCGCCCATCGTCTCGGAGTGGACGCTGACGCGGGCGGAGCAGGCGGTGGAAGGACGTTGAACGCGGCGTCCTGAGACGCTCAGTCGTCGTCGACGACCCAGGCCGCGCAGAGACGCTCCACGTCCAGAAAAAGCTGGCGCAGCACGCCGGGGTCTTCGCGCAACCCGTCGATCAAGCGGTCATAGTCGCCGAGAGAACCGCCGGGCAACTCGATTTCTTCGTGGTGATAATTCCCGTCGTCGACGAAGAGCAGACGGATTTTCACCCCGCGTCTCCCGTCGCTTCGGCCGTCTCACCCGCGATCTCGCCCTGGAGTTCGGCCACCAGTCGCTGGATCTCGGTGAACATTTCGGGAATCGTCGGGGCCTGCACCTGATGCACCTCCCCTTCGCCCCGCGTCACCAGCACGGTGGGCGTGCCCGTCACCCCGAGGCCCTGGCCGAGCTGAATGTTGGCCGTGACCACATCGGCGAATCGATCGGAGCGCAGGCACTGACCGAAGGCACGTTGATCGGCGCCCACGGCGGCCGCGTAGTCCTCGAAGGCGCCCACGGGCGGGGAGGCCGAAAACGACCAGGAGCTCTGGTTTCGGAAGAGCTCATCGTGGTACTCCCAGAACAGCCCCTGATCTTCAGCGCAACGCCCGGCTCTCGCCGCCAGGAAGGCGTGGGGGTGAATCGAGGTCAACGGGAAGTCGTAGAACGAGAACTTCACGGCACCGGTGTCGATGTAGCCGACGTCGAGCTGGGGCTTCACCGTGCCGGCGAAGGCCATGCAGCCCGGGCACTGGAAGTCGGCGAACTCGAGGATCGTGATCGGCGCGTCGTCGTTGCCGCGGTGCACACCAGGCGCCATGCTCGCGAGCTGATTCATGTCGGCGATGTCGAGTTCGATGGGGGCAGTGGCCATCTCGCTCGTTCCCATGCTCGATCGCAGGCTGAACAGAACGGCGCCCAGCACCGCCAGTCCCACGATGACTCCGATCACCTTGCCGTTCATACCCGACCTCCAGTGTACCGCCTCGCGATCTCCGGGCACGGCCCGGGGGGAAGCCCAAAGATGCCCACGGCCGCAGGGCGGATCAAGGAAGTCGAGGCCGGACGCGATGCCGAGGCCGAACACGCCCGAATCGCAGCGGGCGAGAGACGCCGGGGATCATCCGATGCCCATGGCGGTGAACAGAAGGCCGCCCATCAAGGCCCCGAGTGGGATCCACAGGTGGAGCGCGGCTACTCCTCTGGTCGCCGGGTCGCTCTCTCCGTATGCGAGACCGGCGAAGGCCCCGACGGCTGCACCGATCCAGAAGTTGCCCGACCGGTCGGACTCTTCGACCTGGAAGACCGGCGCGGCTGCGCTGGCTCGCGTGGCGGGTCGCCCGAAGGGGGCGAATGGGTCAGCTACCGCCCGTACGATCGAAGGCGTCTCCTCCGAGAGGCCATCCCCCATCCCATCGGGCCCCTGGGCGGCGGCGCCGTTCCAGCACGGAAGCGAGAGGAGAGCAAGTGAGAGCAGGGTCTGCTTGATCATCTCGAGCCACTCCTCTACGGCGGAATCGGAATCACCTACAAAGGAGCTTACACGCACCCGAACGGGATGCAAGCGCCGACCACCCGGACCCGACGGTGAGGACGGGTTACGGGATACCTTTCGCTGAGGTGGTCGCGCGGAGGCGCCCCGCCCGTCACGCGGTCGTGAGCAGCTCCGCCACGGCAAGAGAGTCTTCGAGGGAGTCGAGCACGATTTCCGCCCCCGCCTCGGACAACTCGCTCGACGAAAAGCGCCCCGTTGCCACCGCCATCGTGCGAAGGCCGTGTGCGTGGGCGCACTGCACGTCGCGAGGGGTATCGCCGATGATCCAGGTTCGCTCCGCATCGAACTCGACCGCCCACCTCTCGACCGCGCGCCCGACCGCCACGGGCGGGAGTTCGTTTCGTTCTTCGTGGTCGGACCCGAACCCTCCTACCTCGAACGGGGCGCGGAGCCCGGCCGACCCGAGCTTGAGATCGGCCCCTCCGGCGATGTTGCCCGTCACGAGCCCCAGGGCGACGTGGTCGAGGCCGGCCAGTGCCGAGAGAAGACGCGGGACCCCGGGCAGGACCCGCACGGGATCCGAGGGGAGTCGGCGTTCGAGTTCCCTGAGGTAAACGCGGAACAGGTCGGGAAGCCCCTGGTCGACGCCCTCGTCGTCGAGCCCCGCCCCCACGAGCAGCTCGCGCGCGATCTGCGGGTCCGTCTTGCCCGAAAAATCGTGGCCGTCGATGTCGCCCGCGGTTCCGAACACCTCCAACAGGCCGAGGTGAAAGGCCTCCTTGGCCGGGCCTCCGGCTACGAGAGTTCCGTCGATGTCGAAGAGCAGGAGGTCCCGCATGGAGTCACCGTCCGATCTCGACGGGGTTGGAGAGGATCCAGAGGCTCATCCCATACCGCCAGGGGCCCAGAGGGATCCCCGCGCGATACACCTCGGCCCGGTAGACGCCCACACCCCGGCCTTCGACCGACAGCACGTCGCCCGGGCGCGCCTTCAGCCACCCGACCTCCTCGCCGTCGCGGAGGAGGCGGACCGCGAGCGCACCGCCGGCGTCCGGCGGAAGGCGGAGCCCCAGACGAGTCGCCCCATCGGCACTCGGCAGCGGGCGGAAGTCGAATCCACGCGCCGCGTCGGCACGACCCAGCGATACGAACACCCGGTTGCTCTTGAGCCCATCGAGCACCACGTCGCGTGCCACCGACGGATCCGCGCCCGGCGCCTCGTCCACCAGCACATGATTGGTGAAGGTACGGAAGAACGCCGAATAGCTGGGCACGAGACGCCCGGCGATCCGCGCCTTGGGGTGGTGATTCAGCGCGACCGTCATGGTCAGCGGGCTGCGGCTGCGCGCGCTGTCGTAGGCCAGCAGACCCGGTACAGACGGGCCCTCTCGATTCAGGCGCAGCACAGGCCGGTGCGACGTGCCCGTGGCCAGCCCCGCGAGAAACGACACGATGTGGTAGGGCGCCCAGCGGTCGGCCAGCCGCAGTCGCGCGACCTCCGACATGTCGATCGCCTCCCACGCGTGAATCCCGGGCGCATCGACCCCGGCGTGCCACCGCTCCCGCCCGCGGGGGCTCCTCGCGTGAACGACGGAGATGAAGCCGTCGACGGCGCTCACCCGAGCCGACAAATCGGCGACCTCGCCCTCCCAACGGCGTACGATCGTATCGGCTTCGAGACCGACCACGAGAACCCGGCCGAGCAGAGGGATGACCATCTCCTGGCCCGGGACCAGGACGGTCGAATCGACCACGACCGGGTCGAGGGCCCCGGGCTCGTCGAGCCAGTCCCCCGGGTGATCGCCGAGAATCACGAAGTCCAGGTCGGCACCGAGCGCGGCCTCGGCCACCTCTTCGAACGTCCCCTCGGCGTCGTGCGACCGACCGGAGTGCACCGACACGGCGCCGAGAAGCTCGACCCCCCGCCCCTCGACCCAGCTCTGGATTTCGGGGCGCGTGGCGTCGAGCTTCGACACGCGGACCTCGGCGCCAGCCACGTCGCCGGAATTCGGTGCGTCCAGCTCGAGCGCGAGCCACGACGGTGGAGCCGGCGCCAGTCGAGCCGAGAAGAAGCCCAGGACCGCGTACACGGCGACGAGAACCGCGGCCAGACGCACCAGTCGGCGAAGCATGCCGGTCACGGCCTTCCTGGCCCTACCGGCGCTGTCGGTCACGTCAGATCAGCGAGGAACGAAGGGTCGAGGTTCCCACCGCTGAGCACGGCGACGACGTTCCGCTCGGACACGTCCACGGCGCCGGACTGAAGCGCCGCCACGGTGGCGGCCCCCGAATACTCGACCACGAGACGGTGGCGGTGGAGCAGGAAGCGCGTGGCCTCGCGGATCGCGGCGTCGCTGACGGTCACGACCCCGTCGGCGAGCGCATCGATGTGCTTCCAGGTCAGGTCTCCTGCGCGGACCGGTAGGAGGCCGTCGGCGATGGATCCAGTGGACTCGAGGGTGACGGGCCCTCCCGCTTCGAGGGCCGTCCGCATCGACGCCCCACCCACGGGCTCGACGCCGACGATCTGCGCCTTCGGACGGAGGCGTCGTAGCGCCGCCGCGACGCCCGAGGCGATCCCGCCGCCACCGACCGGGACGAGCGCGACGTCGACGTCGGGGCAATCCTCGTAGATCTCCAGCCCAACGGTGCCCTGGCCGGCGATGATGAGGGGATCGTCGAAGGGGGGCACCATGGCGAGCCCCTCCGCCTCGGCGATCTCCTCGGCTCTGCGCTTGCGCTCGAGTGACGTCGTGCCCTCGAAATGGACCTCGGCCCCGAGCCGCTTGGCTCCTTCGACCTTCACGCTCGGGGCCGTCGTGGGCATCACCACGACGGAGCGCACGCCGTGCACCTGTGCGGCGAGTGCGACCGCCTGCGCGTGATTGCCGGACGAGTAGGTGATGATGCCCCGCTCGCGCTCGTCGGGCGGCAGCTGAGATACGTAGTTGAGCCCCCCGCGAGCCTTGAAGGCTCCCGCGCGCTGGAGGTTCTCACACTTCAGCCATACCCCGGCCGCTCCGGTCTCCGCGGCCAGCTCGGGAGAGTCGAGCAGCGGCGTCCGAACGACCCGCCCTCGAATCCGTCGGGCCGCCTCGCGAATCTCGGCGAGGGTGACCAGGGGCGCGACGTCGACCGTCACTCCGGAGCCTCCTCCTCCGTGGGCTCGTCGCCCTCCATCGTATCGGACCCCGCGTCGCCGTTCTCCGACGCCTCGATCTCGCCGTCGGCGTCGAGGGCCGCGTCGGCTTCATCGGTCTCTTCGTCGTCCACCACGACCCTGGCCACGTCGACCACGACGTCGCCGCTGTCGAGGTTGATCAGTCGCACCCCCTGGGTGGCCCGGCCGATCGTGCGGATCTCCGAAACGGCCTGGCGGTTCACCACCCCGTTGCGGGTGATGACCATGAGTTGCTCGTCGTCGGTGACGGCCTTCACGGCGACGACCTCGCCCGTCTTGTCGGTGACCTTCACATTGATGACGCCGTAGCCACCCCGCCCCTGCAGACGGTAGGCATCCACCTCGGTGCGTTTGCCCATACCCTTTTCGGTCACCACCAGGAGGTTGGCGTCCTCGCGCGTGACGACCATCCCGATCACCTCGTCGTCGCCCCGCAGGTTGACCCCTCGCACCCCTTCGGTCGCCCGGCCCATCGGCCGCGCATCGCTCTCCGGGAAACGGATCGCCATTCCCGCTCGGGTGGCCAGCAGAATCTGCGTCTCCGGATCGACGATCTGTACGTCGATCAGCGTGTCGCCCTCTCGAATGTTGATGGCGTTGAGACCGACCACACGAATGTTGCCGTACGCCGACAGTGCCGTCTTCTTGATCTTGCCCTGGCGCGTGGCAAACAGAAGGAACTTGTCTTCCGAGAACTCGCGCACGGGGACGACGGCGGCGAGGTCTTCGTCGGTCCGCATGCTGACCAGATTCACGATCGGGCGTCCCTTGGCCTGGCGACTCCCCTCGGGAATCTGCCAGACTTTCAGCCAGTAGCACTGCCCCTGCCGCGTGAAGACCATGAGGGTGTCGTGCGCCGAGGCCGAGAAGATGTGCTCGATCCAGTCCTCGTCTTTGGTCGTCATGCCCCGGAGCCCGCGGCCACCCCGCTTCTGAGCGCGATAGGTGTCGACCGACTGACGCTTCAGGTATCCCTGGCGCGACACGGTGATGACCATGTCGTCGTCCGGGATCAGATCCTCCATGTTGAAGTCGCCCACGGCTGCGGTGATCTCGGTACGCCGGTCGTCGCCGTGACGCGCGGCGAGATCGCGGAGCTCGTCGCCGATGATCGACATCCGCTTGTCGCGTGACGCGAGGATCGCCTCCAGCTCGGCGATCGTGGCCCGGACCTCGGCCAGCTCCGCTTCGAGCTTCTCCATTTCGAGGCCCGTGAGCCGGGCGAGCCGCATGTCCAGAATGGCCTTCGCCTGCCGCTCGCTCAGGTCGAAGGTGTCCTGCAGCGCGGCCGACGCGGTGTCGGTATCCCGCGAGCCGCGGATGATCCGAATCACCTCGTCGATGTTGTCGACCGCGATGGTCAGACCTTCGAGGATGTGCTCGCGGTCCTTGGCCTTCGCCAGATCGAACTCGGTGCGCCGAACGACGACCTCGTGCCGGTGCTCGAGGAAGTAGTTCAGGATCTGACGCAACGTCAGAACCCTCGGCACGCCGTCGACCAGCGCCAGCAGAATCGTGCCGAAGGTGGACTGCATCTGCGTGTGCTTGAACAGCCGATTGAGCACCACGTACGGCACCGCCTCGCGCTTCAGCTCGATCACGATGCGCATGCCGTCCCGGTCCGACTCATCGCGCAGATCGCGGATGCCGTCGAGCTTCTTGTCGCGGACGAGTTGCGCGATCTGCTCGACCAGGCGGGCCTTGTTCACCATGAAGGGGAGCTCGGTCACGATGATCCGCTCGCCCCGCTCCGTCTCCTCGATGTGCGTGTTCGCACGCATGACTACCCGACCGCGGCCGGTGCGGTAGGCATCGAGGATGCCGTCGCGGCCGCAGATCGACCCTCCGGTCGGGAAGTCCGGGCCCTTCACGATCGCTTCGAGGTCTTCCTGAGGCAGCTCGGGATCGGCGATCAACGCCAAACAGGCGTCCACCACCTCGCGCAGGTTGTGGGGCGGGATGTTCGTCGCCATCCCCACCGCGATGCCGCTCGACCCGTTGATGAGGAGGTTCGGCACCTTGGCAGGGAGTACGGTGGGCTCCTCCTTCTGGCCATCGAAGTTGGGGACGTAGTCGACGGTGTTCTTGTCGATGTCGTCGAGAAGCTCGGTGGCCAGAGAGGTGAGTCGCGCCTCGGTGTACCGGTAGGCGGCGGCCGAGTCACCGTCGATGGACCCGAAGTTGCCCTGCCCGTCCACGAGCGGATACCGGAGCGAGAAGTCCTGTACCATCCGGACCATCGAGTCGTAGACGGCCGAATCCCCGTGGGGGTGGTACTTGCCCAGCACGTCACCCACGACCGTCGCACTCTTCTTGTACGGGCGACCCGGCGTGAGCGACAGCTCGGACATCGCGTAGAGGATCCGCCGGTGGACCGGCTTGAGCCCGTCTCGCACATCCGGCAGCGCTCGCTGGACGATGACGCTCATCGAGTAGTCGATGAACGACTCCCGCATCTCATCTTCGAGGAGGCGGGTCAGCACCCGCTGGTCGCCTCCGTCATCGGCCGGTCGCTGGTCGTCTTCGGGGTTCTCGAATTCGTCGGCCATCCCGAGTCCTTTCGTGGCTGAGGAGGCGCGGGCAGGCGCCCCCGGAGAGGGTCCCTACGAGAGGGGTTCGAGGCTTCGGCCCAAGGGGGCGAAAACCCGCGTAAATTAGCGCCTGAGGGCCCCTGCCAGCAACTCTGACACGAGGGTATCCGCCCGGGGTTTCGGGTCGAGCCGACCCGGGGTCAGTTCCGGCCGACCGGACGCGACGGGAGCGAGGGTCGACGCCCTCTCGGGGAGAGGGACCGGAGAAGGCCCTGGAAGCGCTCGTGAGAGCGCAACGGATCCCAGACGGGGTCGGTGCGCAGGGAGATGAGGCGCGGGTCGCGCTGCTGGAGCGACTCCTCCAGCAGGTCGATCGCCGGATCGACGTTGCCGATGGCCGAATGGGCCGCCGCGCGATCGACGAGAGACACCGGCAAACCGGCCTGCTCCCGGGCGTCGAGCTCTTCGATCTTCCAGCGCCAGTACCCCTCCACACCCTCGGCATCGACCCGTGCCTCCAGGCCGTCCAGATCCGGCCCCGCCTCGGCACCCAGAGCGTCGACCCGATCCCGCCGTAGTCCCACGACCTCACCCAGGCCTCCGGTCGACACGCTGAGCCGCTCGGCGGCGTCCCAGAGGCGACCGGACTCCGGGAACCTCTCGACGGCGGCGAGGGCGCGAGCCAAGGCCTGATCCTGGCGGCCGGCGAGTTCGAGGCGGCCGATCGAGCGGAGCTCGTCTTCTTCGCTGGTCCGCCCTGAACGGCGCGACGCCAGCTCGGTCTGAACGAACCGGCCCAGCTCCGTGGCCGACGAGAGGAAGTCGCCGCGCACCGAAAGGCGGGCGGTGTCACCGAGGGCGAGGACCACCACCGAATCGCCGTCGACCCGGACGACCCCACCCTGGGCCTCGGACGCCTGGGCGATCCGCACGGCGAACTCCGCGAGGGCCTCCTCGGTCGACACGAGAATCTCCTGAGCCTCGACCGACGCCGAGTCGGCGGCGACGGCCCGGGCTGCGATCGCTCGCGCCTCGCTCAGCTCGCGGAGCGCCTCGGGACCTTCGATCTCGAGGCCGTGCACGAGGCGGGCGCCGGCGAGTCCCGTCAACGCCGGTACGAAGGTCGAGTCCAGGCTGAGCGCCTCCTCGAAGTAGCGCTCGGCCTCGTCGGCGGCGGAGTCCCCGGCGCCCCGAAGGGCGAAACGCCCGCGCATCACGAAGTCCTGCACCTCGGGGGCCACCGGGGCCGCCGACTCGACAGATACCGCCTCGGCCACCTCCGACGGGGCGGGAGCAGTGTCATCGCCCAGCTGCGAGTCGATCTCCGAAGCGATCGCCGTCGCGACCTCCCGCTGCAATCCGATCACGTCTTCGAGCTCGCGCTCGTAGTCGCTCGCCCACAGGTGGCTGTCGGAGGCGGCGTGGATCAGCTGGACCGTGATCCGCACCCTTCCGTCGGCCCGCAGGACCGAGCCCTCGACGATCGCGTCGACACCGAGCTCCGACCCGATCTGAGGCAGCGATTTGCCCTCGGTGCGGTACCCCTCCGTCGAGGTTCGTGAGATCACACGAAACGATCCGAGTTGAGAGAGCTGCGAGATCAGCGCCTCGTGCATGCCCGCGGCGAAGTACGCCCCCTCGGCCTCGTCGGAGTAGTCCTCGAGGGGAAGCACCGCAAGCGACCGGATCGGACCACTCGCATCGGTGGTCGCCGCCGCCACGAAGGGTGAGGATCGGGCGGCCCGGCGCTGCTCCATCTGCTCGAGGGCCGCCGCATCCGTGCGATACCACCACATGCCGGCGCTGCCCGCCGCGAGCACCGTGAATCCGAGCAGCGCCAGGCGGGGCACGAGACTCCCGGTGGGGGGTCTCCCTGCCTCGGCATCCAGCGCCTCCATGGCCCGGACACCCTGGGGCGTGATCTCATAGACCCACGCGAGCGCGACCACGATCGGAAACAACACGAGGAAGGCCACGACCACCACACGAAGGGCCGCGTCGGCCTCGAAGCCCGGGAGGAACGCCGGCAGCACGATCTCGGCGGCCTGGAGGGCGACGAATCCCACGGCCCCGTAGGCGATCGCCACACGCACGACGTGGCGACGCCGCAGTTCGGCGAAAAAGCGACCGAAGCCGGACGTGGGGCCTGGGTTGGCCATGAACGAGCGGGGTGGAGGTGACCGGGACACGCCTTGGGACGCACCCAGTCCGACGTACGTTAACGCGGCCCGGCCGGGTTCAGTGGCCGGCGCCGCCCACGAGATCCAGCACGACGGGTTGAGACGCCGACTGGAGACGAACCGGAATGTGGGGCCCTTCCGCGCGGACGAACAGGGTCTGAGGGTCGGGTCCGGAGACGGAGACCCTGAAGACGTCCCAGGTATGGTCCCCGACCGGAAGACGCATCCGTTCCTCCACACGCAGCAAGACGTTGTCGACCGATCTCGTGCGGAGGTCGGCCACCGGGAGGTGGATCTCCCGGCCCACCTCCAGGTCGGCGGCCCACAGCGCCAGCTCCAACCCGTCCGACAGGGTGACGCCCTCCGGCACGGGGAGTTCGATCGTCTCCTCCCCGCCCGCGCGCTCGCTCGAGCCGACGATCGTCCCGTCGACGTATCGCGTCGTGAGCAGCGTCTCCCGTCCGCCGGCGACCGTATGGTTCCGGCTCGATACGAAGCCCAGCGCGTCGTCGACGACGATCGCCTGCTCGAGCTTCTGGGGACCGGCCTCGATCCGGCTGGCGAAGCGCCAGCCCGCATCGACCCGCTCCAGCGTCCGCACCGCAACACCCCGCGAGACGCCGGCAATCCGAACGTCGTATGAGAGGGTGGTCGGCGCGAGCCCAGACAAATCGAACTCCTCGGTCGAGGCGCGGGCTCCAAGATCGGCGAAGCGGAGCGGGCGGCCGTCGACGTCGACGATGGACACCTCGCCGAGACCACGGAGCTGTGGTTGAAGGGCCACGGCGTCACCGGCGACCAGAACGACGAAGTGCTCGGGTCGGACCCAGCGCTCCGCTGCCGCGCGGGCCCGGGCCGTGTCGACGGCGGCGACCCGCCCACGATACTCTGTCAGGTCGTCGTCACCGAGTCCGAGGAGACGATGCGTCGCAAGTTGCGAAGCGACCTGTTGTGGGGTTTCGATCGACCTCGGGAAGGATCCGACGAGAAACGACTTGCTGTCGTCGAGTTCTCCCCCGGGTGTGGCGCGCTGACGCCACCGCTCGACCTGCGCCAGGATTTCTTCGATCGCCGCTCCGGCCACCTCGGCTCGCGCCGCCGTCGTCACCTGGAAGACCCCGAGGCGACGCAGACGGGTGAGGGTCGAACGCGCATCGTAGGTATACCCCCGCGCCCCTCGCAGGACCTGCTGGAGCCGGCCGGGCGGGCCACCGCCCAGCAGCTGGTTGGCGACGACGAGCTCCTCCCACCCCTCGAGATCGCCCCCCGCCAGGAGGTGGCCCACCCGGATTTCGGCCTGCGCCGACCCCGGTTGATGTACCACCTTGATCTCGACGCCGGTGCGGTCGGGCGCCCGCGGGAAGTCGACCTTCGGACGTCCCCGAGGCTCCCAATCCTGAAGAACGGTCTCGATCCGGCGGGAGATGTCGTCGTCATCGACGTCGCCGGCAACCACGATCAGGGCTCCATCTGGTCGATACCACGCCCGGTGGAAGTCGAGCAGGTCTTGCCGCGTCAGTCGGGTGACCGACACGTCCGTGGGACGTCGACCGTAGGGGTGTTTTCCGAATAGCGCCTGGGCGAACGCCAGGTCGGCGACGGCCGCCGGCCGGCTCTTCTGCACCTGGAGACCCGTCAGCGCCTGCGCTCGGGTCCGCTCCACCTCGTCGGTCGGAAATGCCGCGTCGGTCAGCGCGTCGGCGAGGATCGCCAGCCCTTCGTCGAGGGCCGACGACGTGGCGTCGAGGGTGAGGGTCGACCACTCTTCCTCGGCTACGGCCGCCAAGGAGATCCCGAGGCGATCGACGGTTGCCGCGATGTCGGCGGCCGAGCGGTGCAACGTGCCCCGGGTGACGAGTTCCGCGACGAAGGTCGCCGTGCCCTCCTTGCCCTCGGGGTCTCCCACGACCCCGCCCGGTACGATCACGTTGACCGTGACGAACGGCACTTCGTGCTGCGGCACGACGATGAGGCGGGCGCCGTTGGAGAGGCTCCGCTCGACGAAGGGAGGGAACGCCACCTCGTGCATCGGTAGCGGAGGAGGCGGTTGCGCCCTCCCGGGCGCGCAGGCGGCCGCGACGACCAGCGGCGCGACGCCCAACAGCTTCGCCGTGAGCCTCACCGCTCGGCCCCGGTCGCGCGGGGCGGCTGGGCCACGACCACCGTTCGGTTATCGACGACGAAGTAGGTCGCAGCGACCCGCCGGACGTCGGCAACGGTCACGTCGTCGAAGTGCGCCAACTCCTCGTTGACCCGAAAGGGCGACCCGTAGTGGAGCGCATAGCGCTGAAGCAGCTCGGCCTTGCCCTGGGCCGTCAGCCGCTGCGTAATGGCACCCGTGAGGATCTGGTTGCGCGCGGCCTCGAGCTCGTCGAGGGAGGCGTCCGACTGTCCGAGTCGGTCGAGTTCTTCGGTCACCAGCCGCTCGACCTCGGCCACATCGACACCCTGATTCGGCGCCACGCCGACAAGCACGAGACCCGGTCCTCGACGCCGAATCACCTGGGCCACGACGTCGAGCGCCGCCCCGGTCTCAGAAACGAGGCGCCGACGGAGGCGAGACGACTCGCCCGTCGCGAGGAGCTGTGTCGCGAGGGCCAGCGGGTAGTGGTCGGGGTGGTCGGCCGGCGGCACGTTGAAGGCGACCCACAGAAGCGGCAGCCGCGCCAGCGGGGCCGCTTCGATGCGACGCCGCTCTCCGTCGGTCCGCGGTGCGGCAGGAGGCTCGGGCAGGGTAGGGAGGCCGTCGCCGGCGGGGATGGCGCCGAAGTACTCCTCGACCATCTCGCGGACGCCCGCTGGATCGACATCGCCGACCACCGCCAGAATCGCATGGTTCGGCGCATACCAACGCCGGTAGAAGTCGCGCGCATCGTCGACGGTGGCCGCCTCGATGTCAGCCATCGAACCGATCACCGGATTCCGATACGGCGCATAGTCCCGGAAGGCGATCGAGTCGACGGTCAGCTGCGACAGGGCGTACGGCTGGTTGTCGAAGCGCAGTCGCCGCTCCTCCTGGACCACATCCCTCTGGGTCTCGAAATCGTCCGCGCCGAGACGCAACCGCGCCATCCGCTCCGCGTGCGACCAGAGCGCCAGATTCAGGCGATTCGAGGGCAGCACCTCGTTGAACGATGTACGATCTGCATCGGTCGCGCCGTTATAGATGCCTCCGGCACGGTGGATGAGACGCCCAAATTCGCCGTCGGCCATGTGCTCGGTGTCTTCGAACAACATGTGCTCGAAGAGATGCGCGAAGCCGGACCGTCCGGGCGCCTCCACGGCGCTACCGACATGGTACCACATCTCCACCGCGACGAGCGGGGTCGAATGGTCCTCCGATACGATCACGCGCAGCCCGTTCGCCAGCGTGAAGGTGTCGATGGGGATGTCGGGGATCGCACGACCCGAAGCGACCTGCGCCTCCACCCCGATCGAACCGGCGAGGGTGACTGCGACAGCGCCGACGACGCCCCCGAAGCGTGATCGCCGGGCACGACGGGCAGAAGAACGGCGGACCGGAGCCCGCGCGTCGAGGTGCGATGAAGTCATGAACGAAGGACTGGAGACCGGTGTCCGGAACCTCTTCCTACGTTCCAGCCTCGGGAAGGGTCGTGCGGGACTTGAGGATGGGCGGATGAGACATCCCGCTAGCGCAGGAGATCGGCCTCCGCGAGGATCTCGGCCATCGCCGTGAGAAACCGGTCGATGTCGTGCGCGTCGAGCACCAGGGGGCCCCGCAACTTCAAGACGTTGTGATCCGGCCCGTCCGTGCCGGTGAGGATACGCTTCTCCCGCAGACGCTCCGCGACGAACGCCGCTACCTCCGGGGCGGGGGTACGGGCCTCGCGGTCCGCGACGAACTCGACGCCGACGAAGAGGCCGGACCCGCGTACGTCTCCGATCCACCTCGTCCGGCCGGCCAGCTCCTCGAGACCACTCAGCAGCCGATCACCGACGATCCGCGCCCGCTCCTGAAGACCCTCCTCCTCGACGATCTCGAGGACGGCCGAAGCCGCCGCCACCGCGACCGGGTTTCCGCCGAAGGTGCTGAAGAACTCCATCCCGGTGTCGAACGACGCCGACACGTCGCGGGTAGCCACCACGACGCCGAGAGGCATTCCGTTGGCCGCCGGCTTGCCGAGCACGACGATGTCGGGCACCACCTCCTGGAGCTCGAATCCCCAGTACGCCCGCCCCAATCTACCGAAGCCGGTCTGCACCTCGTCGGCGATGCAGACCCCGCCGGCGGCCCTCACGGCTTCGTAGACGGCCGCCAGGTATCCAGGAGGAGGCATGATCTGCCCCCCCACGCTGGGGCAGGTTTCGGCCAGGAAGGCCCCCGGGGGTCGACCCTCGCGGACCATCGTCTCCACGCGGTCGGCCACTTCGGATCCGTAGGCGAGTCCGGCCGCCGGCCCGCGCATTCGATGGACGCCCCGATAGACGTCGGGTACGTCGACCACCTCGACCCAGGGCGGCCGGCCCTCCCCCCCGGGCCCCTCGAACTTGTAGCTACTCACATCGATCAGGGTGGTGGTGTGCCCGTGATAGCCGGCGGACTGAACGACGACCTCCCGGCGACCGGTGTGGGCCCGGGCGAGGCGGAGGGCGAGTTCGTTGGCTTCCGACGCGGAGTTCAGGACCCACACCACCTCGAGTGGTGCGGGAAGCCGAGCCACCAACGCATCTGCGTACTCCAGGATCGTCTCGTGGAGATAGCGGGTGTTCGTGTTGAGCAGCGCGACCTGACGCGCCACGGCCTCTGCGACCTTCGGGTGCGAATGGCCGACGTGGGGGACGTTGTTGTAGAGGTCGAGATAGGTCCGGCCCGCGGCGTCGTACAGGTACTGACGCCACCCGCGCACGATGTGGAGCGGCCTGCGATACGAAAGCGACAACCCGGTGCCCAGGCGGGTCGACCGCCGTCGCACGAGATCGTCGTCGGACACCTCGGGCGCCGCCATCGCCCCCGGTTCGAGTCCACACAAGGCCGAGGGATCGGGGAACCACGCCTTCCACGTCGATCGCTCGCGCGGGGGGGCGACGCCGGGAACGTCGTGGCCGAGCCCCAACGGGTCCAAGACCATCTGGAGGTGCAGGTGGGCGGGCCAGTCCCCATTGCGGGGAGGCGCGCCCACGCGAGCCACCACCTCGCCGGCCGCGAGCTCGTCGCCGACTTCGAGGCGCGAGAGCACCTCCGCGTCGAGATGCCCCCACAGCGTCCAGAACACCGGGGCGCCCACCGGTTCGTGCCGAAGAAGCACCACGGGCCCGTAGTCCTTGTAGCCCCGGTTGTCGCCCACCGCCTCGACCACCGCATCGAGCGGTGTGTGGACCGAGGTGGAGGCATCGACGAAGAAGTCGACGCCGAGGTGGATCGTGCGGTGGTCGTCGATCGGATGATCCCCATCGGCGAATGCGGGCCCGAGGTAGATCGGTCGGGCCTCGTTCCACCGCCCGATCCCCACCCGGGCTCGCGCACGCGCCATCGCCTCGTCGATCCGCGAGCCTAGAGGACCGGTCTCGAGATCGGCGGGATCGGCCCCGAGTAGCTCACTCCCTACGGAAAGATCCAGGAGCATCGAGCGTGATCCTCGCAGACCTTCCGGAAGGATCGGTGCCAAGGCCCCGTCGCGCCGTCGAGCCAGCACCCACGCCTCCACCTCGGCAGCCGTGCGGAAGGGGGGTCGCCCGCAGGCCTCCCGAATCCGCGCCGTGATCAAGCCCGGTGGCGATCGATCGAGGGCGCGCAGCGTCGACCAGGCCTGCTGTTCGCTGATCGAGAGGTAGGGTTCACCGGGGCGGTCGCGCGCCCGCCGCGCAGAGGTGACGACGCTGATCGACAGACGCACCCGCACCAGATCGCCGACGACGTCGAGTTCGTCGTCGGACAACGCCGCGACCTCGTCGAATCCGGCCACCAGGGCCGCCATCGCACCGATCGGGTCGGGCGAACGGAAGCCGGCGTAAGCCGCGGCCACCGCCGCTTCGCACACACGCGTCGTGGTAACCATGTCTCCGAAGTCGAAGATCCCGGTGACCGCAGTCGGATCCGGGAGCTGGTCTACCAACACGTTGTGGTCGTTCGCGTCGCCGTGGACCACCGCGACCGGGAGCGGGGCGAGTCGCCGCTCGAGGGCGGGCCAACGAGCGGCAACCCGCTCCAACAACCCGCGATCTTCATCGGACACCACGTCGAGGTGGTCGAACACCCAGCCGCCGCGGGCCGGATCCCAGCGATGTGGGCGCGTCAGCAGGGGGTGGTCGAATCCGGCGAGCCCCGCGGCGAGGCGACCCAGGAGTCGGCCGAAGCCACCGAGGAGCCGCGGCGACCGCGTAGCCGCGTCGAGAAGCGCATCGCCCTCCAGCCAGGAGATCCGCCACACACGATACGACCGACCCTCGACCTCGACATCGACCCACAGTCGCCCTCCGACGGTCGGAAGGACGCGGGGGACCGGGAGGTCGGGAGCACGCTCCGCCAGATGCGACAGAGCGTCGACCTGAAGCTCGACCAGCTCCGCTTCGCCCGTCGAGGCGACGACTTTGAGCACCGAACGCGCCACGCCACAGCGAACCGAGACGTTCTGGTCGAACTCACCGTCGAGTGGGTCCAGGGTGCAGGTGGCTTCGCCGTACACCTCGGCCAGCAGCGCCGCGAGTCGATCGTCGGAAAGGGGTGGCATTCCCCTATACTGACATCACCTCGCGCAGGTAGCGACCCGTAACGCTCTCGGGAACCTGCGCCACCTCGGCCGGTCGACCGGTCGCGACGATTTGCCCACCTCGACTACCCGCACCCGGCCCGAGGTCGACGACCCAGTCGGCGGTCTTGATGAGGTCGAGGTTGTGCTCGATCACCAGGACCGTGTGGCCCGCCTCCACCAACCGGTCGAGGACCCTCAACAGCTTCATGACGTCTTCGCCGCTGAGGCCGGTGGTGGGCTCATCGAGGATGTACAGCTTGCGGCCCTTCTTGCCGGCGACGCCCGAGAGCTCTCGCGCGATCTTGAGTCGCTGCGCCTCGCCGCCGCTCAGCGTCGGCGCGGGCTGACCGAGGCGGAGGTACCCGAGGCCGACCTGTTGCAGGTGCCAGAGAATCTGCCCGAGGCGATCCTGCTTGATGAAGAACCGGATCGCCTCGTCGATCGTGAGTTGCAGGACCTGGCTGATGTTCAGGCCGCGAAACTCGACATCGAGGGTTTCCGGCTTGTAACGAGACCCCCGACATGCGGAGCACGCCACGTAGACGTCGGCCATGAAGATCATCTCGATCTCGACCTGCCCCGCCCCTTTGCATTCCTCGCAGCGCCCACCCGCCGTGTTGAACGAGAAGGTGCCGGGCGTGTATCCGCGCTGCCGAGCGAGGGGCTGCTCCGCGAAGAGTCGCCGGATCTCGTCCCACGCCTTGATGTACGTCACGGGATTCGACCGGGGCGTGCGACCGATCGGCGTCTGGTCCACGAGGACGACTTCACGAATGCTCTCGGTCCCCTCGATCGACGCGTACGCCCCGACGGCCTCGCCGAGATGCTCCTTCGCACTGGTCTCCCCGTCGCCGAGCTCCTTCTCCAGCGCGCGGTAGAGGATGTCGTGCACGAGGGTGCTCTTTCCCGAACCCGACACCCCGGTCACCGCGGTCAGCGTCCCGAGGGGGATTTCGAGATCGACCTCGGCGACGTTGTGGAGGTGAGCCCCTCGCAACGCCAGCCATGAACCGCGGATGCGGCGTCGATCGTCGGGCACGTCCACGGAACTTCGTCCCGACAGATACCGACCGGTGACGGTGTCCGCCTCGTCGAGCCCCGCCGGGGGGCCCTCGTATACCACTTCGCCGCCCCGCTCGCCCGATGCGGGACCCAGTTCGACCACGTGATCGGCCACCCGGATGGCGGCGGGATCGTGTTCGACCACGACCACCGTGTTGCCCGCGTCCCTGAGCTTACGCAGGAGTGACAGCAGCGCGTCGGTATCGCGCGGGTGCAGGCCCACGGAGGGCTCGTCGAGGACGTAGAGCGTGTCGACCAGCGAGGCGCCGAGAGAGTTCGCGAGGTTGATACGCTGCGCCTCCCCGCCGCTCAACGTTCGGGTCTGCCTGGACAGCGTGAGGTATCCGAGGCCCACCTCGACCAGGAACCCGATTCGCGCACGGATCTCCCGGAGGATCGTCTCGGCAACGGCCGCATCCGCGGGATCGAGTGCGAGTCCCTCCACCCACTCCTGGAGTTCCTCGAGGGGGAGCTTCACGATGTCGCCGATCGAACGCCCTACCACCTTCACCCAGAGGGCTTCGCCCCGCACCCGGGCCCCGCCGCAGGCCTCGCACTCCCGCGGGCTCTGATACTGGCGCAGGAAGACCCGGATGTACTGCTTGTAGCGCTTCTTCTCTCGGGACTCGAGGAACGGGAGCACTCCTTGAAACCCCTGGCTGCGGGGCACGCGGCCCCGGGGTTTGGGCTCGCCGTTCAACACCGCCGTTCTGAAGTCGTCGGGCAGCTCCGCCCAGGGTTTGTAGAGCGACACACCCTTTTCGAGGGCGAAGGCGCGAAGACGGTCGCGCTCCCGCTCGTAGCGTGGCTTGCTCCACGGATCGATCGCGCCTTCTTCGAGCGAGCGGCCGCGATTGGGAACGATCAGATCGAGGTCGTACTCGAGCGTGGCTCCGAACCCGGTGCAGACCGGGCAGGAGCCATAGGGATTGTTGAACGAGAAGAGCTGCGGAGTCGGTTCGGCGAACCGGATATCGGGATGCTCCGGACACCGGAAGTGCTCGGTGAAAGCCAGACGTCGGCCGTCGGTCAGCCACACTTCGCACTCCCCCTCGCCCTCCGAAAACGCGGTGTAGACGGAGTCCGCGAGGCGCTCGGCGAGTTCGGCGCGCCGGTCGTCGGCCCCGTCCTCGTCGTGCGGGATCGCGAGACGGTCCACGACCACGAGTAGCGCTTCCGCCTGGGCGAGATCCACACCGAGCCCCGCAGGGTCGGCGGCATCATCCACGGCCAGATCGAAGGGACGGCCGTCGGCGAGAAGTCGCACGAACCCCATCGCCACCAGGTTTTCGACGATCCGGGGATGATCGACTTCGGCGCCATGGCGGAGCGGAAAACACACCTGGAAGCGCGTCGCCGGCTCGAGCTGCAGAATGCGATCCACCGCACCGCTCACCGTATCGGGCTGAATGCGCCGGTGACATTCCGGACAATGGGTGTGGCCCACCCGCGCCCAGAGCAGCCGCAGGTAGTCGTAGACTTCGGTGGCGGTGCCGACGGTCGAGCGGCTCGACTTCGTCGGGTTCTTCTGTTCGATGGCGACGGCGGGGCAGATGCCCTCGATCGCGTCGACGGCAGGCTTCTCCATCCGATCCAGAAACTGCTTCGCGTACGTCGAGAGAGACTCCACGTAGCGGCGCTGCCCCTCGGCGAAAAGGGTATCGAGGGCGAGCGAAGATTTGCCCGAACCGGATGGCCCCGTGACGACGGTGAGCGCACGCCGTGGCAACGCTACGTCGAGGTCCTTCAGGTTGTGCTGGCGCGCACCGCGGATCCGGATGAAATCGTCCATATCTCGGTCCGAACCCCCACCCGCGCGGGGAGTTCCTGCAGATGGCCGCCGTCGGAGTTCCACCACCCGAGGCCTTGACTCGACTCCCGTCCACACCTTGCTTTCGAGCATGACGACGACCCTTCGACACCGGCATCATCATTCCCACCACGACGTCCCGACGGGCCTCGTGGAGTCGGGGGTGCGCGCCTAGTCGATCGTCGTCCCCACTCTCCGCGCCACGGCCTGCCGGACCTTCATCGGCGAGCCGTGGCGCTTTTGTTTGTTGCCCGGGTATTCGCCGACCGGCCGAGGTGCCACCCCGACCAGAACCGAGAAAATCCCGTGCTTCGCATCGCTCTTCCCAACAAAGGCCGACTCGCCGAGAAGGCGCTCGACCTCTTCGAAACCGCCGGCTTGAAGGCCGAGTTCAGTTCGTCGCGCGCGCTGATGGCTCAGCTCGGCCCCGACTTCGAGGCCATCTTCGTGCGCGCAGCCGACATCCCGGAGTTCGTGGCCGACGGCGCGGCGGACCTCGGTGTTACCGGTGCCGACCTGGTCGCCGAAGGGGGACGCGACGTCGACGAATTGCTCGACCTCGGGTTCGGCCGATGCCGGCTCGCCGTCGCCGTTCCAGAAGACAGCCCGGTCCGACACCCCGCCGATATCGCCCCGGGCTCCCGGGTCGCCACGTCGTTTCCGGGTGTGACGCGCTCCTTCTTCGACCATATGGACGTCGACATCTCGATCGCGCCGGTCTCGGGCGCGACCGAGATCGCACCCCATCTGGGCGTCGCCGACGTGATCGTGGATCTCGTCTCGACCGGCTCCACGCTCCGTGTGAACCGCCTCCGGGAGGTGGCCACCATCATGGAGTCCACGGCGCGGGTCGTGGCCAATCGCGACTCGATGGCCGACGCTGCGAAGGCCCCCGCTCTCCGCGAACTCGTCGCCGCACTCGAGTCGGTCCTGCGAGCGCGATCCAAGCGATACCTGATGGCCAACGTCCCGCGGAAGCGGCTGGCGGAAGTGCGTGAAGTCCTGCCGGGCATCAACGGACCGACCATCGTCGAGGTGCATGACGCCGGGGAGTGGGTGGCCGCCCATGCCGTGGTCGATGCGAACCGCGTTTATCAGACGATCTCCCATCTCAAGGCGCTGGGCGCCGAGGGGATCCTCGTGACGCGTATCGAGCGTCTGATGCCATGAACGAGACCACAGACATCGCCGTGACCGGGCGCATCGCCGACGTCTCGGCCGAGCAGAGACGCTTGCTGCTCGAACGCCGACCGTTCGACGAAGCCGACGTCCAGGAAGCCACGCGCGCCATGATCGCACGGGTACGGAGCGAGGGCGACGCCGCACTCCTCGACTTCGCCCGACGTTTCGACGGCGCCGAATTGTCGGCCGTCGAGGTGCCCCGAGAGGAGTGGGGTCGAGCCCTCGAGTCGCTCGACCCCTCGATCACGGCGGCGCTCACCCGCGCCGCCCGCAACATCGAGGTGTTCCATCGCGCACAGATTCCGGCCGATGTGGAGGTGGAGGTCGAGCCCGGTGTGCGCCTCGGCCGAGTCTTCGTGCCGCTGGACGCCGTGGGCGTGTACGCTCCGGGTGGGCGCGCCGCATACCCCTCGTCGGTGTTGATGGGCGTCGTGCCCGCCCGAGCCGCGGGGGTGCGTGAAATCGTGGTGTGCTCGCCGCCCGGCGCGGACGGCCTTCCCTCACGCGTGGTGCAGGCCGCCGCCGCCATCGGCGGTGCCACCCGCCTCTTCGCGGTCGGGGGGGCCGGTGCCGTGGCCGCGCTCGCGTACGGTACGGAAACGATCCCGCGGTGCGCCGCGGTGGTAGGCCCGGGCAACCGGTGGGTGCTCGAGGCCAAACGCCAGGTCGCTGGAGAGGTGATCATCGACTCACCGGCTGGACCCTCCGAAGTGTTGGTCGTCGCGGAGGAGGGCTGCGCTCCACCCGCGTGGATCGCCGCGGAGTTGGTCGCGCAGGCGGAGCACGACCCGGACGCGGCAGTCGCCTTCGTCACGACCTCGCCTTCGCTTCTCGAAGCCGTGCGCGTCGAACTGGGTGCGCAGGTCGAAGCCTCCCCCCGCCGCGAGGTGATCCGCCACGCCCTCCGTACCTTCGGCGCGCTCCTCGTCGCCGAGAGTCGAGAGGAGATGCTCGCCTTCACGGAAGGCTACGCCGCCGAGCATCTCTCGCTGTGTACCCGCGATCCGCGCGCGGATCTGCCTGGAATTCGCACCTCGGGAACGGTCTTCATGGGCCCGTCTTCATCGGTGGCGTTCGGGGACTACATGACCGGCGCCAACCACGTCCTCCCGACCGCGGGTACCGCCCGCAGCTTCAGCGGATTGAGCGCGCTCGACTTCCTGCGGTCGTTCACGTGGCAGGAGTTGACGGCGGAGGGGGCCGCGGGGATGGCCGAACCGGTCGGCACACTCGCGGAGGCCGAAGGGCTTCCCGGTCACGCCGCAGCAGCGCGGCTCCGCGGCCCGGGCGCGGCGAGCGCGCGGGAGGGCGGGGCATGACCACCGTCCGAGGGCCGCTGCCGCGCCCCGATTACGCCGACCTGTCGCCCTACTCGCCCGACCGGCGACCCGTGAAGGTCGACCTCAGCGACAACACCAACCTGTGGGGCACGCACCCCGAGGCGCTCGCCACCATTCGATGTGCGGGTGACGACGCCCTGGCGCGGTATCCGGCGCTGTACGCCGACGAGCTCAAGGCGTCGATCGCCGCCCGCCACTCCGTCTCGGTCGGGCAGGTCACGACGGGCTGCGGGTCGGACGACGTCCTCGACTCGCTGTGGCGCGCCCTCGCAGAGGATGGCGGCTCCGTACGGTTCGCGGCGCCGACGTTTTCGATGGTCGAACCGCTCTCGCACATGAACGGGAGGGTGGCGCAGCCGGTCGCCTGGTCGGAGGCGCTCGCCGAGCCCGAGAGGCTCTTCGACGGCGGACCGACCCTGGTCTACATCTGTCGTCCGAACAACCCGACCGGGTTCCTGGCGCCCCGCGAGTGGGTCGATCGGGTGCTGGCGCTCGCAAAGACGGATGGACCGGTCCTCTTGTTCGACGAGGCCTATGCCGACTTCGCCGGCGAGTCGCTGATCCCGGTCGTGGCCGACCACCCCCGGGCCATGGTGGTGCGCACACTCTCGAAGGCCTACGGTCTCGCGGGCCTACGGGTGGGGTATGGGGTCGGACACACCGACCTCGTGGCCGAAGTCGAGAAGAGCCGGGGACCCTACAAGGTCAGTCGCCTCGCCGAGGCGGCGGCCTGCGCGGCCCTGGACGACGTGAGCGGATGGGTCGACGCCACGGTAGCCGAGTGCATCCGGAACCGGACCCGCCTCCTCGCGGCCCTCGACGCACGCAACGCCCGGCCGTTGCCCTCCGCCGCAAACTTCGTCCTTCTGCCGGTGGCGCCGGGGACCGCCGTCGAAACCGCCCACGCGCTTCGCCGGCTCGAGGTGGCGGTCCGCCCATTCCCCGACTGCCCCGACGTGGGCGATGCGGTTCGGGTGACCGTCGGACCCTGGCCGCTCATGGAACGCTTCCTCGCCGCGTGGGACACACGATGATCATCGCTCTACTCGACTACGGGGTCGGCAATCTCCACTCGTTGGCCAAAGCTCTGGAGCAGGACGGTACGCGCGTCGACGTGACGCGCGACTGGAGCGCGGCGCTCGAGGCAGACGCCCTCGTGCTTCCGGGGGTGGGCGCCTTCTCGGCGGCCGTGGAATCGCTCCCGCCCGACCCGACTCCGATCCGGGCCGCGCTCCGTGACGGGCTGCCCTGCCTCGGAATCTGCCTGGGGATGCAGATCCTCCTCGAAGACAGCGCCGAGGGCGCCGGCACCGGGATCGGCCTCATCGCTGGATCCGTGCGGCGCCTCGAAGCGGCGATCGTCCCACAGATGGGGTGGAACGAGGTCCACACATCCGACGACCCGCTGTTCGACGGACTCGACCGCCTCGTGACGTACTACGCCAACTCGTACGTGTGCGAACCCGACGATGCCGATACGATCATCGCTCGGTCGACCTATGGCGGCGACGCCATCGTCGCCGCCGTGCGCTCGCACAACACCTGGGGCGTCCAGTTTCATCCCGAGAAGAGCTCGACCCCCGGACGCCGCTTGATCCGGAACTTCATCACCGCCGCTCGCGCGTCGGGCCGCCTCCAGAGGAGCGCCCCATGATCGTGGTCCCCGCTGTCGATCTGAAAGGCGGCCGCTGCGTCCAACTCGTCGGAGGCCGCCCCGAAGACGAGCGGGTGTCGCTCCCGGCACCGGCCGCCGTGGCTCGCCGCTGGTGGAGCCTGGGCTTTCGGCACCTGCACGTGGTGGATCTCGATGCGGCCCTCGGGTCGGGAGACAACCGCCGGCGGATCGCCGACGTCATCGCGGCGAGCGATGCCGAAGTCCAGGTCGGCGGAGGGATCCGCGACGACGCCTCCGCCGACGCCATGCTCGCGGCCGGACCGCGTCGCATCGTGGTCGGCACAAGGGCCATCGACGATCGTGATTGGCTCGAGGCGCTGGCGGAGCGACACCCCGGTCGGGTCGTCGTGGCCGCCGACGTGCGCGATGGCGTGGTGTTGCGACACGGATGGACGGAGGGCTCCCACCTCGAGGTCGACGGGTTCGTGCGCTCCCTCGCCACCCTGCCCCTCGCCGGGATCCTGTGCACCGACGTCGCCCGTGAGGGTCGCCTGGAAGGCATCGACGTCGAGGCGATGGCATCGGTCATCGATGCCGCTTCGCACCCGGTCTGGATCTCGGGTGGGGTCACCACGATGGACGACCTCGCCCAACTCGAGGCCGCCGGAGCCCACGGGGCGGTGCTCGGCATGTCGCTCTATACCGGCGCTCTCCGCCCCCTCGACGTCGCCGCCCGATGGGGCGGCTCGATTTCCTCCACCCCCTACGACTGATGGCGAAGCTGAAGCGGGAAACGCGCGAGACCCGGATTCGACTCGACGTCGAGACCACCCCAGGTCCGATCGAAGTGTCGACCGACAGCCCCTTCCTGACCCACATGGTCGAGACGTTGGCCCGCTACGCGGGTGTGCGCCTCACCCTCGAAGCGACGGGTGACCTCGAACACCATCTCGTCGAAGACGTCGCCATCGCCCTCGGCCTCGCCCTGGCCCGAGAGGTACCGGCGCGGGCGGAGCGATACGGGTGGGCGACGGTCCCGATGGACGACGCCGTGGTGCGTTGTGCGTTGGACCTCGGCGGCCGCGCATGGTACGAAGGGCGGCTGCCTTCGGCCCTCTACGAACACTTCCTGCAAAGCCTCGCCGTGAACCTGGGTTCGACCCTCCACGTCATGGTGGATCGCGGGCGCGACAAGCACCACATCGTCGAGGCGGCCTTCAAGGCCACCGGCCTCGCGCTGCGCCAGGCACTCCGAGAGGGCGATCAGGTGTTCAGCACGAAAGGCTCGGTACGCCTCTCGTGGGGCGACGAGGACTAGAAGGGTGTTGAAGAAGTGGGGTGCGGTCGCGCGCCGGGGTCTTGCGCGTGTTCAGGGTAGGAGAGACGACGAGGCGTGGCAGAGTCACGGCGAGGAGGAAAGACGACGCATGGACCGCGCAACCCCCCGACGCCCGGAGGGTTGGTGGCGGCACGGGGCCATCTCCTACGTTGGACCGTCTCGCCGTAGCTTTGGCTATGCCTTCGACGATCCGCCTTGGATCTGGCCCCGTGGCGCCGCCAACGCGACTCGCCCCACTTCTTCAACACCCTTCTAGCCCGATGTTGAAGCCCCGCGTAGTGGTCTGCCTCGACGTGAAGGACGGCCGGGTGGTGAAGGGGACCAACTTCGTCGGCCTCCGCGACGTCGGCGACCCCGTCGAACTGGCGACCCGCTACGAGTCGGAGGGCGCCGACGAGGTGGTGTTTCTCGACATCTCGGCGACCCGCGAAGAGCGCGGGACGCTGCTCGACATCGTCCGTCGCACCGCCGAGGTACTCTTCGTGCCGCTCACGGTCGGCGGCGGCGTGCGAAGCGTCGACGACATCGGCCCACTCCTGCGGGCGGGGGCCGACAAGATCAGCCTCAACTCCGCGGCGGTGCGCGACCCCTCGATTCTCACGGAGGGTGCGAAGCGATACGGTCGACAGTGCGTCGTGGCGAGCATCGACGCGGCCCGCGAGCCGGACGGGATCTGGCGCCACTACACCCATGGCGGCAAGACGCGCACCGACCTCGACGCGGTCGAGTGGGCGGGCCGGTGCGCCGACCTCGGAGCGGGAGAAATCCTGCTCACCTCGATCGATCGGGACGGGGTCCGGGGCGGCTACGACCTCGAGCTCACGCGGGCCGTAGCGGCCCGCGTGAGCGTGCCCGTCGTCGCCTCCGGCGGAGCGGGTGAGGCGAGTCATCTTCGCGACGCCTTCACCGACGGACATGCGTCGGCCGCCCTCCTGGCCGGGATTCTACACGACGGGCTCACCACGGTGGGCGAACTCAAGACGGCCCTGCGCGGCTGGGGGGTGGACGTACGATGGACCGCATGACCGATCGGCGGATCCGGACGCGGGCCGACCTCGGCGACATCGCCTTCGACGGCGTTGGACTGGTTCCGGTGGTCGCCCAGGACTCGGCCACGGGACGAATCCTCATGGTGGCGTGGGCCAACCTGGAGGCGCTGGAGCGGACGCTCGAGACCCGGCGCCTCCACTTCTGGTCGCGATCGCGCGGGGAGCTCTGGATGAAGGGCGAAACGAGCGGAAACACCCTGGACCTGGTTTCGCTGCATTCGGATTGCGATGCCGATACCCTCGTTGCACTGGTGCGACCGGCCGGGCCGGCCTGTCACACCGGCGAAACGAGTTGCTTCGGCGAAGGCGCCGGCCCCCGGACCGAGGGCACCCTTCCCGCGGTGTGGGCCACCCTCGTCGATCGAGCCACGACGCGTCCGGAAGGGAGCTACACGGTGCGGCTCCTCGAAGACCCCAACCTTCGGGTGAAGAAGCTGGGCGAAGAAACGGCGGAGCTGGTGCAGGCGCTGGCCCAGGGCGATGCCGCACGCGCCACGGAAGAGGCCGCCGATCTGTTGTACCACACGCTGGCTGCGCTTCTCGCTGAAGGACGATCGCTGGACGATCTGCTGAGCGAGCTCGACCAGCGCCGTTGACGTCGCCCGCTTCGACCCCAGCTCCGACCCCGACGCACCTGCTGGCCGTCGATGCGGGTCTCCGGGCGGGACTCGCCGTGTACGACGGCTCCGGCCGGCTGGTCGAATACCGCTCGACGAACTTCGGCTCGATCGCGCGGCTCAAGCGCGGTGTGTACGGCGTGCTGTCGGGTATCCGCGGCCGAGGCCGCCTCGTGATCGAGGGTGGAGGCGGAGGCTTCGCCGAGCCCTGGCTCAAGGAAGCCTCGCGACGAGGCTGGCCCTGCACGACGGTGGATGCTCGGGTGTGGCGGGAGGTCATCCTGCTGCCCCGCATGCGGCGCTCCGGTGTCTCGGCCAAGGAGCACGCCGATATCGTCGCCCGCCGCGTCATCGAGTGGTCGGGCGCCCGACGCCCCACCTCGCTTCGCCACGACGCCGCCGAGGCAATCCTGATCGGGCTCTGGGCCGTGCTCGAATGCGGCTGGCTCGACGCTCTCCCTACCGATCTGTGACGGTTATCTTCATGCCTCGCCGCTCCCCACTGCCCCGACAGGCTCCGTGACGTCTCCGGGATTCCACGAAGAAGAGGCGCTGGGCCGGGCGTACGACGCCCGACTGATGAAGCGCCTGCTCCGGTACCTCCGACCGTATCGGTGGAAGGTGGCGCTCGCCGTCTCCCTCCTGGCTGCGGCTTCGGCGGTCGAAATCGTGGGTCCCTGGCTCACGAAGCGGGCACTCGACGAGGCGATTCCAGATCGTGACCTCGGCCTGCTCGGGTTTCTGACCGCGGCGTACGCCGGCGCCCTGGTCATGGGATTCGTGCTGCAATACGTGCAGGGGCTTCTGACGACCTGGCTGGGCCAGAGCGTCATGTACGACCTGCGCCGAGAGATCTTCGCGAAGTTCCAGGATCTCGACCTGCGGAGCTTCGACCGCACCCCCGTTGGGCGTCTGATGACCCGCATCACCTCCGACGTCGAGACCCTGAACGAGTTGTTCTCGTCGGGGCTGGTGTCGGTGTTCGGTGACGTCTTCACCCTGGTGTTCATCCTCGCTGCGATGCTTCAGATGGACTGGCGGCTGGCTCTGGTCACCTTCACCGTTCTCCCCTTCGTCTGGATCGCGGTTTTCCTCTTCCGCAGCCGCATCCGGGATGCCTACCGCGACATCCGCGTCCGTCTCGCCCGCATCAACGCATTCCTGCACGAACGGTTCACCGGGATGCGCATCGTCCACCTCTTCAACCGCGAGGTGGCCGACGAGGCGCGCCACGACGAGGTCAACGCCGACTACCTCGAGGCGCACCTGCGCTCGATCACCTACTACGCCCTCTTCTTTCCGGTCATCGAGGTGTTCACGGCGATCGCGCTGGCCTTGATTCTCTGGTACGGCGGGGCGCGCATCATCGACGGTGCCGTGACCGTCGGGGTCGTCGCCGCCTTCCTGCAGTACGCTCGACGCTTCTTCCGACCGATTCAGGACCTCTCGGAGAAGTACAACCTCCTGCAGGGAGCGATGGCGTCGTCGGAGCGGATCTTCCAGCTCCTCGACGAGCCCCGGGAGGTCATCGAGGCGGAGTCCCCCATGACCCTGCCCCACCCGGTCCGCGGCGAGATCGAATTCCGGGATGTCTGGTTCGCCTATGGACGCGACGAATCCGGCGAGTGGGACTGGGTGTTGCGCGGCGTCGACTTCCGGGTCGCCCCGGGTGAGAAGGTGGCGATCGTGGGCCACACCGGAGCCGGGAAGTCCACGATCATCAACCTCCTGATGCGCTTCTACGACGTGCAGCGCGGCGCGATCCTGCTCGACGGCGTGCCGATCACGGAGGTGTCGATCCGGGATCTCCGCTCCCGCGTCGGCCTCGTGCTACAGGACGTCTTCCTCTTCAGTCGCGATGTCGCCTACAACGTCCGTCTGGGAGCCGCCGACATCGACGACGAGCGGATTCGCGACGCCGCCACCCGGATCGGGGCCGACCCGTTCATCGAACGCCTCGAGGCCGGATACTCCCAACCCCTTGGCGAGCGAGGCGCCTCCCTGAGCGTGGGGGAGCGGCAGTTGGTCTCGTTCGCGCGAGCCCTGGCCTTCGACCCCCCGATCCTCGTGCTCGACGAGGCCACCTCGTCCGTCGATTCCGAGATCGAGGCCCGCATCGAGGAGGCGACGGACGCGCTCCTCGCCGACCGCACGTCGCTGGTCATCGCCCACCGACTCTCCACCGTCGTGAACGCCGACCGGATTCTGGTCATGCATCACGGCGAGCTCGCCGAAGAGGGGACCCACACCGAGCTGCTGGCAGGCGAGGGCCTGTATGCGAGACTCCACGAGCTGCAGTTCGCTTCGCTCCCGCGACCCGCCGCCTAGGGCCTGTTCACGCTACGGGGGTCACCGCTGTTGCGACTGAAATCGTGTCCATCCAGGCGAGAGGAGCGAAGTCTGGCAGCGTCAAATGTGGGACGAACAACGCCGAGGAGCGCGACTTCAGCCGCAACCCGACAGGGCCTCGGCAGCGGCGATCCCCGTAGCGTGAACAGGCCCTGAGCCGTGGGGATCGATGACGCTCCCCGCGTCGAGTTGACGAGCCGCGCTGCATGGCGGAGCTGGCTCGCCGAGCACCACGTATCGAGTCCGGGCGTCTGGCTGGTGACCTGGAAGAAGCATCATCCCGACCGGTACCTCGCCTGGCCCGAGATCGTGAAGGAGGCGATCTGTTTCGGCTGGATCGACGGCCGCAGTCGCCGGGTCGATGCAGACCGTACGTCGGTCTACGTGACCCGTCGCTCGGCGGGGAGCCCGTGGAGCGCCCTGAACAAGCGGTACGTGGTCGAACTCGAAGCCGCTGGTCTGATCACCTCTGCGGGCCGAGCACGTATCGACGCCGCCAAAGCCGACGGCTCATGGACGTTTCTCGACGATGTCGAAGCCCTCGTCGAACCCGCCGATCTCGTCGCCGCCCTCGACGCCGCACCACGCGCCCGGCAGTTCTGGGCGCAACTCCCCGCCAGTCAACGCAAGCGCTGGCTCTACGAGATCACGTCCGCCAAACGTGCCGAGACCCGTCGACGGCGGATCGGTGGCGCGGTGGCCGCCTGCATGGAGGGGGCCACGCCCCCCTGAAGCCGCGCAGTGCGATCTAGTGTAGTGTCGCCAAAGTCCTGATGCCGTTCGTGCGCGGGGGCATCCACGGGATGCGTCGTTGAAACTCCTTGCCGTAGCTATCGCTACGCCGCGT
>JANQNV010000325.1 GCA_028279425.1 Longimicrobiales bacterium | reverse complement strand
CCCGGGTGCGAGAGGCCGAACGCATCGGTGTCGCGGAAATCGGGTCTACGCGCGCCGCTCACGCCGCGCGCCTCCGACGCACCGGAGCCTTGCGTTCACGGGATCCGGCCGAGACGTCCGGCCCTTCCCGGAGGTTCGCCCCCCTCGGGCGAAGGGCCGCCGCGGTGGAGCGAATCGGACGTCGTCGCAGGGACATGCTCGGCTCGACAAAGAGGAGAGTGGGGGGGACGGAACCCTTCAACCCCGACGGCGGCTCGGCAAGGGGCGCGGGCCCGATGCGAGCCGATGTGGCGCTCTACCGGCCCATCACGATCGTGTTGCCCGTCACGACCCGTCCGTGATCGCTCGACAAGAAGGCCATCAAGGAGCCGACCTCCTCCGGGGTGACCCACCCCGTCCGGTCCGCCTCCGGCATGGCAGCGCGGTTGGCGGGCGTGTCGATCACGGTGGGGGCGACGGCATTGACCGTCACCCCGGCTCCGGCCAGCTCGTCGGCGAGGGCGTAGGTGAGGGCCACGACCGCGCCCTTCGAGGCCGTGTATGCGGCCATACCGCCACCGCCACGACGAACCGCCACGGCGGAGGCGACGTTCAAGACGCGTCCGCGCCCCGAGGTTACGAGCAGGGGGCACAACGCTCGGGTGACCCTGAACACGCTGTCGACGTTCAGTCGCATCATTCGGTCCCACGCGGTGTCGCTCGTGAACGAGAAGTCCGACATCGCGAATCCACCGACGAGATTGCAGAGCACGTCGAGGCCGCCGTGGGAGGCGTCGATTCCGGACCGAAGCGCGGCGACGGCCTCGGAGTCGGTGACGTCGGCTTCGAGAAGGTGCAGCCTCTCCACGCCGGCGTGGGCCTCGCGGAGTCGGGTCGCCTCGGCCTCCGTGACCCACGGCACCCAGACGTGGTCCCCCCGCGCCAGCAGGGCCTCCACGACGCCCTGCCCGAGAGCGCCCGTCCCCCCGGTGACCAACGAGATTCGACGATCCATCACCACCTCCAATCGTGGGTCTTCCACCTTGATCCGCATCGGCCCCGCAGCCAACTTCCGGCGCCGTTTCGGGACCCCTCTTCGCCTCGCCAGTTCCTGCATCCGCCCCGGAGTCACATGGACGTTCGCAGCACTCCCCGCACGCAGCTCGAGAGCCTCGTGACTCCGCTCCTCGCGATCCCGGTCGCGAAGGGAGCCGACGAGGCGATCCATGTGCCCCCGCTCCCGGAAGGCCTCACCGAGTTCGAGGCTCGTGTACGGTCGGACCTCACGGGTGACACCGGAAGCACGGTCGTCGTTCGCAGCGGCTCCGCCGAGGGAGCCGTCCGGATCGCCTTCATCGGCGTGGGCGACGCGGGATCCGACGGCGTCGACGCCGAGGCCGTTCGACGATTCGCCGCTCGCGCGGTCCGAGTGGCCGAGGAGATCCACGTCGACGAAGCGGCCGTACTGCTCCCGGACGCACTTCAGGTCAGCGACGAGGCCGCCGCGCGCGCGGCGGCCGAGGGAATGGTGCTCGCTGCGTGGCGCTTTCGTGAGCTGAAGACGGGCGTCGGCGAAACACGGGCCCCCGTATCGGTGGCGCGGGGTGTCGTGGTGGTGCCCACGTCGTCGGCCGACGCCGCGGAGGGTGCGGTCGAGATCGGCGAGGTCGTTGCGGCGGCGGAGAACGCGGCCCGAGACCTCCAGTCCCGCCCGGGCAACGTCGCAACGCCCTCGCACCTGGCCGAGGAGGCCCGCCGACTGGCCGACGATGCCGGCCTCGAGGTCGAGGTGCTCGGCCCTCGCGACATGCAGAAGGAGCGGATGGGTGCGCTGCTCGCGGTCGCCCAGGGATCCACTGAAGAGCCTCGCCTCATCATCCTCCGACACCAGGGCGGGAAGCCGGGCGAGAAGCCCCTGGTGCTCGTCGGGAAGGGCCTGACCTTCGATGCCGGCGGGATCTCGATCAAGCCCGCCAAGGGCATGGAAGAGATGAAATTCGACATGTCGGGGGGCGCCGCCGTGATCGCGGCGATGTGGGCGATCGGCCGACTGGGAGTCGCACGAAACGTGGTTGGGGTCGTGCCCTCGTCGGAAAACCTGCTCGGCGCGTCGGCGGTGAAGCCCGGTGACGTCGTCACCAGCCGGAACGGCCGGACGGTCGAGGTGATCAACACCGACGCCGAAGGGCGCCTGATCCTGGCGGATGCCCTCGACTACGCGGTGGGGATGGAGCCCGAGGCCATGGTGGATTGTGCCACCCTTACCGGGGCCGTCGTGATCGGGCTGGGTCACCACGCATCCGCCGTGCTGGGAACCGACGACACGCTGGTGCAGGAACTCCGGGACGCCGGGGATCGTACCGGAGAGCGGTGCTGGCCGCTGCCCCTCTGGCCCGAATTCCGAACGCAGCTCGAGAGCACCACCGCCGATCTGAAGAACGTCGGAGGGCGTCCCGGGGGTACGATCACCGCGGCGATCTTCCTCCGCGAATTCGTGGGGGACGTGCCGTGGGCACATCTCGACATCGCGGGCACGGCCTATGGCGATGGGGGCAAGGTCCCCTATCGGCGAAATGGTGGGTATGGAGTCCCGACACGGCTCCTCGTCGAGTGGGTGAGGGGTCGCGCCGGGTGAGGTTCCGCCCGGCCCCTCGGGGCCATCGGCCCATGCGGCGGCTGGTTCTCGGCAGCTGGCTCGGGGTTCTGGGACTCGTCTCGGCGCATCCCGCCTCCGCGCAGGAGCCGCCCGACTCCTCGGTGGTTCAGCTCCCCGACTCCGTCGTACCGGGAGTCAGCGTGGTGGCTCTCGACTCCGGTCAGGTGATCGATACGGTCTACACCGCGCACCCCGACTCGGTCTTCCGCGCGCTGCCGGGCCTCACCTCGGGCGCGGCCGCCGGTCCGGAGTCGGGGGTGACCGTCTGGGACGCCGAAGACCTGTTGGGGCACCCTGCGCTGACCTTGCTCGAACTCCTGATCCGAGAGGCCGATCTCCTGCCGTTCCGCTACGGTGACTACGGCGCGCCGGAGGCCGTCCTCGGTGCAGGGATGTCGGGTGGACGTGTGCGGGTGTTCGTCGACGGGTTCGAGGAGATGCCCCTTACCGGCGGGTCGCCCGATCTGTCGCGGATCGGTCTTGCCGGGATTCGTGAGGTGCGCGCCGAGCGGGGTGGGGGTGAGTTGCGCCTCCACCTCCGGTCGATCGAGCCGGTCGATCCGAGGCCGCTCTCGCGCATCGAGGCCGGCACCGGCGACCTCAACACCAACCTGTTTCGGGGCACCTTCCTGCACCCCCGGGCCCTCGGCGGCACGTTGGGCCTGAGCCTCGAACGCACCGACGCCGAGGGGCGTGGTGGGCGTGAGCCCGGCTCGCGCCAGGCCCTCTGGTTTCGGTACGCCGCCCACCGGGGAGACGACTCGTCGCTGTCGTTCGACCTACGGACCCGCACCAACGAGGCGACGCTCGATTCGATTCCTCCGTCGGTGCAGCGCCGGTCCTGGGTGATCCGGGCGCGGTCGCGCCTGACACGCGATCTGGTCGGGGAGCTGTATACGGGCTCGTCGTCGATTTCGTCCGACAACGACGGTCTCACACGGGTCGAGCAGTCCCAGCGTCAACACGGCGCGCGTCTTTCGTTCGAGCGCGGCTTCGGGTCGATGGCCGTCCCCGACGAGCCGCCGCGTCCTCCGGCGGTCCCTGGTACCGCCGACTCGACGGTCGTGACGCCCGACTCCGCGGTCGCGATGCGGGACTCCGCGATCGCGGCGCCCGACTCCGCGGCCGCGCTGCCCGACTCGGCGGTCGCGCTGCCCGACTCGGCGGTCGCGGTGCCCGACTCGGCGGTCGCGATGCCGCGGGACTCCTCTGCGGTGGCCGAGCCCCCCGACTCGGTCGCGACCGTGGCGATCCCCGACTCGGCCGGCGTCTCGCTTGCCAACCCCGACTCCGCGCTTGCTCCGGCATCTCGAGTCGACCCCGCCGGCGGCGGCGGAGAGGACGGGGTCGGACTCCAGCGCGATTCGCTGCCGGACGGGCTGTCCGGGCGGCTCTGGGCGCGCCTCGAGAGCCGTTGGATGTCGGGCGCCGACCTTCCGGCCCGCCGTTACGACATCGAGGCCGGGGCGGAGGTGGTCGGGATCGGGGGCGTTGCGGTCGAGCGGCGCTCCGACCGCTGGGCGGGCCCGGTGCGGGAGTCGACGGCCGCTGCGTCGGGGTTGCGCCTCTGGACGGATCCCGTCTTGGGCGTATCGCTCTTCGGGGCGTGGGATTCCGGCGTGCGCGGATCGCGCATCTTCGAGGCGCGTACGTTGCTGCCCGAGCCCGATACGACGATGACGGAACCCGAGCCCGACCCCGTGCCGGATACCATGCCCCGCTTCTACCTCTCCGACCGAACGGCGCTTCGGGCGGGAGCACGGCTGAGGTTGGGGCCTCTGCAGCTGACCGGAGTGTGGCATCGGGTCGAAACCGATTCGGTTCTTCCCCTCGACCTGCTCGGCGCCCGGAACGGAATCAGCGTGCCGGGAGACGAGGTGTCGGGCTACGAGGTGGCCGGCCGCCTGCGGCTTCCGGTCGGCTTCGATGGTCTCTCGCTCGTGGGGTCGCTCCTCGATTGGGAGGCCGAGGGCGTGTATCGACCCAAGCGCCGCTATACCGGTGGGTTCGACTTCCACAACGTCTACAAGTCCGGTAGCCTGGAGCTGTGGTCGTCGCTCGTGGTGCAGGGGCGCGACCGCATGCTGCTTCCACAGGTCGACCCCCGCACGGGCGAGTCGGCGGAGCTCTTCGAGGTGCCCTTCCAGCAGAACTGGGATTTCTGGATCCAGGTCCGGGTGTTGACCGTTCGCATCTTCATCCGGTCGGAGAACCTGACCCTTCGGCGGCAGAACCAGGACTTCCCGGGTCGGCTTCTTCCCCAGACCCGAACGGTCTACGGAGTTCGGTGGACCCTGCGGAACTGAGCCGTTAGCTTTTCAGGCTTCACCAGGAGCATCGGAATGGTTCGAAGCATGACGGGGTTCGGCGAGGCCGAACGGCCGTTGGACGGCGGGATTCTTCGAGTTCAGATCAAGACCGTAAACCACCGGTTTCTGAACACGAGTATTCGGACGCCGTCCGGCTTCGACCGCATGGAGCACGAGATCCAGAACTGGGTTCGACCCTTTCTGACTCGGGGCCACGCCTCGATCTCGATCACCTTCGATCGCGCTCAGGACGGGCAGGGTGGCCTTCCCCAGGTGGATCTGGTGCGAGCCGGCGGATACGCGCGCATTCTGCGCGAGCTCCGAGACGAGCTGGGGCTCTCGGGAGATGTCGACGTCCAATCGCTCCTCCGCTTCAGCGATATCTTCCAGGCACCCGAGTCGGCGGAACGCCCGACCATCGACCCCGAGGTGGCCCGCGAGGTCGTGTGCGACGCCGCCCGTCGCGTCGTGGAGTTGCGAGAGCTCGAGGGGCGCCGTCTCTCCGACGACATGCGGGGCCGATTGGCGGCGCTGCGCCGACTCGTGGATCAAGTCGCCGCCCGCGCACCCGAGCGCCTGAATGCGGAGCGCGATCGGCTGCGCCACCATGTGTCGGAGCTCACCTCCGGCGACGACGTCGACGAGGACCGACTGGCCCGGGAAGTGGTATACCTCGCGGAGAAGTGGGACATCAACGAGGAGCTCGTGCGGCTCGCCTCGCACCTCGATCTCTTCACCGAGACGCTGGAGGCCGACGAGCCCGTCGGAAAGAGACTCGCCTTCGTGGTGCAGGAGCTCCATCGCGAGGCCAACACGATCGGCAGCAAGGCCAACGATCCGGAGATCAGCCATGCGGTGGTCGCGATGAAGGAAGAGGTCGAGCGGCTGCGTGAACAGGTCGAGAACGTCGAATAGTGGGCTCCGTCGATCGCAGCCCCGCCCGCCCCGTGGTCCTCGCTGCTCCCAGCGGAGCAGGCAAGACGACCATCGCCCGTCGCCTGGTCGCCTCGAGCCCGCGTTTCGTCTTTTCGATTTCGGCGACGACTCGACCCCCGCGCCCGGGAGAGGTCGACGGTGTAGATTACCTGTTCGTCGATGAGGATGGCTTCCGGGCGATGGTCGAGCGGAGCGAACTGGCGGAGTGGGCCCGCGTCCACGGGCGGCTGTACGGGACGCCGGTGCGCGTCCTCGAGGAGTCCGCAGCGCGGGGTCGCTTCCCTCTGCTCGATATCGACGTGCAGGGTGCGCACCAGATTCGGGAACGTGTGCCCGCTGCGCAGCTGATCTTCGTGCTCCCTCCCTCTCCCGAGCTGTGGATCGATCGGTTGGTGGGGCGGGGCACCGAACGACGCGGCGAGCTCGAGGCGCGGCTCCGAACCGCGGTCTCGGAACTGCGCGACGTCGAGGCATTCGACGCAGTCGTGGTCAACGACGACCTCGACCAGACGGTCGAGTGTGTGCGACGGTTGATCGACGAGGGGGGCGCAGGAGTGGACCCCGCCGAGGTGCGGGCGCGTGTGCACGAACTGAGGACTGGCGTCGACCGGGTCCTCGATGAATGGTCCGGGGCTTCCGACGAAGCCCCACCCGTCCGCGAAGTCGCGGATCGGGAGTGCTGAACTCAGGAATCAGGGAGTACCAACATGCGTGTGTTTACGCCGAACGAGGTCGCAAAGAACACCTACAGCAAGTACCTGGGTGTGTTGGTCTCGGCCAAGTATGCTCGAGAGCTGAACAACCTCCCGCGGGAAGTCCTTCCGCTGGGAGAGGAGAAGAAGCTCACGACCCGGTCGCTGGAGGCGCTGACCTCGGGGCAGATCGAGTTTCGTCTCGTGGGCCGGCGGCGCCGGGAAGACTGAGTCGAGGCGCGTATGGCGTCGCGGCCGGACGGCCCGAGGTCTCCGTGGGACGGGAGGCGCGTGGTGCTCGGGGTCAGCGGGGGGATCGCCGCCTACAAGGTGGTGCAGGTCGCCCGTGACCTGACCCTGCTGGGCTGCGTGGTCGACGTCGTCATGACCCGTGCGGCCACCGAGTTCGTCCGCCCGCTCAGCTTCGAGGGGGTGACCGGGCGACCGTGCCTGACGGATCCCTTTTCGGCCGAGGGTGCGGCGGTCCACGTCCGACTCGGACGCGACGCCGACGTCGTGTGTGTGGCGCCTGCGACGGCCGATCTCCTCGCTCGCGCCGTCCACGGCCGGGCCGACGATCTCCTTACGACGACGCTCCTCGCCACCGAGGCGCCGGTGCTGCTTTGCCCGGCCATGAACCACCGCATGTGGGCGCACCCGCAGGTCCAGGACAACGCATCGCGTTGCAGGGCCCTCGGGTACGAGCTGGTCGGGCCCGACGACGGTCGACTGGCGGCCGGCGAGGGGAGCGGTCCGGGCCGATTGGTGGAGCCCGAGACGATCGTCGCGCACGTGGGGCGGGCCCTCGGGAGTAGCGGGCCGTTGGCGGGTCGGCACGTCGTCGTGACCGCCGGCCCCACCCGCGAAGCCGTCGATCCGGTACGCTTCGTCGGCAATCGCTCGTCGGGCCGAATGGGCTTTGCGCTTGCGGAGTCCGCGTGGTTGGCCGGAGCCGAGGTAACGCTCGTGACCGGTCCATCGGCGCTCCCCGATCCCCCGGGCGTCCACACCGTGCGCGTCGAGTCCGCGATCGACATGCTCGATGCCGTGCGGGATCCCGTGAGTCGGGCCGACGTGACGATCTACGCGGCCGCGGTGTCGGACTTCCGCCCCGTCGACGTCGCCGCCGGAAAGATCAAGCGGGCGCGCACCGGTCCGAGTCTCGAACTCGAACTGACAGCGAATCCCGACATCGCCCGGGAGACCCGTAGCGTGCGCCGTCCGAAATCGGTGGCCGTGGGTTTCGCGCTGGAGACCGACGATCTCCTTGCCAACGCGCGGCGCAAGCTCGAGTCCAAGGGCTTCGACCTCCTGGTCGCGAACGACGCAACGGACCCCATGGCCGGCTTCGAGGTCGAAACGAATCGGGTGACGCTGCTCCACAACGACGGGACCGACGAAGCTCTCCCGCTCCTCTCGAAGCAGGACGTGGCCGACCGCGTGGTCGAACGTGCCGCGGCGCTCCTGGCGACGGCCGATGGAGGCAAGGCGTGAGCGAGGGCGGGCCTGCAGGGGTCGATGTCGGTCTGATCGCGCGTGCTCTGCATCAGAGAACGGAGCTCGGTGCGCCCCCCTTCTTCTTCGGTGGGCTCGACCGCGCGGGCGCCCTCGCGCTCGCCCGCCGCGGCGGCGTCCTCCGCG